>JBEKNW010000115.1:0-14217 GCA_049522435.1 Xanthobacteraceae bacterium
ATCGCCACCATCCATCGAAGATTGATCGTCGGCATCGCCAGAACCCTGCCGCGATGCCCATGCTGTGCCCGCAGCTTCAAACCGAACACCCGCTATGCTTTATGACGCAGTAAGATTAGTCGTCGTTCCACACGCTCTTCGGCCATGTCGATTGCACTGCCTGCTGCGTTCGGGGCCATAGTTTATGGTTGGCTGCCCCAGGGTGTCTATCGAGGCAGCGATGTCGGAAAGGGTCAGCAGTGACGGATTTGCGATAGCCGCGCTATGTCCGCTTTCACCCCGATAGCGACGAAATCAGTGCATTGCGGTACGATGGCGCACTGTGAAGTACATCGCAAATGCTAGCGGCGCAGTTCGGCGTACAATAAAAGCAGGACGGATCGCTTCATGGTGGCTAGATCGTGAGATTGCTGAAGCGCTTATTGCACCGTTTGCTCATCCTCGGGTTGGGCATCCTTAGTGTCTGGTTGATCGTTTTTGTCTTCAGATTTACGGACCGCAGGCTGCCATCCATTTTGGCTTTGGCCCTCACTTATGGAATCGCGGCGTATATTATCCTCCCGCGCGTTGTTCGGATGGGCCTTAAAATCCTCCAGCGCAAACGGGTACCACGCTTTACAACTACCGGCGACGGATTGCCCGGTGATCCCGTCAATCTCGTACTTATAGGAACGCTCCAACAGCTTCATGCCGCCTTTGCCATTGCCGGCTGGTCAGAGGCTGATCGGTTGGGTGTGGCAAGCTCGTGGCGCATAATCCGTGCATTCGTATTCAACTCACCCTATCCGACCGCCCCGTTTAGCACCCTCTATCTTTACGGACGCGGACAAGACGTCGGTTTTCAGAAGGCAATTGATAACAACCCACGGAAGCGCCATCACATTCGATTTTGGGCTTTGAGCCTCGCGCACGCCGAAGCCACAGTGGGGACAGCAAGCTTCTGGCTGAACACTGAGCGGCCACCGCATAATGCACACGTTCTCTGGGTCGGAGCTGGCACCAAAGATACCGGTTTGTCCCTAACCCAACTCACATTTCAGATTACCCACGCCACAGATTCGGATACGAATGCCGAACGAGACTACATCATTGCTGAGTTGCGGAATAATCGTGTCATCGAAGACGTGAATTCGTATCGATCCGGCCAACGTTTGCCCTTAGAACCTGTCAATCACTACATTACTGATGGCGAAGTTACGGTGGCGAGGCTGGCGCCTATTTCAGTAAGCACGACCCCCGCATAAGGTCTGCCTCACCCCGATAAGCGGACATTGACCAGCGGCTTCTACACGTCCGCTTCGAGCACCTGCATAGCTGCACGCTTCACGTGCTGCGCTGCACCGAAGTCTTGCAGCAAATCGACGCTAAGGGTCACTCGCTACCTGGACGCGCCGGCAGCGGGGCCGGACATGTCCGTTAATGCCCCGAAAGCGGAAGCAAAATCAGAAAATTGGCATCTGCAATAATAGGCAGCGAGTTAATAAGTCTGCGCCCCGGGGGGAAGGCGCGTCAGCCACGCGCTTTGACCGTCAGCGCTTCATTGACCGCATCGCGCAGCGCCGCGACCGAGAACGGCTTGGCGATCACATCGTGAATGATGGCGTCGAGGCCGTGGGCGCGCTCGCGCTGATCGGCGTAGCCGGTCATCAGCAGGATAATAAGATCGGGATAATCGCGCGCCGCGGCAAGCGCGAGCGCGATGCCGTCCATGATCGGCATGCGGATGTCGGTAACGAGGAGGTCGAAGCGCCCCTCCTCGCGCACCAGCAGGTCGAGCGCATCGCTGCCGTCGCATGCGGTCTTGACCTCGTGACTGTCGGTCGCCAACGCGCGCGCACAAAGCGCGCATAACGCTTCCTCGTCTTCGGCTATGAGAATGCGCGCCATGGGGGTGTCAGCGTGTTCCCGCGATGATGTCGCGGCGGTTGACGAAGCGAAGGAGCAGGTCGCGCGCCTCGGGCGGCGGCGAGGCGAGCCGGGTGCGGAAGGCGACGGCCTCGCCCGGCGGCAGCAAGGTGCGCGATGGAACGGCGGTCCAAGAATAGATTTCCTGCCGCGCGGCGTTGCGCACGACGAACTTGAGCCGCGGCACGTCCTCGACCTTGCGGGCGGCGTTGACGATATTTCCCTCGACCACGAGGATCGGCACGCCCTCGTGCTGTTCCGTGGTCGTGACGATGCCATCGAAGGCGAGGCCGCGCAGGTTCACCGGCAGGCCCATCAAGGCGTAGAAGGAGGCGGTTTGCGGCAAGGCGCGCACGATCTCGCTGCGCCAGCCGACGAGAATGGAATCGACAAGGACCAGCGCCAGGATACCGGTCTGCAGCAGCGACAGCGGCCAACGCGACGCCCGGCGCGTTGCGCTGCGGCGTTGCCGACGCGCGGCAAAGGTCTCGATGTCCTCGAGCGGCTTGGCCGGGTGCTCGGTAGAATCATCGGCGCCGATGTCGATCGGCGGCCGGCCTCCATCGAGATCGGCAGGCACGATGGGCGGCGCTTCCACTTCGGCGGACCCGTTCGGCTCGTCGGCGGGAGCCGCATCCGCGGCTTTGGCCGGGTCGTGTTCGTCGGCCGCCGCTGCGAACGATCTGCTCTCCGCCACCTGCTCATCGTCGGGCGGCTCAGGCGGCCCATCCGCGGGAGGCAGCGACCACGGAGCTTCGCCCGCCGCTTCGGCGGAAAACTCTGCAGCGGGCTGTGAAATCGCCTCCTCGGCAACCGGGACCGCCGCGCCCTCGGCGACGCCATACTCGGGGGCGATCGCCGCCGCGGCGGCAAGGAGTTTATCGGCGTGACTCGGCGCCGCGTGCCAAACCGAACGACAGCGCAGGCAGCGCACCTGACGCCCCTTTGCGGGCAGGCTTGCCGGCTCCACGTCGTAGGAGGAAGCGCAGGACGGACAGACGATCAGCATCGGCGATTCAGCAGAGCGCGTCACCTTCCCGGCCACCCTAGCATCCGATCCGTTAACGAATTGGAAACCATGCCGGCCCGCAAGCACCGGGGCGGCGTGGTATGAGGCTGGCAAGCAGGCCGCGAATCAGTCGCGGCCCGCCGCTGGTGCGGTGGATTTGCAGTTCCTACAATTCAGCCGCAAACTCGCGGAGGAACTTCAAATCCAGAAACCGCACTAGAATCATAGCTTTGCTGGAGTTCCGGAGGCTTTCGGAGGACGGCGTGATCCGGTTCGAGAATGTCGGTTTACGCTATGGGCTCGGCCCCGAGGTGCTGCGCGACCTCAACTTCGGGATCGACGGGCATTCCTTCCAGTTCCTCACCGGTCCCTCCGGCGCCGGCAAGACCTCGCTGCTGCGCCTGATGTTGTTGTCGCTGCGGCCGACGCGCGGCCTGATCAGCATGTTCGACCATGACACGGCGACGCTGAGCAAGGATGGCCGCGCCACCTTGCGGCGGCGGATCGGCATCGTATTCCAGGATTTCCGGCTCCTCGACCACATGACCACCTACGAGAACGTGGCGCTGCCGCTGCGCGTCCTCGGCAAGGAGGAGGCCTACTACCGACCGGAGGTCGTCGAGTTGCTGCAATGGGTGGGGCTCGGCGAGCGTATGGGGGCGTTGCCGCCGGTTCTCTCCGGCGGCGAGAAGCAGCGTGCGGCCATCGCGCGCGCCGTGATCGCGCGCCCGCAGCTGCTGCTCGCCGATGAGCCGACCGGCAACGTCGATCCCAATCTCGGGCAACGATTGCTGCGGCTCTTCGTCGAGCTCAACAAGTCGGGCACCGCCGTCATCATCGCCACGCACGACATCGCGCTGATGGACGAATACGACGCGCGCCGGCTGGTCCTGCATGAGGGACGCCTGCATGTCTATGACTGAACCGCTCGAGACCGTGGCGGAACCGTGGGACAATCTTGACCCAGCACCGCCGCTGGCTCGCGCGCCGTCCGCCGTGACGCCGATCATCCCCAGAAGCTCGATCGCCGGGCGTTCGCTCGCCGCGGTCGTCGCCATCATGACCTTCCTTGCATCGCTCACGACCGGAGTCGTGATGCTGATGGTGAGCGCCGCAAACGACTGGCAATCGGAAGTCGGGCGCGAGGTCACCATCCAGGTCCGCCCCGCAGCCGGGCGCGACATCGAGGCGGATGTGCGCAACGCGATCGAGATCGCGCGCGCGGCTCCCGGCATCGCCGAGGTTCGCGCCTATACCAAGGAGGAATCCGCCCGGCTGGTCGAGCCCTGGCTCGGCGCCGGCCTCGCCCTCGACGACCTGCCGATCCCACGCCTGATCGTGATCAAGCTCTGGTCCGGCGCCAGGCCGGATTTCTCATCATTGCGGCAGGCGCTCGCGGCACGGGTTTCCACCGCCAGCCTCGACGATCATCGCCGCTGGATCGATCGCATGCGCGCCATGGCGGGGACCGCGGTAACGGCCGGCGTCGCGGTGCTTGCCCTGGTGCTGGCGGCGACCGTGCTGTCGGTCACCTTCGCCACGCGCGGCGCCATGGCGACCAACCGCCCGATCGTCGAAGTGCTGCACTACGTGGGCGCGACCGACGGCTTCGTCGCCGGGCAATTCCAGCGCCATTTCCTCATGCTCGGCTTCAAGGGCGGCGCGCTCGGCGGCGGGGCGGCGATCGTATTGTTCGGCACCGTTGAAGCGGCGAACGCCTGGCTCGCGGGAACCCCGGGCGGCGATGAGGTCGCAGCCTTGTTCGGGAATTTCTCCATCGGCGTTTCCGGTTATCTGGCGATCCTGGCACAGATCGTGTTGATGGCAGTGGTGACGGCGCTCGCTTCGCGCCGCACGGTCAACCGCACCCTGGAGACCATCGATTGAGGGATCTAAACGGCGATGCTCAGCCTTAAGGCCGCCGTCAGAACGCGGCGTATCAGGTCTTTCACTCTCAGGCTTGCCGTCCTCGGCGGCATCGCGCTCGTCTTCGGCTTCCTGGCTTTCCTCTGGCTCTTACCGAGCCAGGAGGTCGTGCTCGATCGCAGCGCCGACGGCATCGTCGTCTTGACCGGCGGCACCTCGCGCGTCACCGACGCGCTCGAACTGCTGGCGGCCGGTCGCGGCAAGCGCCTGCTCATCACCGGCGTCAACTCCGGAACGACGACGGGCGATATCGCGCGGCAGGTCGCCGGTTACGACCGCCTCCTCGCCTGCTGCGTCAACCTCGACTATTCCGCGATCAACACGCTCGGCAATGCCGTGGAGACACGCCGCTGGGCCATCGATCGTGGCTTCCGCTCGCTCATCATCGTCACCTCCGCCTACCACATGCCGCGGGCGCTCGCCGAGATCGCGCACCAGCTTCCGGATGTCGCGCTGATCGCTTTCCCGGTCGTCTCCGACCGCTTGCGCATCGAGCCGTGGTGGTCAAACGGGGCGACCACCCGACTGGTGCTGTCGGAATATTTCAAATACCTTTTCGCCCAGGTCCGCATGCGCTTCGACTCAGTGGCGGCGGAGGCTGCGAGCAATCGCGTTTCCGACGCGCGCCCGCCCCGATTGCACTGAACCGGGACACCGTTGTCTTCCTCCTTTGCTCTCCTCGCCCGCTCGGTCCTCTTCAACGCATTGTTCTATGTGAACATCATCGTTCGCATGATCATCGCGCTGCCGACCATTGCGCTGCCCTATGCGTTCCTGCACCGCGTCCTGCGCGCCTATGCGCGCAGCAGCCTCTGGCTGTTGCGGGTCGTCTGCGGCATCACGGTCGAATGGCGCGGGCGCGAGAAGCTTCCCAATGGGGCCTATATCGTCGCCTGCAAGCACCTATCGCTGTGGGAGACGTTCGCGCTGTTCGCGCTCCTTCCCGATCCGACCTACGTGCTCAAGCGCGAATTGATGTGGATCCCCTTGTTCGGCTGGCTCGCGACAAAGGCGCGGATGATTCCGATCGACCGCGGCGCCCGCGCGACGGCACTGGCGCGCATGGCGGCGCTGGCGCGTCGCGAGATCGCGCGCTCACGCCAGATCGTCATCTTTCCAGAGGGCACGCGGCGCGCGCCGGGCGCCGCGCCGCGCTACCTGCCCGGCGTCGCCTATCTCTATGCCGACACCGGCATTGCGTGCGTGCCCGTGGCACTCAATTCCGGACTGTTCTGGCCGCGCCGCTCGCTGCGCCGCTATCCCGGGACCGTGCTCGTCGAAGTCCTCGATCCGATCGCCCCCGGCCTCGACAAGCGGACGTTCCTTCTCCGCCTGCAGAGCGTATTGGAGGAAGCGACCGCGCGCCTGGTCGCCGAGGGGAGAGCAGGAATCAGGAATCAGGGATCAGAGATCAGGGATCAGGAATACTGATTTTTGATTCCGTCCTGATTCCTGACTCCTGATCCCTGATACCTGAGCCCCTGAGCCGTTCGGCGATAAGGTGCAGATCGCTCTCGCGATAGCCCAGCGCTTCCAGCGCCTGGACCGTTTCCAGCACGTAGTCGCGATTGGGGCCGGAGCGGCCGTGACCCTGCCTTACGTGATGCAAACACTCGGTCAGCGCAAGCCGCCCGGCATATTGCACGTGACTGCGGTCGACGATGAAAGAGAGTGCCCGCACCTGCCGCCGTGCTTTCTCTTCCAGCTCGATCCGCCGCATCGTCTCCAGATAAACGGTGGTGACTTGCTCCCGTGCGCGCAAATAGGCGAGGGTTTCGGCACGCGCCGCGGCGGCGACGCGAAAGGCGATGCCGCGGCACATGCCGCCGCGATCGAGGCCGAGCACGAGGCCCGGCCGCTCCGGCGTGCCGCGATGAACGAACGAATAAACGCAGAGCGCCCGGTGCAACCCGATGAGGCGGGCCGGCGCGCGCTCGAGAAAGTCGAAACCGGGACGCCACATCAGCGAGCCGTAGCCGAACACCCAAAGGTCCTTGCTGGCGTGCGTGTCGATTAAGTCCATTACCCTCGTTGACTCCTGACACCCATGGTGCATCGCTTGGCGGCACGCCACTCATTAGAGCATTTTCAGGAAAAGTGGATACCGGTTTTCCGTAGAAAATGCGACCAAACAAAGAATCTAGAGCATGATCAGTTTCCACCGAAACTGATCATGCTCTGGACGGCCCAAGCTGCCTATTCCGACGTCCGTGTGGTTGCCTTAAATCCTCTCGCGCGTCGACGTCGCTGCAAACGCTCGCGGAGCAACCGAAAGAATCCCGGCGGCAGGAATCCGTACGCGACAGTGCTCGGGTCGCGGCCTGGCACCGGCCGCAAATCCGGTGCCGGCTAGATAAAATCGTTAGCCTCGGTAAGCACGACCCACGAACGTTCACTGTCCAGCCCTAAGCGCTCCTTGGTCGGCGTGGGGATTTCCACTGCATCGGCGGCATCGCCGGGAGGTGTGTGGCTGATCGGGAGCACGCGCACGATCGGATGTTCGCCTTCGCGAAGGACGACCAGCACGATCGCACAAGGGCGATCTTTGATGCCTTCTTCGCGGCCCTCGCGCGCTTCGGATTCCCAGAGATAAGCATAGCGGATGACGAGACCCGGCCGCGGAACCGGCAAGCTCACGGTTGCCAGTCTTTCAACTCGGCATCGAGGTGCGCGAACTCGGCCGGCACTTCGGCCTGGGCGATCAGCGCCATTTCCTCATCAGTGAACTCCTCGAGGAGCACGACCCGGCGATCGCGCCGCTTAAGGCGCTCGTACTCTTCCACCGATAGCAGTACCAGTCGGTCCCGACCGTTGCGGGTGATAGTCACCGGCTCAGTAAGGGCCTTATCGGCCAACGAGCCAAAATTCTTTTGCAATTCGGATGAGGGAATACGCATATTGAGTACCTTCCGGAAACTTCCTCACATGCGGATTATAGGGAATATCTTCAATTTCGCAAGGTTCTATCGAGCTTTGCGTTCGACGCGAATACGCATACTCGTCCTTGAAACGCCGCACTCGGCAGGCGAAGAGGAACAATGCCAGGCGAATCTCCTCTCGGCATGATGCGAGCGCCGCCCCAGCGGGTGCGCAAGCCTGCCATTCCGCCCACCCGGCGCCGGTGGTGGCCGATCCTCGCGACGGCGGCGATTGTCATCGTGCTCGCTTTCGCGTGGGTCTGGCTCTGGTACTACGCCGCCTCGGTTGCAGAGCGCACGCTCGGCGGCTGGGTGGAACGGGAGGCCGCCGCTGGTCGCGTCTATTCTTGCAGCTCGCAGTCCATCGGCGGATTTCCGTTCCGCATTCAAGCACGCTGCGCCGACGCCGCTGCCCAGATCAAAAGCAATCAGCAGCTCTATGCCATCAAGGCGAAGAACGTCGTCTTTGCGGCAGAGGTCTATCATCCAACCCGCCTGATCGGCGACATCGTGGGTCCGCTCACGCTGGCGGAATTGGGCCAGCCGCCGAGTTTCGTCGCCGACTGGGCGCGCGCGCGCCTCAGCGTGCGCGGGGTGCCGCCCGATCCTGAAGGCGTTTCGTTTCTACTCGACGGGCCGCACCTCGACCGCGTCGGCAGCGCCCGCGCCAGCGGCGCCGGCGGTAACGGCGAGATGGTGTTCAAGGCCAAGCAGGCGGACCTGCAAGGCCGCATTGCCGCGGGCTCGCCACACGACCACCCGGTGATCGAGGTGACCCTGCATCTTGCTGCGGCAATGGCGCCGACGCTGCATCCGTCGCTCGCCGCGCCGATCGAGGTTGAACTCGATGCCGTACTGCGCGGGTTCAAGGATTTGTCGCCCAAGCCTTGGGCCGATCGCTTGCGCGAGATGCAAGCGGCGAGTGGTGGCGTCGAGATCAAGTCGCTGCGCATCACGCAAACCAACGCCATCGTCGTTGGCGCCGGGACGCTCAGAGTGAACGCACATGGCAAGCTAGACGGTCTCGTCCGTGTCGCCATCGTCGGCATCGAGCATATCGTCCCGCTGCTTGGCGTCGACCGTTTGCTCGGGCAGGGCCTCGACCGGCTGTCCGGCTCGGACGCCTCCTCCGCGCAAGGACTTGGGGCGCTCGACCGTCTGGTACCGGGGCTGAGCGGGGCCATTCGTGAAGGCGCGAACGCCAGCCTGATCGAAAACCTCAAGAAGATGGGCGAGCCGTCCACGATCGACAAACAGCCGGCGATCGTCCTGCCGCTGCGCTTCGCCGATGGCTCGATCTACCTCGGCATGCTGCGGATCGGCGAAGCGCCGCCGCTGTTTTGAGGCGATGCTCACGGCACGCTCCCTCCTCTCGCGATACTACTCTGTCGTCACCACCGGGCTTGACCCGGTGGTCCATGCTGAAGTGAAACCAACGAGACCACGCGGAGAATCTGAACAATCTTCAGGGCCGCATGGATTGCCGGGTCAAGCCCGGCAATGACGAATAGAAGATTTTTCTCGCGACGCGATGCGCGCCCGAGTGATGCCGTACAACGCGTCAACCGCTCCGCCGAGCACCATCGCGTCACGCCTGAACCGGCGGTGGGACCGGCTTCGGCTCGATCATGCTCTGCGACAAGTAGCCCGGATTGAGCGGAGCAAAATCCGGGATGGACCTTTCAAGCTTTTCGATCGTTCCCGGGTTTCACTTCGTTCAACCCGGGCTGCAAACAACAAATAAAAAGGAAGCAGAACGCCGCCAGGCGCATGTCTTCCGATGGTCCGCGCCATACGGGCGCGGCTCGCGCCTTAACGCGGCGCGCTCGCCTGACGGCGTTCCACCGCGGTACTTGTTGCAGCGAGCCAACGCCGCAACTCAGCTCCAGAACGCGCTTCCTGGGACGCGGTTGTCGGCGGGCGTTATCCGCCGTCCCCTATCCCAGTCCAGCGACAAAGTCGCAGACCGGTCATCATGCCGGCCGGGCGTTTTCCCGAAAGCCGCCCGGGAGCAGAGGTGACGAGCCCCCGCCCGCGGGAACCGCTCCTGCCCCATCGGCCGGCGTCACCCGGCCGATGTCCTTTAGTGGGCAAGATTCGCTATTATGTAACTGAAGTGGCGACATTTGTCAAGGTGAGAGTCGCTATTTGCGGGACTACAAGAGGATGCGTCGCTTAAGATCGATCAATGGCTGCAAGGGACCAAATTGATCTGCGAAATATCGCTCGTATTTTTCGTCCTCCGCCTCGTCCAGAACGCATGTTCTACCTCGAACGCCGAGGTCTCGTATGTGCCTTAGCAGAAACATTGGATACGAGAGAATTGCGTGATCAGGATCGAAAGCGAACGAATCGTCTTTCAAATACTCTAAGCACAGCCTACGAATGCCGTGCTTCCTAACAAACTTGAAGAGTTGATTCTCTTGAGGTTCGATAAATCTCGCGCTGATGTAATTTGCTTCTTCGCGTTTCAGCATTAGCCAATCAAACGGGCCTTCCCCATCAATCGTTTGCGACAACAATGGGCTGTTTGGAAAGCGCTGCTCGAAAACTGCGAACACAAATTTGTGAGTCGATCCGCGCACTCTATTCGGAGCGCGGGCCGGAAATGAACTCGCGATACACTCAATCCAGTATTCTTTATTGGATACATAATACAAACAAATATCTTCCAACGCTAAGAGAGCCCTGATCGCATAAAAAGTCGTGTAGTAAAGCTTGACGGCAGGCCAAGTTGAGAATCCTTGTTCAAGGCCGCGCAAAGCGTCAGCGACCGAAATCAAAGCTGAATAAATGGATTTTTGCGAATCGTTAGCGAGCTTATCAGCAAGAATTTGCGCCTCTAACTGGGTAAGAGGCCCCCGTAATGCAACCGGCGCAGCCCTCAGAGGAAGCTGAAGGGATGAGGCATAGAGGCTGGCCTCGAACGACACTTAAACCTCGTAATCAGCCTTTGTAAGAGCAGGTTTAAAAAGTCCCGTTAGCCGCTCCTGAATGACAAGCGCGGCCTCCTTTCCCCCCTTACCCTTTACCTCTTCCTGAAGAATCAAATCGGTTACCGATAAGGCAAACGCATTCTGCATTGTCTTTTGCGTGAACGATTTTCTATCTTGGCAATACGCAAGCATTTTGGTTTTCAAGAACTCTACGCCTCCAATGAATCCCGCACCGTACATAAATGCGTTGGTCGTCTCGTACCAACGCTCCCCGTATGCATTGGCGAGGGCGAGGAAAAAATTCTTGATGATCTTCTTTTGAGTTTCGAGGTCGAGAATGTTTCGCTGCTCGAAATCGCCCTTCGCCTCAACCAAGTTCTTTAGCGCGCTTACCACGGTAGACAGGGCAATGCCGCCGCGGCTTCGTGGCGATCCAGGAAACTTTATAGTCCCAAAGTAAGGCGAATCATCGTCTTCATTTAGTGCGATCGCAATGTCTCGCGCACGTACTGCAGCCGCATCCACCAACTCTGCGTCAGCGATGCCATAAAGATCGTACACTAGTGAACGAGGCACGGGCTTTTGCTCGGTGTTGATGGACAAAAATATATTAGCGCATTGCGCCGTCGAAAGATTTTGATAGATTGCAACCGGGATCTCCAGATCTCCTATGGATTTTTTCTTTTCCATTGCTGAACGAAGACCTTCAACCCGATGCTGCCCGTCTATCAGTTGCGCGGATCTTGCTACAATTGGAATCTCTAACGTATCCCCGTTTACTTGAATTTTCTTATCGGTATTTATCCAATTCAAAACGATCGAATTTGGAAAATGCCCAACCGATAGAGCAAAGTCCGCAATTGAACTAATTCTTCTTGTATTTAGAATTCGCTGCACCGCGCCCTCTTCATCGTCCCGACCCCGAACTGAAGCGTAGCTAATTTCTGTCAAGACGCCGGCCGTTAACCGCGTGAGATAAAACGAAGTATCACCTTGTTCTACCTTAACAAAATGGGTCTTTACGGAGGCTAACGTTACAGGCTTTTTTGTCACAAGTTCACCGAAGCTCCGCCCGTAGGCATATGGCGCGCACTGGCGCCGTAAGGAGGCTAGTCCGCCGAATACTACCAGCTTCAGTTAACAGCACAAACAAGCGCGGGAAATGCAGTTATTCGAGGTACTCGTCCCCGCTCACGGCCTGTGCGGGGACATCTTTGGGAGGAGAAGACCCAGCCGCGGCGTCCTTGCGAGCCAACGGGTCCGGCCTGCAGTGGCCGGCGCCGATGTCAGGCTCCGCGAAGCAATCCAGACTCTCCCGCAAGAATTCTGGATTGCTTCGTCGCTTCGCTCCTCGCAATGACGCCTAGCCAAGCCCGTAGGATGGGTTGAGCGCAGCGAAACCCATCATCTCTCCGGCATAACAAGGCCGCGGAGGCGATGGGTTTCACGGAGCCTGTCATCGGGCCGGCCACTTCGGGCCGGACCCGTTGGTTCAACCCATCCAACGGGCTGCGGAGGACTTGGCGGACTTACGCTTGCGGCGGCCGGGTCGCGTCGGCGCTTGGGCGTGGCGTGTTTTATTAAGGGGACTGATCCATCCATAGTTGGCATCAGCACGCGCAGCAGGCAAATATTCGCAAAGGGCACAGACGATAGTCCCTTTGCCACTGCACTTGGCACAACGCTTTTGTTTCATATAATCTTTTGTCGCTTGCTGCTGCGCCAACTTTGTCCGCCGCGCCTTCTCAGCTATTTTTGCCATTTCGAGGTTGTCGATAACCTGTCCTCTGCGAATCGGATTTCCGCTATAATGGAGAATCGAGCGCCACTTGGCGAGCCCCGTGCGGTCGATCTGTTCGAGGGCGAAGTCCTCGTTGTAGTCGCGCAGATAGGCAGTAAACTCATCAATCTGACGCATTGCCAGCGGGTCAATGCGCACGCGGTAAGGCATAGGTCGGCTACCGTTTTGCTTTGCGGTAGATGCCGACGAGCCGCTGCTTGAACGTCTCCGGATCGTAGTCGATGGCCTTGCCGGCCTTGACCCTGGCCTGCGCCGCTTTGAGGCGAGCGATCAACTCGGCCCGCTCCTTGCCGGAGAGGATCGGGATTTCCTCCATGGTCGTGACCGGCACCATGGTGGTGCGGCGGCGCTTGTCCTTGGCGGGCTTGGCGGCGGTCTTGCTGGTCATTCCTGCACCATACCATACCGCTCATCTGGCATCGATACGTACGTAATGCAGAGGCCCGCGGTGCGTCACCGGCGGGACCGTGTGGCCTCGCCCGCTACCGCCGCGGCGGCGGCTTCGCCGCGTGCCAGCCGACCGCGGCGTCGGGCACCGAGTCGGTCGAGGCGAAATAAGGCTTGAGATCGAGGAGCGGCGTCCCATCCACGCAATCGAGGCCGACGACCGAGAGTCTGTTGCCTTCGATGCGAACGAGCCGCGCCACGGATACGGCGATCGGATTGGGCCGTACCGGGGAGCGCAGCGCAAACGTGCCGCGAAGCTCGGCATAATGGTGCGGCGCCTGCAGCACCAGGTCGCGCCGCGCCCGGTCCATCCAATACAGCACGACCACGTGGCTGACGGTCTCAAGGCCCCGGAGGCCTTCGACCCAGCGCGGATCAAGCACGATGGAGCACACCGCGTCCGTTTCCCGTGGGTTCTTCGGGCAATCTTCGCGCCGCTGCCATGGCGTATGGATACGGCCGATGTAATAGAGCGCGGCGTCGAACCGCGCCGGCAGTTCGACGGCGACTTCGCCTTCGCGCAGATCGCTTGCTTCGTCGGTCGCTTTCGCCTCGATCATGATCGCAAATTGGCACGCAGCACCCGCGGCTGCCAGCCCCCTACCCGGGTCGAAACCCGTGCGAGACCCGCATTTGGTGCACTTTGTGGGATATTTCCCAACCCCTCTTGCCAGTTTAAGCGTATAAAGATATCTTTATATCCATCGAAACACCCTGCAACGGCCGATCGTGATGGTTTCTGCCCAACTGGCTTTTGCTGCGCTGACCGCGACGCTCAAGGCTGCGGGCGAAGCGACGCGGCTACGCCTGCTCGTGCTTATCGCGGAAGCCGAACTGACCGTCTCCGACCTCACCGCCATCCTGCGGCAATCGCAGCCGCGCCTCTCCCGCCATTTGCGGCTCTTAGCCGAGGCCGGGCTGGTGCAGCGCTATCGCGAAGGATCGTGGGCCTTCTTTCGCCTGGGCGAGCGCGGCGGCGGCGCCGACATCGCCCGCGCCCTGATTGCTCGGCTCGACCCCGACGATCCGATTATCGCGCGCGACCGCGAGCGGCTCGCCGCCGTCCGCGCCGCGCGCGCCGCCGCCGCCCAGAATTATTTCCGCCGCCACGCCGCCGAGTGGGACCGCATCCGCAAGCTGCACATCGCCGACGCCGCGGTCGAAGCGGCAATCCGCGCCGCGCTCGGCGATCAGCCGATCCGTTCTCTCCTCGATCTCGGCACCGGCACCGGGCGCATGCTCGAACTCTTCGCCAAGAACATCGAGAGCGGGCTG
>JBEKNW010000116.1:0-14553 GCA_049522435.1 Xanthobacteraceae bacterium
ATGACCCGGTGGTCCATGCTGAATCGCAATAAAAAACAACGGAGCGGCCGCATTAGCGGCGCCGAACCATGGATTGCCGGGTCAAGCCCGGCAATGACGATCGAAGGGGCAAATAGAAACTCATGCTCGCGGCGCATCCTGCGTCCGAGTTTTGCAAACACGACAACAACAAACTCTTTTAGACTCGCCTCCGGCTCATAAAGAGGGAGGCGGAGCGCCGAAAGGCGCATCCAACCATGGCCGTGCCATAAGTGGGGCACGGCAGCGCGCCAAACAGACGAGACCAGCGCAATTCCGTGCGCCGTTCGCCTGTTTTGCCGGGGCGCGCTCGCCTTCCGGCGCTCCACCGCGGCACTTCGCCGACTGCTCGGCTCATCTCCGGGCCGCGCTTCCTGGAATTACCGGGTGCAAACGGGAGGACCCTCCCCGGCGCCAGTGCAGCGAGCACCTCGCGGGCCGGTCATAGTGCCGGCCGGTACGATGCCCGGAGCCGCCCGGGAGCGGAATGTGTCGTTCCGCCCGCGGGAACCGCTCCCGCTCCGCCTTCAGGAGCACCCTCGCGAAAGGCGTCCCTCGATGATTCGACGAGCGGGATGGTGCATTCGTAACATAATGGGTGACGAGTGTCAAGCGATTGTCATCGGTATGGGGACGCTCTCGAGGCGCAGCCGCCAAGGCGGGACGCAGGGCGCTAGGGCGCTAGATTAGGGCGTGTACTCCTAAATTCGGTTTGGTAAGCGCGGCTCGCTGAAGGTCCGCTTCGCTCCGAGAGCGATCGAATTGTTGCGTCGCCGCGAAATGTCGCGATGGGCCAGTTGCGTCATTTTGCGCTGCAAAAAAATAGTGAGCTATTTTGCCGCCCATCGCCGACCTCGCGGCCTTCGATTAACATTGCTAGACGCCGAAGCGATCAAAACTAGCCGAGGTCGCTATAATCAGAACTTCGCCAATTAAAGCTTAAAATCGCTTTGCCTACTCAATGGCCTTCAATCACCTGGATTTCATCTTTGCCCAATCCGTACAAACTGTAAACTTGGGTATCTATCTGCTCATTGAGAGCATCCATCCGGCGCTGCAGCGCTTCCTGCTCGTGGGGAGTCCTAACCTTGTCCGACTGCCTGAAGCATTCGTTGATTGCATCGTACAGACCCCCGAGCGTTGTTGTGACCGGCGGCGGAAGCTTTTTCGGTATTGGAAACTCTCTCAGATTCTTTATAACAATCTTGGGGAAAACAGTACGAGCGCCCTTCACCGCATATGTCTTGTAGTACAGCGACATAAATCGACTATTCAATATGCAAGTAAGGGCTTTCAGCATCTCGGTATCGTCTCCTGAATGAAGCACGTTCAGAATGCTCTTATTATTTAGGAAGCGCTTATCCAAGTAAGTCGATCGTAAGCAATACGGCAGTGGTGCTGTGATTTCCCGAACCAAGATTCGCGGGCGGGTGAACATATCAATATCGCGCGGCTGTGCCAGCCACGGACCGTATCTCATCCATGTTTTGGACCAGCGAAGGCAAAAGCGATCCACATCCCGGCCCTCCAGGTAGCGAAATGTGCGTTCGTCTACCTTTTCGCTCCGGTCGAAAACGTGATCTCTTACATCGCTGGCGGTTTGCGGAGGCGTTCCTTTCGCTTTCTCGTATGCTTGCAATCCGGTCTTTACTTCAAATGCAGTTCCGAGTTCGCGCGACTCCACGCGCACACGTTCGAGAATCACGCCCGCCTTATCCGAACTTGCGATGACAATACGATTTCCCGAACGACCCCATAGGACGCGATCTGCAATGGCGAAAGTGCCGCGCAAGAACTCATCCTTTGAGCGGACGCGAAGGACTTTGACAGGTTCCGGATTTTTCTTGCCGGTTATTACGAAGATGGACGGCTCCATCGACACTTTGGGAAACACCAAATAGTTCAAATCGGCGATCAAAGCGAGTTGTTGGATCACGCGTTCGCGAATCAGCCGGCCACTTTCAATGGTTAACCACGAGTTCGGAACGATGAAAGAGCCTCGACCGCTTTGTTTTAGCAGTCGAAGCTGAGCCTCCATAAACAGCAAGAACGTGTTGTGTTTCTCCCAGCTAAGGGCATAGTTCTTTGCGAAATATGCGCGTTCGGCGCTGGACAAGAGTTCGCGCGTGAAAATGTATGGCGGATTGCCTATCACGGCATCGAAGCCGCCAGAATTCATGATTTCAGGAAAGCCGTTTTTGCCTTTCCAGTCAAAAACATTGATGCGCTGACGTTCGTCATCAGTAAGCAGAGGCAATTCGCCTTGATGGTAAAAATCCGACTGGATGAGCGAATTTCCGCATTTGATGTTGTCTCCGAGGTCAGGCAGCGCGCGTTCGTGGAGACCGTACAGGAGCGGTTGCAGTGTCTGGTCAGTTTCGCCTTCCAGGACTTTTAGGAGCAGCGAAAGCTTAGTTACCTCAACTGCTTGAGGATCGATGTCGACTCCGTAAATGTTTTGCAGCAAGATCCGCTTGCGTTCGGCGATGGTCAAACGCCAGGTCGATCCGGTCTGAACGAGCGCCTGTCGCCGGCCTTTAGCCCACTTGCGCGGATCATTTCCCATGTACCATTCAAGGTGCCAGTTCAGAAGGAATTGATAAGCGGCAATAAGAAACGAACCAGAGCCGCAAGCTGGGTCTAGAATACGCAATTTGGCAACCTCTGCGAGCGTGCCTCCCTCAACCAACTGTCCAAGGGTATGTTGGACGATGTAATCGACAATGTAAGCTGGCGTGTAGTAGACGCCCCCGGCCTTTTTGACTTCGGGCTTGTCTTCAATTACCGCCCGATGCCCGGTCGTGAGCCGAATCACTTTGCCAAGAAATTGCTCATAAGCCTGACCGAGGATGTCAGCAGAAATTACGCTGAACTCATAAGGACTATCCGGGTAGTAGAGTCCCTGAAATACGTCACGCAAGAGCTTGTCGTCTAGGCTTAGCCGTAACGTCAACTCATCGGGCAATTCATGCCGGCTTGGTTCGCTCTTGAAATGAAATAGCCCGGAGTTGTATCGGCCATCTGCCTCTTGAAATCGGTCGCACAGTCGGGCGTATATGCGTTGGGAGCCGGCCAATCCGAGAAGGCGGCCATAATTCTCGATCCCGCGATCCTCACAAATGCGCAAGAATATGATCCGGTCGATTATCCGCTGGACTGAAAAGTTAAGTTCACGCTGGGTCAGTTTCGTGTTGCGGAGCGCAAGGTTACGCGCAAGTTCGAGGCGCCAGGTTTCGATCGTGGCGAGGAAATCGTCGTCAACTTCCGCTGTGCCATGTTTGGTTTTGTTCTGCTCGGCAAATTTGTCAAACGAGCCCTTCAGAATTGCGTTCTTTGAGAAGATAGAGTTGATCCAGTCCCATGCCTCTCCATAGTGCGCGTGTTCCAGATAAAAGACTCTAGCCTTGCTGGCTGGATCGTCCTTGGCCGGCTTAATCCGGCAATCATAGACAGCAAACTCCTCAAAATTGGTGAGAATGCTGAGCGGCAATTTGGCGCTCCACGCATAGCGTCGCACCTGGAATGCAGATTCGGGATCGTCCTTGATCACCGTGTGGGGCTTTTTTGACTCTACAAAGAACTTGCGAACTCCGGCAATACGGAAGGAATAATCGGGGGCTTTCACTGCGCCGCCGATACGGACGACATCTTCGTGAACAACGTCGCGATAGGCTTCGGCATGGCCTTCGAGGTTGTCCATATCCCATCCGAGAGCACGAAAAAGAGGATTGATGAAATCCTGTCGAAGCTGTGCCTCCTTATAAAACGCAGACGAATAGTCCTCGTGTTGTTCCTTGAAACGAGTAATAAGGTCAGAGACCGCCTGTGGAAGTGTTGATGTCATTGGCGTTAAGCCGTTCGCCTCCGCTCGGAGAAATCAACTCTGGGTGCGAGACAGTAATCACCGTGGAGCTGCGGGGAGGTGGGAATCGAACCGACACTCCATTTGGGGAACGGCATTTTGAGTGCCGCTCGTCTAGCAGTTCCGCCGCGCCCGTATGACTTCACGTATAGCGTTGACCGGCTTTTCAGCCAACGACATTTTTACGGTGTGATTGACGCTGATACATGCTGCGCTGCACGAAAGTCTCGCCGAAATTGACGTTATGGGTCATTCGCTACCGAGCCATCCAGCCCCGATGCCGACCGATGTCCGCTATGCCGCAAAAGCGGAAGTAAAATCAAGGTATTGGCACCTGGCATGACGGGCTGTAGCGGATTGATGGTGTTGCCCGGTGCGTGATTCAAGCTCCCTCCTATGCGCCGAACTTCTTCCGCGCCAGCGCCGCGCCCTGGGCGAGGGCTTCCAGTTTCTTCACCGCGATGTCGCGGCGCATCGGCGCCATGCCGCAATTGGTGCAGGCGACGATTTTTTCCTTGGGCACGTATTCGGTCGCCCGCATGATCACTGCGGCGACTTGCTCGGGCGTCTCGACCTGGTCAGTGGCGACGTCGATGGCGCCGATCAGCACATCCTTGCCGTCGAGCAGGCCCAGCAGGTTCATCGGCACGTGCGAGTTGATGCATTCGATCGAGACCTGGCCGATGCGGCTGTTCGCCAGCGCCGGGAAAAACTTCTCGTATTGCCGCCATTCGCTGCCGAGCGTCGCCTTCCACGCGAGATTGGCGGGAATACCGTAGCCGTAGCAGATATGCACGGCGCTCGTTGCGCCGACGCCGTCGATGGCGCGATGCAGCGCCTCGATGCCCCAGTCCGCGGCTTCGTCCATGTAGACATTGAAGGCCGGCTCGTCGAACTGGATCACGTCGACGCCGTCGGCGGCGAGACCGCGCGCTTCGGCGTTGAGCAGCGCCGCGAAGGCAAAAGCCATTTCCACGCGGTCGCCGTAATGCGCGTCGGCGACGGTATCGACGATGGTCATGGGGCCGGGCAGGGTGAATTTGAGTTTCCGGGCGGTGTGTGCGCGCGCCAAGCGCGCTTCGCGCGCATGGACGCGGGAACGAAGCCGCAGCGGCCCGATCACTGTCGGACACATCGCCTTGTAGCGGTTGTTGCGGATGCCTATTTCGACGCGGCGGTCGAAATCGATGCCCTCGACCGCTTCGAGGAAGCCGTGCACGAAATGCTGGCGCGATTGCTCGCCGTCGCCGACGATATCAATGCCGGCGTCCTCCTGCAGCTTGAGCGCGAGCAGGGTGGCGTCGTCCTTGGCTTCGGCAAGCTCCTCGCCGTCGAGACGCCACGGCGCCCAAAGCGTGGTCGGCGCGGCGAGCCAGGCCGGTTTCGGCAAGCTGCCGGCGATCGTGGTCGGAAACAAAGTGGAAGCGGCAGCGCCTGCTGACATGGTCAGGAATCCGGTTTGAGCGAACAAGTCATTGCCGGCGCATGCCGGCGGTTGCCTTGACGGTGACGAGCGCCGCCGATTATCAGGACTGTTGCCCCCACTATGCAATCGCTTCGGGAAGGTGCCATGGCGAACGCGGAATCTCCTCCGAAGCTTGAATTTATCTTCGCGGCGCATGTGACGGTCGATCCGCCGCTCGATCTCGGCGACGTCGGCAAGGGCGGCCGGCGCATCGTCCCGATCAGCGGCGGAGATTTCGCGGGGCCGCAGCTACGCGGCAAAGTGCTGCCGGGCGGCGCCGACTGGCAGATTTTGCGCGGCGACGGCGTGGCCGAGCTTGAGGCGCGCTATACGCTGCGCACCGACGACGGGGCGCTGATTTATGTGCGCAACCACGCTTTGCGCCACGGCCCCGCGGACGTGATGGCGGCTATTGCCGCCAGTCGCCCGGTGGACGCCAGCAGCTACTACTTCCGCGGCGCCACTTTCTTCGAGACCAGCGCGGTGCGCTATGCGTGGATCACCAAGCGCATCATCGTCTGCACCGGGGAACGCGAGCCGGCCGGCGTGAAGCTGCGGTTTTATGAGATGCTGTGAAAGGTCTACCATCTGGTTATTGGAGGGCGAGGAGCTGATCGAGATCGCCATTGTCGAGACCGATCTTCGGCGCCGCGCGGTATGGCTCACCGAGCAAGGCGCACGGCGTCTTGCAAGCGGCAATCCCGATCTGGCGAGAAGCGCACGCGAAGCTGGCGAAGTTGCTCCCGCCGGCTTTGGCCCGCCGATTGGCGGCCAATCCGATGCGCTGATACGGGACTGAACGCTGTGCAGCGAGGGGAAATCGATGTAGCCTGTTCTCAACACTGCCGGTTCGATCGAAGGCGGGCTGATCGAATGAGCGGTGCGAGGTGATTGCGTTTTTGACGGTGCCGGTCAGACCGATCCGACCCGGATCGGCCGATCGAGTTGATGAAAACCATGTCTAGGGGAGGAAAAATCCAATGTCGCCTGATCTCAAATACCTGGCACTTACGGCAATGCTCACGGCAGCGCTGTGGATTCCCTACATCGCCGCGCAGGTGATGACCAACGGATTTCTAAAGCCTGAGAACTATGTCGATCCGACGCCGCGTCCGGTGCCGCTCTGGGGCCGCCGCGCGGACCGGGCTTATCTCAACGCCGTCGAGACGTTCGCGCCCTTCGCAGCATTGGTCATCGTGGCTCAGCTGACCGGCAAGGCCGACGTCATGACGGCTTTCTGGGCGGCATGCTTTTTCTGGCTGCGCCTCGCGCATGCGATCGTTTACTGGCTTGCCATTCCCTACATCCGCACCGTGATTTTCGTGCTTGGCTTCGTGGCGATTGTTGGGATCTTCGTGGAACTGATGAAGTAGCCGGTGTCCGCTTTCCGGTCGCTGTCAGGCGCTACGCTGACCTTGAGCAAGCCCAACTGCAAAGGGCCGATTGCGAGTGCGATCTAAGCCTTGTCGGCGGGAAGGACGAGTTGCGTCTGGATCACCAGCGCGCAGAGCCTGCCGTCGTTGCGCGTGATCTTCGTCTGCCACACCATCGTGGTGCGGCCGCGGTGCAACGGCGTGCATACGGCGCGCGCTGTATCGCCAATGGGAATAGCGGCAAAGAAGTTGGTCTTGCTCTCGATCGTCGTCGTGCGCGCGCCCTGCGGCAGGTTCGCCACCGTCGCCGCACCGCCGAGATTGTCGGCGAGCGCCATGATGGCGCCGCCGTGGAGTATGCCGACCAAGTTGTCCAGTTCGCCGCGAGCGGCCAGTTCGCCCTCGACCCGTTCCGGCGAAATATGCGTGATTTTTATGCCCAAAAATTCGGCGAAGGGCGGCGGCTGCAATTCGGCGATGCGGTTCATGACGGCTTCCTCATCGATGCGCTTGAGCATGTTCAGTTTCGGTGGAAACTGATCATGCTCCAGATTCTTTGTTTGGTCGCATTTTCTACGGAAAACCGGTATCCACTTTTCCTGAAAATGCGCTAATTACATCACCACGCTTCGGATGCTCTTAGCCTCGCGCGGGGGGAAGTGACAAGCCGCCTCGGCATGCGGACGACCCTCAAAGCAAAAGCGCGGCCGAAGCCGCGCTTTCGCCGTCAAAACAGGTGTCCTGCTTACTGCCGCGGCGCTGGCACGATGCGGATATAGGGCTTCGGCGTCTTCCAGCCCTGCGGATAGAGCTTTTTCGCCTCGTCGTCGGTGACGGCTCCGGTGATGATGACGTCTTCGCCTTGCTTCCAGTTCGCCGGCGTCGCCACGCGGTGCTTGGCGGTGAGCTGCAGCGAATCGACCACGCGCAGCACCTCGTCGAAATTGCGGCCCGTGGTCATCGGGTAGACCAGGACGAGCTTGATCTTCTTGTCAGGCCCGATGACGAACACGTTGCGCACCGTTTGATTGTCGGCCGGCGTGCGGCCTTCCGAAGTGCCGCTCGTGCTCGCCGGCAGCATGCCGTAGAGCTTGGAAATCTTGAGGTCCGTGTCGCCGATCATCGGATAGTTCGGGGCGAACCCGACCACGTCCTTGATGTCCGCCGACCATTTCTTGTGGTTGTCAACCGGATCAACGGAAAGCCCGATGATTTTTACGCCGCGCTTGTCGAACTCGGGTTTGAGACGGGCCATCGTGCCCAGTTCGGTGGTGCAAACCGGAGTAAAATCCTTGGGGTGCGAGAACAGCACGACCCAATTATTGCCGACCCAGTCGTGGAAGCGAATTTTGCCTTCCGTCGTTTCGGCGTCAAAATCCGGGGCGGTATCGCCAATCTGGAGCGCCATGGAAACCTCCGTCGTGTGAGCTGATCCGAGATGTTCGAGAATATGTTTCAAGTATTACATAGCGCCGGCGACAATACTAGGCCTTCTACTTAGCATTATTCGTTTGAATCGCGCCGGAAACTAAGAAGAATTGAACCGTCTTCTCATCTGCACATGGAAAAAATTTCTGACGACTTTGGCTGGCCTCTCAGGGGACCCATTGCCGACTTGGTCAACGCTGGCCGGGATCACCCAATGCTTGAAGCGAAATCGAGCCCGTGCCCCGACTTTGCCTCATCGCTGCCTTTCGGCGGCCCGCCTCACCCGCCAATTTCTTGCCAAGACTTCGTGCCAAGACTGAGTCCCGCCATCCCGGGCCCGAGAACAAATGTGATGGAACCACGCGCCAGCGCCGACGTTGACAATGCACGCGGGAGGCGTCGATGAAGCTCTTGGCGAATCAAAACCATCAAAACCGTCGCACCCTTGAAACACTCACCGCCCTGATTGCACGTTCGCAAATCGTGGTGGCGGCGCCGGCCAAGTCTGCGGCACGTTTCCCCGTCGGATTTGACGAGGTGGACGTGGCCATTCTCGACTGGATCGTCACCGAGGGACGGCGCTTGGGACGGCACCTGGGCCGCAGCTTCGTGCGGATGTAATCGCAGCGCGGCGTCGTTAGTGTGTCACGTCTGACAACGGCGTAGTGGACAAGCCGACGGTCCGGCCAGGAAATCCAGCGGCGTCGAAATAGCGGGTGTCCCCGACCATCTGCATATTGATGACCGTGGCGAGCCCATTCGGCGCGGGTTCCGAGGTCACCACGCGGCCGGTCGCCTCAGGCACAGCGCCGTTCGGCAGCGCCTCGGACAGCACGCGCCCGACCAGCTTGCCGTTGTCGCTGACGTCGAGCTGCATCAACTGCGCGATCGTTCGCCCGACGTCGGCGTTGCTGGCGGGGGCCGGATCGACGAACTGCGATTTGAAATCC
This sequence comes from Xanthobacteraceae bacterium, assembly GCA_049522435.1. GTDB lineage: Bacteria > Pseudomonadota > Alphaproteobacteria > Rhizobiales > Xanthobacteraceae > BOG-931. The sequence goes on from JBEKNW010000116.1 coordinate 9,097, forward strand.
GGTCCCTGCATGGCCATGAAGTTCCAGGTGTCGGCGCGGCTGAATGAGCCGTGCATGCCCTGGCCTTCCTGAAGAACGGTGTCGGCGACTTCGACCGTGCATCGCACCGGTTCACCACACACCGTGTCGAACGAGCGAAAGCTGATCGCGATCGCCGGATGCGGCGTAACAGCGCTGCCTTCGAGCGCTATTTCGTCGAGGGTCAGCGTGCCGGAAAATTTGCCGAGCTTCGAATCAACGAAAATGCCGCTGACATAGTCCTGTGTGAGCAGCGCATCGATCACCCGCTTCGCCATCTCCTTGTCGCCATCGGGCAGATAGATCAGGTCCGACCCGCCATTGGCCGCCACGACAACCTTCGGGTTGTTACGGTCACCGCCAATGAGCCCATTACCGAATTTGGTGTGCTGCCCGTCCACGATCGGCTTGTAATTGTCGTCCGGGTCGATCAACCGCTCCTTGAGCGCATGGGCGAGATCGAGCGCAACGAAGCCGAGGGGCAGGCGGCCTTCCGGGGTGTCGGGAAATTTGGATTTCACCGTTGAACTTGTCTGGCTATCCTTCGAAATCGTCGAGAATCCGTGGTCGGCAACCACGATGATGTCGGTGGTGTCGAGCAGGCCAAGCTCCCTGAGGCTCGCGCGGATTCGCGCCAAATCGTCGTCCGCGTTGCGGATCGCGGCGAGCGAGGTTGGCCCATTGATGCCGGGCACGAGCGAATTTAGGCTGTCGCCCTGATAGTGCTGGGTTCCGTCGGGATCGCGCGACCAGAACACCAGAACGAACGGCTTATTGCGCTCGTTGAACATCGGCAGGATCGCCCGCGTCGTGACGGCGGCAAAATAATCCTGCTGCACGACATTGGCCGTGAGCGTGCCGGGCGTGGTCATGTTGCCGGGATTTGCGTTGGCGCCGCGCGGCGGCGCCGCAAGCGGCAGCTCCGCCGCCTTGAGCCGGTCGGTCATTTCAGGCGACAGCGGAATGCCCCTGGGGCGGCCCGTCGCGTCGTCGACGATAATCGTCTGCGTGCCGGTCCGCTCCGTGTGATCGAAAATCAAGGCCGGGCCGATCTTGCCAACCGATGCCGTGCTGTAACCCTTGTCGCGGGCGAGCTTCAGGATCGTGGCCTCATCGAGATAATTGCCGGAAAAATGCTCGTCGACATCGCCAAGGACAGGGTCGCTTTCCAAAAACGGTGTCAGGCTCTTGCCGGCGCCCGGAACTTCGAAGCCCGCGTAGATCGTGTTGGAGAAATCCCCGGTGTCGCCCAGCATGTGACCGGTCGCCATGGCGGAGGCATTTGCGGTGGTGAAAGTGGGAAACAGCGCATGGCTGTTGCGCAGGCTCACGCCCTCGCGGGCGATTGCGGCCATGGTGGGCGCGGTCGAGTCATCCACCATGCGGAAGCGCAAGCCGTCGGCTACAAACAGGACCACGTTGTGGGGACGCGATGCCGGCGCTTGGGCGCCGGCCGCCGACGCCGCCATGGTTGCCAGGATCGTCGTAACGATGAGAAGCGGCCGACGCATCGGAAAGCTCCCGGCAGCGGATGAAGGGGGTTTGAAGACACCTTGTGACGCCGTTATGACGAACGCCAAGGCCCCTTTCCATCGAATAAACACGCTATTGAGGTGACTTTCGGTCGCTGCAGCGGGCGAACGGTCCACCGGGGTATTGGGCGGGCATCGTTGACATTTTCGCGACAACGCCGCAAAGCCAGAGGGTCGGCTCGCGGGTTTTAATGCCGCAATGTTCAAGCGAATCCTGATTGCCAATCGCGGCGAGATCGCCTGCCGGATCATCAAGACCGCCCGCCGGATGGGGATCGAAACCGTTGCGGTCTTTTCCGAGGCCGACCGCGACGCGCTCCATGTCGAAATGGCCGATATGGCGATCCCGATCGGCCCGCCGCCGGCGGCGCAGAGCTACCTCGTCATCGCGAAAATCCTCGCTGCCTGCAAGGAGAGCGGCGCCGAGGCGGTGCATCCGGGCTATGGCTTTCTCTCCGAGCGCGCGGCCTTTGCCGAAGCGCTCGCCGAGGCCGGGATCGTGTTTATCGGGCCGAATCCCAAGGCCATCGCCGCCATGGGCGACAAAATCGAGAGTAAGCGCGCGGCAGCGGCCGCCAAGGTCGCGACCGTACCCGGCCATCTGGGCGTGATCGAGGACGACGAGCAGGCGGCCAAGATTGCCGAGGAGATCGGCTACCCGGTCATGATCAAGGCCTCCGCCGGCGGCGGCGGCAAGGGCATGCGTATCGCCCATAGCTCCGCCGAACTCGCCGACGGTTTTGCCCGCGCCCGCTCGGAAGCCAAGTCGAGTTTCGGTGACGACCGCGTCTTCATCGAGAAATTCATCACCGATCCGCGCCACGTCGAAATCCAGGTTCTGGGCGACAAGCACGGCAACGTCATCGCGCTCGGCGAGCGCGAGTGCTCGATCCAACGCCGCAACCAGAAGGTCATCGAGGAATCGCCAAGCCCGCTGCTCGATGCCAAGACCCGGGCAAAAATGAGCGAGCAGGCGGTCGCGCTGGCGAAGGCGGTCGGCTACGACAGCGCCGGCACGGTGGAGTTTGTCGCCGGGCAGGACCGGAGCTTCTTCTTTCTGGAGATGAACACGCGGCTTCAGGTCGAGCATCCGGTGACGGAGCTCGTCACCGGCATCGACCTCGTCGAACAGATGATCCGCGTGGCGGCGGGCGAGCCGCTTAAGCTCAAGCAGAGCGACATAAAACTCTCCGGCTGGGCGGTCGAGAGCCGCATCTATGCCGAGGATCCCTACCGCAACTTCGCGCCCTCGATCGGCCGGCTGGTGCGCTATCGCCCGCCCGCCGAGGGCACGCGTGACGGCGTGACGGTGCGCAACGACACCGGCGTCTTCGAGGGCGGCGAAATCTCGCTCTACTACGATCCGATGATCGCCAAGCTCGTCACCCACGCAAAAACCCGCGAGCAGGCGATCGATGCGCAGGCCGATGCGCTCGATGCGTTCACCATCGAGGGCATCCGCCACAACATTCCGTTTCTCGCCGCGATCATGCAGCATCCGCGCTGGCGCGCCGGCAAGCTGAGCACGGCCTTCATCGCGGAGGAATTCCCCGGCGGCTTTGAGCGCGCGCGCCCGACGGGCACGGTGGCGCGTACCATCGCCAGCGTTGCGGCCGCCATCGACCACGTGATGGGCGAGCGCAAACGCCAAATCTCCGGGCAATCGAACAGCACGGTGACCCGCGAACGCCGGCGCGCCATCTGGCTTGGCGCGGACGAAATCCACGCCGATGTCGCGCGCGAAAGCGAAGCGATCGCGGTGCTGTTCGAGGACGGCAATAGCCACGTTCTTTCCTCCAACTGGGTGCCCGGCGTGCCGGTCTGGGCGGGCTCGCTCGACGGCGCCGCCATCGCGGTGCATGTGCGGATGATCCCGAACGGCTTCGAGCTTGCCTATCGCGGCATCGAAGTGAAGGCCTTCGTCTACACCGAGCGCGAAGCGCGCTACGCGCGCCTGATGCCGGTAAAGATACTCTCCGACAGCGAAAAATCCGTGCGCTGCCCGATGCCAGGGCTGGTCGTCTCGGTTGCGGTCGCCGAGGGTCAGGAGGTGAAGACCGGCGAGACATTGGCCGTGGTCGAGGCGATGAAGATGGAGAATATTCTGCGCGCCGAGCGCGACGGCACTATCAGGAAAATCCGCGTCAAGCCGGGCGATAGCGTCGCCGTCGACGCGGTCATCATCGAGTTTGCCTGACTCCTTCCCCCTTCTGGGGGGAGGGGTGGGGGGTCGGGAGGTCAGGCAATGGCGTCAACGCTTGCGCGTCGCCTCCCGACCCCCACCCCCAACCCCTCCCCCCAAGGGGGCTTTGCACAAGAACCCCTAGTTTATGCCGCGTGTCTCGTGGTCCGGGCATGAGCAATAGGGATCGTGCGGATCAGGGCAAACGGTATAGCGGCCATGACCGGATTGCGATGGAACGATCCAAGCATTTCCCTTCCTGACGATATTTGCGGTAGCTGCGATTTCGAGCCCGCGCTGTTGCCTGCCGTCCATATCCTCCTCCCATTGGTATTTACTATTAGTAAAGTACCGTAGGGGATTGACATTGTCAATACTCATGGTATTTACCATTAGTATTTATTTTAAGGGGGGTTGCGGTGGCCAAGGCAATCCTGGACATTGGCGTAGTTCCCCTTCAGGGGTGCCGCTGTCGTTGCGGTCACGAATGGCTGCCTCGGGAAAAGGACGAAAAGCCAAGAGTTTGCCCTAAGTGCAAGAGCGCAAACTGGGATCAGCCATATCGGTCGGCCAAGAAGCGGGCGAAGGCCGCGAATCGAAATGGCTAAGAAGTATGCCAAAAACCTGGATCAGGGCCAATTGAGTTTGCTGCCTAAGCCGGTCAAGTCGCCCAAGCCGACGGAGACAGAAGTCGAGGCATACGCTTTTATTCGGCAACAATTGCGCGATCTTGGCTGGATCGTGAAGGACCCAAGCAAGAGCGGCAACGGTCAGGTCTGGACTCAAAATCAGTGCTTGGCTGATCCCCACATGAAGGCCGCGTTCGGTCTGGTCCGGCCCGAAAATGTGGTGAAACTTTCCGAGAAATACCTTTGGGTGATCGAGGCAAAGCCTACCCGCAAGGAACTGGACAAGGCTCTTGCGGAGGCGACCGATTTCTATTCGGAGAAAATCAACGCCGCGAAAGGTCAATATAAAGCCCTCATGGCGACCGGCGTCGCGGGCAACGAAGAAGCCGGTTATTTGATGCGTACCGCGATCCGCTTGGACGGCAAGTGGCAGACGGTCACTATCAATAAGCAGGAGGCAACCGGCCTACTTTCGCCAGATGATGTTCGCGTTCTCTTGAAAGATGGCGGGTCGGACGTTCATGAGTTTGCACCGCCACAATGGCTCTTTATTTCCGCTGCTGAGCGAATAAACGAACTCCTGCATTCAGGCGGTATTAACAAAAATGATCGCGCAAAAACGATGGCGGCGCTGCTGCTAGTACCCACTTTTCTTCGCAGGTGAGTCATGATTCAAGATCGGGATGATTCCCAAAGCAAGAGAAGTTCGGCTCAAGCCGAAGGTACGCAAGGTGCTTGAGGCGCGCTGCCGGGCGCCGGTCGCAGCACACGTTCGATCGCCGAGGAAGTGGGCGTTCAGCCGCGCATTGTCAGCAACTGGCGGCGTCGCTTCGCCGACCACGGCCTTGACGGGCTGACGGACCGTCCCCGGGCGGGCAAGAAGCCGATCTACGGCAAGGCGACGAACAAGCGCATTCTGGGGCTTCTGGATAAACCGCCGCCTGCGGGCTATGGCCGGTGGACGGGTCCGCTTTTGGCCAAGGCATTGGGCGACGTTGATGTTCAGTATGTCTGGCGCTTCCTGCGCGAGCACAATATCGACCTTGCCGCCCGCAAGTCGTGGTGCGAGAGCAACGACCCCGCATTCGTGGCAAAG
>JBEKNW010000117.1:0-14205 GCA_049522435.1 Xanthobacteraceae bacterium
GCGCCGGCGGCATCCGCATCAATTGCTCGGGCCGGCTCGGCGGCGCCGAGATCGCGCGCATGGAATGGTATCGCGAGGGCCGCGTGCCGCTGCACACGTTGCGCGCCGACGTCGATTACGGCGTCGCCACGGCGTTCACGACCTACGGCACCTGCGGCGTGAAGGTGTGGATCTTCAAGGGCGAGATCATGGAGCACGACCCGATGGCGCAGGATAAGAAAATGGCCGAGGTCGAATCCGGCCGGCCGCGTCGCGATGCGGCGTGAGCGAACAGCAAGGTTTTAAGAAAAGGCGTCCGCCATGCTGCAACCGATGCGAACGAAATTCCGCAAGGCGCACAAGGGCCGCATTCACGGCGCCGCCTCGAGCGCGGTGACGCTTGCCTTCGGCCAGTTCGGGCTCAAAGCGCTCGAGCCGGAACGGGTCACGGCGCGCCAGATCGAAGCCGCGCGCCGCGCCATGACCCGGCACATGAAGCGCTCGGGACGCGTCTGGATCCGCATTTTTCCGGACGTGCCGGTCTCGAAGAAGCCGCTCGAAGTGCGCATGGGCTCGGGCAAGGGCGCGCCGGAATTCTGGGTCGCGCGCGTCAAGCCGGGCCGCATCCTGTTCGAAATCGATGGCGTGACGACGCAGGTCGCGCGCGAGTCGCTGGCGCTTGCCGCCGCTAAGCTGCCGATCAAGACCCGTTTCGTCGAGCGCATCAGCGAGTAGGCGCGTCATGAAAGCTGCCGATATCAGAGCGATGACGGTCGACCAGATCGACGACGAGGTGCTCAAGCTCAAGAAAGAGCGGTTCAACCTGCGCTTCCAGCGCGCCACCGGCCAGTTGGAGAATACGGCGCGCGTGCGCGAAGTGCGGCGCGATATCGCGCGGCTCAAGACGATTGCGCGGCACAAACGCGCACCGAAGAGTTAAGAGGATTAAAGATGCCCAAGCGTAGCCTGCAAGGCGTCGTGGTGAGCGACAAACAGAACAAGACGCTGGTGGTGCGCGTCGAGCGCCGCTTCACCCATCCCTTGTTTAAGAAGACGATCCGCCGCACGAAGAAATATTACGCGCACGACGAGAATAACGAATTCAAGGTCGGCGACATCGTTTGGATCGAGGAGCACCGGCCGATTTCCAAGCTCAAGCGCTGGGCGGTGGTGCGCGGCGAGAAGCAAAAGGCATCGTAGCGCGGCGCGCCGAAAATGGAATGAAATGGGGTAGCCCGATGATCCAGATGCAAACCAATCTCGACGTGGCGGACAATTCCGGCGCGCGCCGCGTCATGTGCATCAAGGTGCTCGGCGGCTCGAAGCGGAAATACGCCACCATCGGCGACGTGATCGTCGTCTCGGTGAAGGAGGCGATCCCGCGCGGCCGGGTGAAGAAAGGCGACGTGATGAAGGCCGTCATCGTGCGCGTCGCCAAGGACATCAAGCGCCCCGACGGCTCGATCATCCGCTTCGACCGCAACGCCGCGGTTTTGATCAACCCGCAGATGGAGCCTGTCGGCACCCGTATCTTCGGCCCGGTGCCGCGCGAATTAAGGGCCAAGAACCACATGAAGATCATCTCGCTCGCCCCCGAGGTGCTGTGATGGCGGCGAAGATCAAAAAGGGCGACACGGTGATCGTGATCGCGGGGCGCGACAAGGGCCGCACCGGCGAAGTCATCGAGGTGCGCCGCGACGACGGGCACGCGCTCATCCGCGGCGTCAACATCGTCAAGCGCCACCAGCGCCAGAGTGCGTCGCAGGAAGGCGGCATCATCTCCAAGGAAGCGCCGATCCATTTGTCGAATGTCGCGCTGGCCGATCCCAAGGACGGCAAGCCGACGCGCGTCGGCTTCAAATTCGTCGGCAAAGGCGATGCGCGCAAGAAGGTGCGCCTCGCCAAGCGTTCGGGAGTCGAGATCGATGGCTGATACGGACGAAAAGAAAGCCAAGAAGCCGGAGAAGCCGCGGCGGCCGGGCACGCCCGACGAGGCCGGCCAAGCCGTCAAGGCGGACAAGGCCGAGAAGGGCGACAAGGCCGAAAAGGGGTCGAAGGCGGCAAAACCCGAGAAGGGCGACAAGGCCGCGGCGGACGGCAAGGGCGGCAAGGGCGACAAGCCGGCGGCGCCGCGCGAGCCCGAGCCGCGCGTGCCGGCGCGGCTGAAGGTTGAGTTCGAGCAGGCGATCCGCGGCAGGCTCGCCGAGCGATTCGGCTACAAGAACCGCCTGCAGATTCCGGTCCTCGACAAGGTCGTCATCAACATGGGCATCGGCGAGGGCGTCGCCGACCGCAAGAAGGTGGAATCGGCCGCCGCCGATCTCGCCCTCATTGCCGGGCAAAAGGCGGTGATCACCAAGGCGCGGAAATCGATCGCCACCTACAAGGTGCGCGCCGGCCAGGCGATCGGCTGCAAGGTGACGCTGCGCAAGGCGCGGATGTACGAGTTTCTCGACCGGCTCATCAACATCGCGCTGCCGCGGGTGCGCGATTTCCGCGGCTTAAGCCCCAAGAGCTTCGACGGCCGCGGTAATTACACGCTCGGCGTCAAGGAGCACATCGTGTTCCCGGAGATCGACTACGACAAAGCCGCCGACATCTGGGGCATGGACATCACCGTGTGCACCACCGCGCGCAACGACGACGAGGCGCGCGCCTTGTTGACGGCATTCAATTTTCCGTTCCGGCAGTGAGGCTCGAAAAACCTCAGACGCGGAACCGCGAGGAGAACTAGATGGCGAAGAAGAGTTCGATTGAGAAAAACAACCGGCGGCGCCGGCTGACCAAGAAATTCTCGGGCCGGCGGGCGCGGCTCAAAGCGATTGCGCGCGACAAGACGAAGCCGGTCGAGGATCGTTTCGCGGCGACGCTCAAGCTCGCCGAAATGCCGCGCAACTCGTCCGCCACCCGTATCCGCAACCGTTGCGAGATAACCGGCCGGCCGCGCGGCTATTACCGCAAGCACAAACTGTCGCGCATCGCGCTGCGGGAACTCGGCTCGAAAGGGCTGATCCCGGGCCTGGTGAAGTCGAGCTGGTGAGGGGGATCGCAACGATGATGAACGATCCGCTCGGTGATCTTCTCTCCCGCATCCGCAACGCGCAGATGCGCAACAAGAGCAAGGTCTCGAGCCCCAATTCGAGGTTGCGCGAGCACGTGCTCGACGTGCTGCAGAGCGAAGGCTATATCCGCGGCTATGCGGTGGTCGAGCGCGAAGGGCGCTCGGAGATCGAGATCGAGCTGAAATATTTCGAGGGCGAGCCGGTCATCCGCGAGATCGCGCGCATTTCCAAGCCCGGCCGCCGCGTCTATGCCTCGGTGAAGAATTTGCCGCGCATCAACAACGGCCTCGGCGTCGCCATCGTGTCGACGCCCAAGGGCGTCATGGCCGACCACGACGCCCGCGACGCCAATGTCGGCGGCGAAGTTCTTTGCACGGTATTTTGACCGGGAACCCGGCGGCAGGCGAACGAGAGCAACGGATAAGAATCATGTCCCGCATCGGCAAGAAACCAGTCGCGATCCCCGCCGGGATCACCGCCAATGTCGCGGGCCAGACCGTGAAGGTGAAGGGGCCGAAGGGCTCGCTCGAAGTCGTGCTGCACGACGACGTGACGGTCAAGCTCGAGGATGGCCGCATCAAGGTCGATCCGCGCGGCGACAGCAAGCGTGCGCGCTCGCAATGGGGTACGTCGCGCACCTTGATCGCCAATCTCATCGCCGGGGTCACGAAGGGCTTCGAGCAGCGGCTCGAGATCAACGGCGTCGGCTACCGCGCGGCGGTGCAGGGCAAGAACCTGCAGCTCGCGCTCGGCTACAGCCACGACGTGGTCTATCCGATCCCGGAGGGCATCACGATCGCCACGCCGCGCCCGGTCGAGATCGTGATCAGCGGCATCGACCGCCAGAAGGTCGGGCAGGTCGCCGCCGAGATCCGCGACTACCGGCCGCCCGAGCCTTACAAGGGCAAGGGCATCAAATATGCCGCCGAGCGCATCTTCCGCAAGGAAGGCAAGAAGAAGTAACGGAGCCGTCGATGAGCAAGCTGAGTGACAGAATCGAGCGGCGGCAGGGGCGCGTGCGCGGCGCTTTGCGTCGCGCGTCGCACGGCCGCAAGCGACTTTCCGTGTTCCGCTCATCCAAGCACATCTACGCGCAGGTGATCGACGACGATCAGGGCATCACGCTCGCCTCCGCCTCCTCGATCGAGAAAACGACGCGCGAGGGCCTCAAGACCGGCGCCAGCATCGAGGCGGCCAAGGCGGTGGGCAAGCTCATCGCCGAACGCGCGAAGGAAAAAGGCGTCAAGGACGTGGTGTTCGATCGCGGCGCCTATCTTTATCACGGCCGCGTCAAGGCCTTGGCGGAGGCCGCGCGCGAGGTCGGACTGAATTTTTGATGACGGATGTCGGAGGTCAGAGATCAGATCAGAGAAAAGAATCGGCAAGGCGCGAGCTTTCCGACCTCCGACATCCGACCTCCGACATCCGAAGCACAAAGGCTTGAACAATGATGGTAGACAAACATGGCCCGTGAACCACGCGAGCGCAGAGGACACGACGAGCGCGACAGCGAGTTCGTTGACAAGCTCGTCCACATCAACCGCGTCGCCAAGGTGGTGAAGGGCGGCCGGCGCTTCGGCTTCGCCGCTTTGGTCGTCGTCGGCGATCAGAAGGGCCGGGTCGGCTTCGGCCACGGCAAGGCGCGCGAAGTGCCGGAGGCGATCCGCAAGGCGACCGAGGCCGCCAAGCGCGCGCTGACGCGGGTACCGCTGCGCGAGGGCCGTACGCTGCATCATGACGTGGCCGGCCGCCATGGCGCCGGCCGCGTGTATCTGCGCGCGGCGCCGCCCGGCACCGGCATCATCGCCGGCGGCCCGATGCGCGCCGTGTTCGAGACGCTCGGCATGCAGGACGTGGTGGCAAAATCGCTCGGTACGTCGAATCCGTACAATGTGGTGCGCGCGACCTTCGATGCGCTCAAGCGCCAGGATTCGCCGCGCGCGGTGGCCGCGCGCCGCAACATCAAGGTCTCGGCGCTGCAGGCGCGCCGCCGCGACGTCGAGACCGAACAGGCAGCCGATTGAGCGCCCGGGAGCAAGCGATGAATACCGGCAAGAGTGCGGGCCACACGGGCAAGACGATCACGATCGAGCAGATCCGCAGCCCGATGCGTCGCCACCACACCCAGCGCGAGACGCTCATTGGGCTGAAGCTCAACAAGATCGGCCGCGTCGCCGAACTCGTCGATACGCCACAGACGCGCGGGATGATCGCCAAGGTCGCGCACCTCGTGCGCGTGGTGGAGAAGGAAATGATGCCGTCACCCTGAGGTGCCCGCGCGTCAGCGCGGGCCTTGAAGGGCCCGGGCCGTCGTCCTTCGAGGCTACCCCCACCCTACCCTCCCCCGCTTGCGGGGGAGGGTAGGGTGGGGGTGCACCTCAGGATGACGGTGAACAGGAGGGACGAGACAATGAAGCTCCACGAACTCGCCGACCGTTCCGGCGCCCGCAAGAACCGTAAGCGCATCGGCCGTGGCATCGGCTCCGGCACAGGCAAAACCGGCGGCCGCGGCGGCAAGGGGCAGACCGCGCGCTCCGGCGTGCGCATCAAGGGTTTCGAGGGCGGCCAGATGCCGCTGCATCGCCGCTTGCCCAAGCGCGGCTTCAAGAATACGGCGTTCGCGCGCAAGCTCAACGAGGTCAATCTCGGACGCCTGCAGCAGGCGATCGATGCCGGCCGGCTTGACCCAACCGCGACCATCGACGCCGCGGCGCTGGTCAAGGCGGGTATCTTGCGCCGGGCCAAGGATGGCGTGCGGCTTCTTGGCGGCGGCGAGATCAAGGCCAAGATCGCTGTCGCGGTGTTCGGCGCGTCGAAATCGGCGGTCGCCGCGGTGGAGAAGGCCGGCGGTTCGGTCGAAATCCTCGCTCCCCAGAGGGAGGCGAGCGAACAGGCGGCCTGATCTCTATATAGGGCCGACGCATACGGAGCATTGGGCGGATGGTCTCTGCAGCAGAACAACTGGCAGCCAATCTCAACTTCTCGGCGCTGGCCAAGGCCGAAGAGTTGAAGAAGCGCATTTGGTTCACGCTCGGCGCGCTGCTGGTCTATCGGCTCGGCACCTACATTCCCCTGCCGGGTATCGATCCGAACGCCTGGAACCAGATTTTCAACTCCCAGGCCGGCGGTATTTTGGGGATGTTCAACATGTTCGCCGGCGGCGGCATTCACCGCATGGCGATTTTCGCGCTCAACATCATGCCCTACATTTCGGCCTCGATCATCATCCAGCTGATGACGACCGTGTCGCCGACGCTCGAACAGCTCAAGAAGGAGGGCGAGGCGGGCCGCAAAATCATCAATCAGTACACGCGCTACCTGACGGTGGTGTTGGCGGCGTTTCAGGCCTACGGCATCTCGGTCGGCCTCGAAGGCGCCAGCAACGTGGTCACCGATCCGGGCCCGTTCTTCGTCATCTCGACCGTGATTACGCTCACCGGCGGCACCATGTTCCTGATGTGGCTCGGCGAGCAGATCACCCAGCGCGGCATCGGCAACGGCACCTCTCTGATCATCATGTCGGGCATTGTCGCCCAATTGCCCTCGGCCGTCGCCGGCACGCTCGAACTCGGCCGTCAAGGCGCGCTCTCGACCGGACTTATTCTCATCGTCCTGGTGGTGTGCGTGGCGGTCATCACCTTCATCGTGTTCATAGAGCGCGCGCAGCGCCGCCTGTTGATCCAGTATCCCAAGCGCCAAGTCGGCAATCGCATGTTCGAGGGCCAGTCCTCGCATCTGCCGCTCAAGCTCAATACGTCGGGCGTGATTCCGCCGATCTTTGCCTCCTCGCTGCTGCTGTTGCCGACGACGGTCGCCAACTTCACGGCCGGGCAGGGGCCGGAATGGCTCACGCTCATCACCACCCAGCTCTCGCATGGGCGGCCGCTGTTCCTCTTGCTCTATGTCGGCCTCATCGTCTTTTTCGCCTTCTTCTACACGGCGATCGTGTTCAACCCGACGGAGACCGCCGACAATTTGAAGAAGCATGGCGGCTTCATCCCCGGCATCCGGCCGGGCGAGCGCACGGCCGAGTACATCGATTACGTGCTGACGCGGATCACGGTGATCGGGGCGGCCTATCTGGCCGTCGTGTGCCTGTTCCCCGAAATGCTGATCTCGTACGCGGCGGTGCCGTTCTATTTCGGCGGCACGTCGCTCCTCATCGTCGTCAGCGTGACCATGGATACGGTGGCGCAAGTGCAGGGCTACCTCTTGGCCCACCAATACGAAGGCTTGATCAAACGCTCGAAACTGAGGGGACGCCGTCGATGAGATTGATCCTGCTCGGCCCGCCTGGGGCTGGCAAGGGAACGCAGGCTCAGCACCAGGTCGCCAAATACGGTTTGGTTCAGCTCTCGACCGGCGACATGCTCCGCGCCGCCGTGAAGGCCGGCACGCCGACCGGCCGGCAGGTGCAAGACATCATGGCGCACGGCGGCCTCGTGCCCGATGACATCGTGGTCGAGATCGTCGCGCAACGCATCGAGCAGCCGGATGCGCGCAAGGGCTTCATTCTCGACGGCTTCCCGCGGACCGTGGGGCAGGCCGAGGCTCTCGACCGTATGCTGGCCAAGCATGGTCTCGCGCTCGACGCGGTGATCGAGTTGCGCGTCGACGAGGACGCCCTGATCAAGCGCATCGAAAGCCGCATCGCGGAGATGAAGGCGCGGGGAGAGCCGCTGCGGGAGGACGACAACCCGGAAGTCCTGCATCGCCGGCTGGCGGCCTACCGCGAGCAGACCGCGCCGTTGATCGCGTATTACCGGCGGCGGCGCGTGCTGCGTTCCGTCAACGGCATGGCGCCGGTCCTGGAAGTCGCCGCGCAGATTGAGAAGGCGCTGGCGGGAGAGGAAATCGCGCCCAAGCACCCGAAGCGTTCCGCAAAAAGGTCGCCTGCGAAGACGCCAAGGTCGGCCAGCATAGGAAAAAAGTCCGGAAGCCGTGGGACCGGCCTGCGCCACAAGGCCGCCACCCGCCGCAAACCGGCACGGCGTCAGGCGACGGCGCACAAAGCCGCAGCGCACAAGCCCAAAGCCAAGCACAAGCCGGGAAACCGGCGGCGGTAACGCAGGTTGTAAACAAAAATCGCCGGTCGAGGTTGACGAAAGCGCGGGGAATCCATTAATAAGCAAGGAATATCAAGTCGGAGATTTAGCAGCGATGCCAAGCCGCAATGGCAGGCAGGCGTTGGCTTTTTACGTTTGTGGCCTTCTCAGGTGACATTCGAATCGATAGATAGCGGCCGGGCGGCACGGGGGCACCCTGGGCTGGCCCGCATAAGGAGCAACTGAGGTGGCCCGTATCGCTGGCGTCAATATCCCGACCAACAAGCGCGTCGTGGTCGCATTGCAGTATATCCATGGCATTGGCTCCGCCAAGGCCAAGGAAATCATGCACAAAGTGTCGATGCCCGAGGCGCGCCGGGTGTCGCAGTTGACCGATCAGGAAGTGCTGCAGCTGCGTGAAGTGATCGACCGCGACTATATGGTCGAGGGCGATCTGCGGCGCGAAGTGGCCATGAACATCAAGCGGCTGATGGATCTTGGCTGCTATCGCGGGTTGCGTCACCGTCGGGGCCTGCCGGTCCGTGGGCAGCGCACCCATACCAATGCACGCACCCGCAAGGGTCCGGCCAAGCCTATTGCCGGCAAGAAGAAATAGCGTATTCCCCCTCCCTTCCCTCCCCCGCAAGCGGGGGGAGGGAAGGGAGGGGCTAGACGGCACCGGTGCGGCCGGTTCCGATCCGAAAGGGTTCAGAATGGGTAAGGAAGCCACGCGCGTCCGCCGACGCGAACGCAAGAACATCGCCTCGGGCGTCGCGCATGTGAATGCCACGTTCAACAACACTATGATCACGATCACCGACGTGCAAGGCAATACCATTGCCTGGTCGTCGTCGGGCACGATGGGTTTCAAGGGCTCGCGCAAGTCGACGCCCTATGCGGCGCAGGTCGCTGGCGAGGACGCCGCCAAGAAGGCGCAGGAGCACGGCATGCGCACGCTCGAGGTCGAAGTGGCCGGCCCCGGTTCGGGGCGGGAATCGGCGCTGCGCTCGCTGCAGGCGGCCGGTTTCACCATTACCTCGATCCGCGACGTAACGCCGATCCCGCACAATGGATGCCGCCCGCGCAAGCGGCGGCGCGTATAGGACATCCGGCCGATGGAAATCCAACATCTGCCGCCGCTCGATCTTGGCCCCACGGAGCGGAGTGGGGCGCGCGAGACTTTTGCACCGCGCAACGCCATGGGTGATAACGTGACGATTCAGAAGAATTGGCAGGAACTGATCAGGCCGGGCAAGCTGCAGGTCAGCGCCGGTGCCGATGCGCGGCGCGTGGCGACGGTGGTCGCCGAGCCGCTCGAACGCGGCTTCGGCGTCACGCTCGGCAACGCGCTGCGGCGCATTCTGTTGTCCTCGCTGCAGGGCGCCGCGGTCCAGTCGGTGCATATCGACGGCGTGCTGCATGAATTCTCCTCGATTGCCGGCGTGCGCGAGGACGTGACCGACATCGTGCTCAACATCAAGGACATCGCCATCAAGATGCAGGGCGAAGGGCCCAAGCGCATGGTGGTGAAGAAGCAGGGTCCGGGCACGGTGACCGCAAGCGACATCCAGACCGTGGGCGACATCGTCGTGCTCAATCCCGACCTCGTTTTGTGCACGCTCGACGAGGGCGCCGAGATCCGCATGGAATTCACGGTCAATACCGGCAAGGGCTACGTGCCGGCCGAACGCAACCGTCCGGAGGACGCGCCGATCGGATTGATCCCGGTCGACAGCCTCTACTCGCCGGTGCGCAAGGTCTCCTACAAGGTGGAGAACACGCGCGAAGGGCAGATTCTCGACTACGACAAGCTCACGCTGTCGATCGAAACCAACGGCGCCGTGAGCCCCGAGGATTCGCTGGCCTACGCCGCGCGCATCCTGCAGGACCAGCTCAACGTGTTCGTGAACTTCGAGGAGCCCAAGCGCGAAACCACGCAAGAGGCCATTCCCGACCTTGCCTTCAATCCGGCGTTCCTCAAGAAGGTCGACGAGCTCGAACTTTCGGTGCGTTCGGCCAACTGCCTGAAGAACGACAACATCGTCTATATCGGCGATCTGGTGCAGAAGACCGAGGCCGAGATGCTGCGCACGCCGAATTTCGGCCGCAAATCGCTCAACGAGATCAAGGAAGTGCTGGTGCAGATGGGCCTGCATCTGGGCATGGAAGTCCCCGGCTGGCCGCCGGAAAACATCGAGGAACTGGCCAAGCGCTTCGAGGATCACTACTGACCGGAGGACGGATGTCAGATGCCAGAGGTCGGATGATCAGAATGTTCCATTCCGTCATCCGTCATCCGTCATCTGTCATCTGACGAAGTCACATGCACCACGCCAAGACCCACCGCAAGTTCAGCCGCCGCTCGGATCATCGCCGGTCGATGCTGGCAAATCTTGCCGCCTCGCTGATCAAGCATGAGCAGATCACTACCACGCTGCCCAAGGCCAAGGACTTGCGCCCGGTCGTGGAGAAGCTGGTCACGCTCGGCAAGCGCGGCGATCTGCACGCCCGCCGCCAGGCGATCGCGCAGATGCGCGATCTTGCCATGGTCAAGAAACTGTTCGAGGTGATCGGTCCGCGCTACAAGGAGCGCAGCGGCGGCTATACCCGCGTGCTCAAGGCCGGCTTCCGTTACGGCGATTCCGCGCCCGTTGCGGTGATCGAGTTTGTCGATCGCGACGTCGAGGCCAAGGGCAAGGACTCCGGACCGGTGCAGGCACGCGCCGAGGAGCCGGCTACCGCTGCCGCGTAGTATTCAACCCGCTCGTCCCCGCGGAAAGCGGGGACCCAGTCTCGACGTTTGCCGATATGCTGGATTCCCGCTTTCGCGGCAATGAGCAGAGAAGAACCAGCGCACCCTTCTAAAGCCCCGCTCGCGCGCCTATATGCGACGGCACCGATTCGGGGTCTTTCCATGCCGTATCTGCGCGCCTCCGGCACTACACTGGCTGCCGCCGTTTTTGCGCTTTCGACATTGCTCGCCAGCGCGGGCGCCGGCGCGCAGGAGCGCGTGGCGCCTTCTTCGTCCGCCGAGCTTACGCTCTCCTTCGCGCCGGTGGTCAAGCGCGTGGCGCCGGCGGTGGTGAACGTCTATGCCGCCCGCGTCGTCGAAAACCGCAATCCGTTCATGAACGATCCGTTCTTCCGCCAGTTTTTCGGCGCGGTACCGCGCGAGCAGGTGCAGCGCTCGCTCGGCTCCGGCGTGATCATCGATCCCGCCGGCCTCGTCGTCACCAATTACCACGTGATCGAGGGCGCCAGCGAAGTGAAGGTCGCGCTCGCCGACAAGCGCGAGTTCGACGCCGAGGTCGTGCTCAAGGATGAGCACAGCGACCTCGCCGTGATGCGGCTCAAAGGCGCGAGCGAGCGCTTTCCGGCGCTCGAATTCGGCAATTCCGACGAGCTGCAGGTCGGCGACGTGGTTTTGGCGATCGGCGACCCGTTCGGCGTCGGGCAGACGGTGACTCACGGCATCGTCTCGGCGGTCGCGCGCACGCAGGTGGGCATCTCCGATTATCAATTCTTCATTCAGACCGACGCCGCCATCAATCCCGGCAATTCCGGCGGCGCCCTGGTCGATGTCAAAGGCAGGCTCGTCGGCATCAATACCGCCATCTATTCGCGTTCGGGCGGATCGCAGGGCATCGGCTTTGCGATTCCCGCGAACATGGTGCGCGTGGTGGTCGCCTCCGCCAAAGGCGGCAGCGCCGCGGTCAAGCGGCCATGGCTCGGCGCCAAGCTCCAGGACGTCACGCCGGAGATCGCCGAAAGCCTTGGCCTTAAGCGGCCGAGCGGCGCGCTGGTCGCCAGCTTCGCGGCCGGCAGTCCCGCCGCCCGCGCCGGGATCAAGACCGGCGATCTCATCGTCAGCATCGACGGCACGATCGTCGATGACCCGAACGCCTTCGACTATCGCTTCGCCACCAAGCCGCTGGGCGGCAGCGCACAGATTGGTCTCGTCCGCCAAGGGCGGGAGATGGTCGTCGCGGTGGCGCTGCAGAGCGTTCCCGAGACGCCGCGCGAGGAAGTGGAGATCCGATCGCGCTCGCCGTTCCGCGGCGCCACGGTCGCCAACCTTTCGCCGGCGCTCGCCGACGAGCTGCGGCTCGATCCGCAGAGCGAAGGCGTCGTCATCGTCGGCGTGGCCGACGGCTCGGCGGCGCAATCGATCGGCTTCCAGAAGGGCGACATCGTCATTTCGGTCAACAATCAGAAGATCGAAAAATCGGCCGATCTCGATCGCATCACGCATGCCGGCAGCCGGCAATGGCGCATCACCATCCGGCGCGGCGGCCAGCAGATATCGGTCATGTTCAGTGGATGAGTTTTTCTACCTCTCCCCGTGTGAAGGATATCTATATCAAACTTAACAAGTTAGCGCCTTCTCAAGCCACATTCCGCGGATTCTCCAGCGCTGATTTGATGGCTGCTGGGTGAGGATTTGCGCTGATGGTGAGGGGTAGACCTCACTTACACGCTAACGAAGACCTCACGCTGCGCGCTAGGCTAGTACCCGGAATCACCAATCCGCGCAGGCAACGATGCAAACAAGTGTCTCATCCGACTCTCGAATTCACTGCCCGCGCGAATCACGTTTCTATGAAAGTGGGTACTAGTCTAATGAAGACTGCCTGTGATCCACGACGAACTAGATTAGGCATCGAAGCCGTTCGCCTTATGCTCTGGAAGCATGACAGGCGGTGACTTACCCGCTATCTTTGTTCGCGGAGGATGTCTGCCTGGGAAGCTTCATGTCGCTTATTTTTTTGAGCCATTCCTATGTGAACAATGCCGAAGCTATCGCAGTGCGCGACTGGCTGGTCGAGCAAGGTTGGAACGAGCTATTCCTCGATCTTGATCCCGAACGCGGTCTTAAGGCTGGCCAGCGTTGGCAGCAGGCATTGAAGCAAGCTGCCGAACGGTGCGACGCTGTCATATGCTTGATATCGCCGAGCTGGGTCAATTCCAGATGGTGCCTTGCAGAATTCCTGCTCGCAAAGCAACTCAACAAGACGATATTCGGTGTAATCGTTGAGCCGACTCCACTGGCGGATATCCCGCCTGAAATGACGACGGAATGGCAGTTGGTAGACCTGACTATCGGAGCGCGGAACCACAAGTTGACCGTACAGCTTCCGGAGGGCGCGACCACAGTCGAATTTGCCGGCGACGGTCTCACTCGCCTCTGCCTTGGCTTGAGGCACTCCGGCGTTGACGCCAAATTCTTCAAGTGGCCTCCAGATAACGATCCTGACCGGGCGCCTTATCGCGGTCTCAAGCCGCTTGAGGCGGACGATGCGGGGATATTTTTCGGCCGTGAAGGGCCGACTGTCTTGGGGCTTGATATGTTGCGCGGTCTTAGGCAGGGCGCGCCGCCTCGCATTCTAGTGATTTTGGGCGCGTCGGGTTCCGGGAAGTCATCTTTCATGCGTGCGGGGCTGCTGCCGCGCCTCCAACGCGAAGACCAACATTTCTTACCCCTACCAGTAATCCGACCGGAACGCGCTGCGGTAACAGGTGCGACCGGCCTAATTTCAAGTCTGGAACAGGCTCTGAAGTTGGCGAATCTGCCGCACACCCGATCAGAAATACGCGACGCCATCGAAGCGGGGGGCTCTGGTATCGGCCCGTTGCTGGCAGCGCTCGCGGAAGCCAAGGTACGTCAGCTGGAAGTCGGCGTCGCTGCAGATAGCAACCCGCCAACCATCGTTATTTTCACTGATCAGGCGGAGGAACTGTTTACGCCGGAGGGCGCCGAGGAAGGACTAGCCTTCCTGGGGCTTCTGCGCCATATGGTCTTGCAAGACGCGCCGGCCGTTATCGCGCTTTTCACCATCCGCTCTGACAATTACGAGCTGCTGCAGTCGACGGCTGCGTTCGATGGGCTGCGCCAACATACGCTGAGCCTTGGGGCGATGCCGCGGGGCAATTACGCCAACGTCATCGAGGGGCCGCTAGTACCCGGAATCACCAATCCGCGCAGGCAACGATGCGAATAAGTGTCTCATCCGACTCTCGAATTCACTGCCCGCGCGAATCACGTTTCTATGAAAGTGGGTACTAGTCGCCCGCGTCCTTGATTCTGCGGTGTTTTTCTGAATCTCTGTCGCCGCGATGCA
>JBEKNW010000118.1:0-14202 GCA_049522435.1 Xanthobacteraceae bacterium
GTGAAAGCGGATCGCACGCACCGTAAGCCATCCGGAGATTGGCGCCGGCACGCCGGCAGCCACGGCACTGTGAGATTGCTTTGGATACGGCGCGCTACCAACGTTCTTCTGGGGCGGCAACGCCGCCAGGGCGCAGGCCACCGTTTGACCCGCGCTTGATCCTGATGGGTGTCTGGCGCGATTCGTCTTTCGTACGCAGCCACAAACCGAAGAAACGGACGCGGTTCGAAGACTGCTGCTTGAAGAAACCAATGACAGAATTGCCGGCCCGCGCCGCCAAAAAAATATTTGCGCCCTTGACGAGGGGCCGGCTAATGGGTGTCACCGTAATTGCGTAATTGGATAGCATAACGATTTCTCGTGCCGGAGCCGCGAGGCGTCGTGCTCGACATAAATTCGAGCGTGAGTCCGACGCACGGCGAACAAGAGATGAGCGTCTGGAACGGCCACTACGGCTGCAGCGCTATCATCCGCTGTTCGTGTTCAACCAATTCGGCGATCTTGGAACGCTGCACCCTGCGTCCCGGCACCCTCCGAACCGCACCTGCAACCCAAGGCGATCCTTCCGACTTGCAAAAGGCCGCCAGCGGCAGCATTCTCATCCTCACCGAGGCTTCCATCTGGAGAATCTTGGACAAAATCCATTTTTGGTGGGTGTTATGGGCCTCTTCGGTAAATTATTCTCGAAACGCGCCGACCCAGACGCGGAGCGCTTTCGGCAACTAATTGAGCAGGCTGTAACAGAAAGCAAAAAGCCTCAAGGCGCTTATAAAAGTGCGCTTTCTGGTGCCGACAAGCGGCATCGGTTATTGGAGTTAATCGAAAGATTCGAGGCGGAAACAGGTCAGGACGGGGTCTTCTTTGCTGACACGGTGGAAGCCAAGGGCCGAATGTTTGTCAATCCGGGACTAATCGCGCTGATCCGAAGACAGTCTGACGGGGAATTGCTGGAACAATCGCTTTTTGCTGCATTCCCAACGCCTGACGCAAAACGTGGCGTCTATGAGCAATGGACGTCTACCATTGCAAAGTATCAGGGCCAGCAGAATACTGAGGAGCTGTTAAGGGAAAAGAGTGCTGCGCTGGCGGCGTTTATCATATGCAATCTTGATATTGCAGGGGACGTGCTTGATTTGGCAGCGGAATTTTACGCAGAAACCCCTACAAACTGCCCTAAGCTCAGCGATGAGCAGAAGACGTCTGTAAGATTAGAAGAGGCCGCCCTCTGGTACCGTGTCGTCGACGAATTGGCGCAAAAATTTCTCGGCCAAGAACCATCATGGCTCTTCATGGATCATTTACTAGATAACCTTGCAAATATTCTGGCGCTGCAAGGAGCTTCACCTAACGACATTTGCGGCACCATGATAGACCGGATCAATGAATATGGCCAGTACAGGAAGTGGATTGCGGAAGAAGGAAAAGGAGGAGCGGCCGGCACTCTGTTCTGGGAAGCGGGCAAACATATTTTAGAGCCGTTTGGGTGCAGCGAAAACTTTATTCTCCTCAAATATTTCAGTATATTGTTTTTAGAGCGCTTACCAATGGCACTTGTTTACGAGCTTCTGACTGGGCGTTCTGACCGGACGTAAAGATTCGGATTATGAACCAGTTGAAGGCTAACGGACGAAAGTCGGTTAAGACGATGAGATCGGGGATTTGGCGCGGCGACGGCCTGGTGCCACGCGCTCCTTCTTCTATGCGCCCGAGGACCGTGAGGAGACGTGACGGCAGCTTGATTTCGGTGTTGGACCTACTGGATAACCATGCTGCTTGCCGCGTTGCGTTTGAGAAGCTGAACAGTGACCTTCGCCGTTTGGCGGGCGACGAGTAGCCGCACGCCCCCGACTGTCCCATCAATGACCACAAACGGGCCAGTTCCGCCCTCGGAAAAACGCTCAAGCACCGCGACCGGGGCGAGCCAATCCGGGAGATTGCCCGCAGCTACAACGTGAGCCACAGTACGATTTCACGGCTGACGACATAATGGGCCTTATCAATCCTACGCCCACCCATCTTTTTGACTTGTGAGCCAATCCTCAATGATAGTCAGAGCAGATAAGTGGCGTTGATGAGGGTAGTCGCTCCCACAGGGGCATTCTTTTGCATGGTTTCGGCGCGTCCAAATTCCGTCGGCCTCGATTTCATAGTACCAACCGACATTGAGCCCGGCACGGGTGATACGCATTCCGGGATGCTCGACCATCAATTCGCCCACCTCGACGAGGTTATCCTCTTTGCGGGCGACGCTTAGCCCTTTCCCATACAGAGCCGTGTCCTCCTGGCCAGCATGACGGATGAGCTGGCTAATCTCGAACGATACGCACCCATGTTTCTTCACGAGCACCGCGATCATGGGAAAGCACGTTGCTGGCGGATTGGCTGTTCCAAAGATCGTTCTCTCCGGTGCAGCAATGACAATATTCTCGCTAGGCGCGCCGTCGACTTGCACAGACTCCAGTACGGTTCCGCTTCTGAAAAGCGCTATGTTAGGTGGCAATATCTTTTGAAAACCATCGTGATATTCTGGGACTTCTACAGTGCGCCGGAATGTAGGAATGCCCACCCCCTGATCGCCCTTCCCAGCCTGGCCGGCGATTTCGTTCCAAGGGAGACTAAGCAACGAGTTTAGGACCGGGTCCTCATCCCGCGAGGGAAACAGGGCATCAACGCTTTCCAGAGACCGTTCCGCAGCAAACGTCCGGAAGATGGAACCTTCAGCAGTTATTTGGGCGATGTAGCATGCCTGGGGAAATGGCTCATTCTTCAAAGGCCCAAGCATACAAGCGGCCTGTGCTGAAAATCGAGGACGATAGCCCGCCAAGTGCATCGCCGACAGATCGAACACCCCCGCGTGCTCAGCAGCGAGCCTCTTGCCAATAAGGTACAGATGCCCAGTCCCGTCCTGAAACTCGTATGAGGCACGCTTCTTCTGAAGAAAAACGGGCAATTCTTCGCAGTCCTCGCATAACTCGATGCAAGATCTATCTTTGAAAACATGGCTGGCGAACCACGCGGCGACAGCCGGCTCCGTGCTGACATCCAGGTAAAACGACCGCCAACCGTAGTGCTGCAAAATCGCTTGCGAAAACTCGAGCGATCTGGCCCTCGCTCCTAGCCACCTCTCCAGAACATCCGATGCGTAGTAGGTCCACTTTCCCATTTCGCTCGGGATGCAACCCAACCTACTGAATGAGGTGATCGCCGATGGTGAACCGACAGCGCCATAGTGCTTCGTTTGCCCGCGATAAAGAACGTCGGAACCGGCGTCGTTCAAGACCGCCTGAAGCTCCTTGACCGAGGATACAGCAAACTCTCGCATTTTGAAACATTCCGCCGCTATTGCCCAATAGTAGCGAGTAGCCCGGATTGAGCGCCAGCGAAATCCGGGATCAGCGGCGAGGCTTGTCCCGGATTTCGTTTGACTCAATCCGGGTTACGCTTGCGTCGTCACCACCGGGCTTGACCCGGTGGTCCATGCTGACTTGCGGCTCTGAAAGCCTATCGGGAAACCCGATCGCGCTTCTCGTCCCCATGGATTGCCGGATCAAGTCCGGCAATGACGAAAGAAAAGGACTTCGGTGTATGCGGCCTGCGATTGGGCTAGCCGGCCTTCCGCTGCCGGGCGTTCGACCGCGCCGGTTTCCGCGGCTCTTCGCGCGCGGGCTTTTTGCCCGCAATCGGCAGCAGCATCTCCTTTTGCCCTTCGATCTTCTTGCGGCCCTTCTTGGCGGGGGCGGGCGCTGCGCTCCGGCCGCCGTCCCCCTGCACGGAGCGGCGCAAAGCGTCCATGAGATTGATGACCTTGCCGGTCGGCCGCTCCTTCGGGACTTCGATCCTTTCGCCCTTGGCCTTTTTCGCGATCAATTCCTTCAAGGCGTGCTCGTAATGGTCCTCGAACTCTTGCGGCTTGAAATGTCCGCTTTTCGTTTCGACGATGTGCCGCGCTAAATCCATCATGTCCTTGGTGAGCTTGACGTCCGGTATGTCGTCGAAATACTCGCCGGCATCGCGCACCTCGAAGGGATAGCGCAGCAACGTGCCCATGAGCCCCTTGCCGCGCGGCTCCATGGCGATAACGTGCTCGCGGCTGGTGAGCACGACGCGGCCGATCGCGACCATTTTCATCTGCTCGATGACGTTGCGGATCACCACGAATGCGTCCTGCCCCACCTTGCCGTCGGGCGCGATGTAGTAGGGGCGGATGCTGTAGAGGTCGTCGATCTCGTTACCGGGCACGAACTCATCGATCTCGATGGTCTTGGTGCTTTCGAGCGCGATCGATTCGAGCTCCTCGTTGGTGATCTCGACGTACTCGCCTTTGGCAACCTCGTAGCCTTTGACGATCTGGTCCGACTGCACTTCCTCGCCGGTCTCGGCGTCGACCTTGCGGTAGCGGATGCG
Organism: Xanthobacteraceae bacterium; assembly: GCA_049522435.1. Classification (GTDB taxonomy): domain Bacteria; phylum Pseudomonadota; class Alphaproteobacteria; order Rhizobiales; family Xanthobacteraceae; genus BOG-931. The sequence continues at coordinate 4,405 of JBEKNW010000118.1, forward strand.
GTTGCCGGTCTTGCGGTTGAGCTGATGGAAGCTGATCTTCTCGCGTTCGGAAGTGGCCGGATAGAGCGCGATCGGACACGAGACGAGCGAGAGCCGCATATAGCCTTTCCAATACGGACGCGGGGCCACGGTGCACTCCTTACTGAACCGATACTCGACAACGGGTTCGATGATAGCGCGTTCCGAAGCGAGAGTGGAGGCGCGCAAGGCCCGGCGTTTCTGGTTTGTTCCGCGCCGCGGTTTTAGGGTAAAGTAGCCGCGCCAATCGATTCGCAGCTCGGGACCCCAAAAAAATGGCCGCCGCTCACAAGCTCAGTCGGAAGCCGAAACTCAAGACCTTCCACGCGACCATGCTGGTCACGCGCGCCGAGCAATGGTGGGTGGAGGCCGAAACCGCAGAACAAGCGCGAGCGATCTTGGCTTCGGGTGAGGGGCATCATTCCTCACTCGGCGAGTGCGTCTGTGTCGAGCTGGTAGGGATGCTGGAGGGCGCCGATTAAAGTGCCAAGCTGATGCATATTCCGCTCATTCCCGCGAAAGCGGGAATCCAGGCGGAGAGCGCGGGCGTCGCGGCGAAACTACTGGGTCCCCGCTTTCGCGGGGACGAGCGGTTGAGAACTCTGAAACTCACGCCGTCTTTTGTTCGCTCAGGCCCAATTCCTTGATCGTCTCCTCGCGCATGAGGAATTTCTGCACCTTGCCGGTGACGGTCATGGGAAAAGCATCGACGAATTTGATGTAACGCGGAATCTTGTAATGCGCGATCTGGCCGTTGCAGAAGCTTTGGATGTCTTCGGCGCTCGCAGCGGCGCCGGGCTTGAGCTTCACCCAGGCGCATAGCTCTTCGCCGTATTTCAAGTCGGGCACGCCCACCACTTGCACCGCTTCGATCTTGGCGTGGCGGAACAGGAACTCCTCGACCTCGCGCGGGTAGACGTTCTCGCCGCCGCGGATGACCATGTCCTTGATCCGTCCGACGATGTTGCAGTAACCGTCCGCATCGAGCGTGGCGAGGTCGCCGGTATGCATCCAGCCGGCGCGATCGACCGCTTCCGCCGTCTTTTCTTCATCGCCCCAATAGCCGAGCATCACCGAATAGCCGCGCGTGCACAATTCGCCGGGTGTGCCCGGCGGCACGATGCGGCCGTTGGTGTCGATGATCTTGATCTCGACATGGGGATGGACCCGGCCCACGGTGCCGACGCGGCGCTCGAGCGGATCATCGCACGAGGTTTGCGTGCTCACCGGGCTTGTCTCGGTCATGCCGTAGGCGATCGTCACTTCGCGCATGTTCATCTCGCTGACGCAGCGCTTCATCACTTCGATCGGGCAGGGCGAGCCGGCCATGATCCCGGTGCGCAGCGAGGAAAGATCGAAGCGCTTGAATTCGGGGTGACCGAGCTCGGCGATGAACATCGTCGGCACGCCGTAGAGCGCGGTGCAGCGCTCGGCCTCGACCGCTTCCAGGCTCGCCAGCGGATCGAACCCTTCGGAGGGATAGACCATTGTCGCGCCATGGGTGATGCAGGCGAGATTGCCGAGTACCATGCCGAAGCAGTGATAAAGCGGCACCGGAATGCAGACGCGGTCATGGTCTGTGAGGCGCTGCGCCTCACCGATGAAATAGCCGTTGTTGAGGATGTTGTGGTGGGTGAGCGTAGCGCCTTTCGGGGTGCCGGTGGTGCCGCTGGTGAATTGAATGTTGATGGCATCGTCGAATTGCAGCTTCGGCGCCAACTCCGCGAGCGCGGCGCGATGGCGGTCGCCGCCCATGCCGAGCACGTCGTCGAAGCGCAAAAAGCCGCGCGCTTCGCCCGCGCCGATGCGGATCAGCGTCGTCAGCGCCGGCAGACGCTTCGCCTGCAATTTGCCGGGAGCGCTGCGGTCGATTTCGGGAGCAAGCTCCCGCAACATGCCGACATAGTCGCTGGTCTTGAACGAGTGCGCGGTGACGAGGGCTTTGCAGCCCACCTTGTTGAGCGCGTAGTCAAGCTCGGAAAGCCGGTAGGCGGGATTGATGTTGACGAGGATCAGCCCCGCCTTCGCGGTGGCGAATTGCGTGATCACCCATTCGGCATTGTTCGGCGACCAGATGCCGACACGGTCGCCGGGCGAAAGCCCGAGCGCCAGCAGCCCGGCGGCAAAGGCGTCGACTTTGGCTTTCAGCTCGCCATAGCTCCAGCGCACGTTTTGCTGCCGCACGACCAGCGCGTCGCGTTCGCTCCAGCGCTCCGCCGCCTTGTCGAAATGCGCGCCGATGGTGTCGCCGAGGAGCGGTGTGGTCGAAACGCCGTGGGCGTAGCTTTGGGTCAGTTTGGCCATAAAAACGCCTCCCACTCCGGATCGCTGTCTTGCGCCCCCGAAACGGCCATTGCGTCCAGCAGATCGGCACTAACCTAATTTCGGCGAAATCGCTTCCTTGCGCGCTAATCTGCAAACAACGCTTTGCCCCACCGCGCGCGGATCTCAGCCAGGAAATTTCGAGCATCCCGGGACAACTCGATGCCAAGTGCATTCACTCGATCTTCCTGAGCTAACGGCACCAAATAGAGCCTAAGCGGCGCCAGTCCCCGATCGGTCAGCGTCCCGCCATTGTAAGCGATCTGCACGCGTTCGATCCAGGCGCATAATTCTTGCCTTCCATCGGAGCTGATGAGCTCGGGGAAATGCTCTTGCTTGATCCCCGAGTATGAAAGCGGAGCGTCCGGCAATATTTGATTTCTGATGATCCAGACCCGTCGCCCATGTATGAAGCCGTAGCCCGCATCTGACGGAGGGTTCCATTGGGCTTCGTCCAGAATTGACCTGATCTCAACGGGCATAAGCCAAAGACCGGAGCCAGTTTGCGTTTCCGGAAGGCCCGGGTGGTCTGACAGTTTTGCAGTTTGGCTACCATCGCCCTGAAGCAGCCAGCCCTCCTGTAACGAATCTATGGCTACTATTTCAGCAAGGAGTTCCCGCGCAGTATTTGCTTGGAGAACTTTCGCGCCCGTGTAAAGGAACATGCCAGCCGTTATTACACTGGCTATCACGGCACCGATCAGAAAACCGAGGATGACCCTCCAACCTGTCATTTGATCCTACCGCGCCATTGAAATAAATTCGTCTTTGTGAACAATATCATCGCCGAGAGATGCGCACAATCGAGAAAATTATTGCACCCTGCGATGCATTGGCGAATCTCGATCCGACTCCGCCGAGAGCATCGCGGCTTCTCCTCAATGGTTGCGGAGCGCCAGGCGGCAGCGCGCGACCGCCGGGTCATCGCTGACCATGACGCGGATGTAGGCGATGGCGCGCTCGGCCTCGGCAGGGGTCAGCGTCAGGGGAATCCCGGCCCGCTCGGCCAGTTCCCTGCACGCTGCCGGGACGGGCACGCGATCCTCGGCACGCGAGGGTGAAGCGAGCAGCAGCAGAGCGATCACTGCGAGTACGGCAGGCATCCCCAAGTATTTACCCGACATTCCTCAGGTGGCTTGATTGCCGGACTTTAGGTTGCTGCTTTACGGCGGTACCGTCAAGGCTGATTGGGAAATGCAATGTCAATCGGAACCATTCTGCTTATCATCTTGGTCATCGCGCCTGACATTTCAACCGATCGACCGCCGATCCGTCCGACAAGAGAGCTAATTTAAAAGGTACCGGCATAGTGCAAAGCTGGCTGCAGTGCACTCGATCAGCGCACCGGGAATTACCAAGTGTTTCGGGCGGATGTGATTTTGAGAAGGCATAGCACAAGATTGCGTTGCGATTTTTTTGGAATGTGGCCGAATTACTATGGCTACACTCGTCTCGGGCTGCTAACATCTTCAGACTTGCGTTGGCTTGAGCGGAGAGGTTGAGGGTAGCTAGTCTGTTGAGGGTAGCTAGTCTAATGAATCCATGTCGCTTTCGGGGGAGGCGCAGATGGAGAAGCTAAGCCCGCATTTCCCATGCACTGAGTGGGCCCGCGCCGAGGCCGACCCGGATTTTAACATTCATGTGAGCGGGTTTTCGTCCGACCCTACGTCGGTGCGGGCATTTCCGGCAAAGTTGACCAGACTCCTGGGCACTGTGGCGACCCTCGGCCTGATGGTCGTCGCCCCGACTTCTCCCAGCCATGCTCAAAATCTGGGTACCGCCGCGAACTTCGCTGTGCTGGGCGGCTCGACCGTTACCAACACCGGCCCTAGCGTCCTCATTGGGGACCTCGGCGTCAGCCCGGGCAGCGCGATCACCGGGTTTCCCCCCGGAATCGTGACCCCGCCAAGCACGACGCATGCAGCCGATGCAGTCGCAGTCCAGGCTCAAGTCGGCCTCACGACCGCTTACAATGCGCTGGCGGGCCTGCCTCCCACAGCAAACCTGACAGGTCAGAACCTGGGCGGCCTGACACTTACGCCGGGCGTCTATAACTTTAATTCGTCGGCTCAGTTGACAGGAGCCCTCACCCTAAATGCCCAAGGCAACCCGAATGCAGTCTTCATCTTCAAGATCGGGAGCACGCTCACCACTGCCAGCAGTTCAACTGTCTCAGTGATCGGCGGCGGTCAAGGCGCCAATGTGTTTTGGCAAGTCGGCAGCTCCGCGACGCTCGGCACGACCACAACTTTCGTCGGGGACATTCTCGCGCTGACGAGCATCACGCTGAACACCGGCGCTAACATCGCCTGCGGCAGTGCCTTGGCACACAACGGTGCGGTGACGTTAGATACCAACCATATCGCGATCGGGAGCTTGGCCCCGTGCACGACACCGACGCCGCTGCTGCCAATTCTGCCGGTAACCACTCCGACGCCGCCGGGTGTCATTCCGGTCGTTATTCCGCCAGGCGTCGCCGTTCCGCCGGGCGCCACTCCGGTCCCCGTTCCGCCTGGCACCGTTCCGCCGGGCACAGTTGTGGTCTTAGTTCCGGTGACGGCAGTTCCGCCGGGCGCATTGCCGTTGGGCGTAACTCCGGTCGTAGTTCCGGCGACCATCGCTCCAATCATAGCTCCGATCGATACTGCCTTCGTCAACGCCGGCGGCAGTTTGCCGGCGGGGTTCCTTGCCCTCAGCACCCTGTCGCCCTCCGCTCTGACGGACGCGCTGCTGCAGCTTTCCGGGCAGGCCGCTACTGCTGCCGCGCCGACGGGGATTCTGGCGATGAGCTCGTTCCTGTCGCTGGTGACCAATCCGTTCGCCGACCGCGGCTTCCCGCCGCCGCCGCCTCCACTCATTTACAAGACGTTGGCTTTCAACGAAGCCGCGCCCGATCCGAGCCGCTGGGGCATCTGGGCCGCAGCCTATGGCGGCCTATACAACATCGCCGGTAACTCATCGGCCGGAACCTCCGCTTGGTCGGCGAGCACGTTCGGTGCCGTCATCGGCCTCGACTACCGTGTAACGCCTTACACGATGGTCGGCGTCGCGCTCGCGGGCGGTAGCATCAACTTTGGCTTGTCGGGCGACCTCGGCGGCGGAAGCGGCCAAATGTTCCAGGCGGCCGTCTACAGCTTGACGCGTGTCAATGCGGCCTATGTCTCGGCGGCGCTTGCTTACGGTTGGTATAGCGTGTCGACCAGCCGAGATGTGACCCTAACGGGCAGCGAGGATCTCACCGCCGCTTTCGCCGCCAACGACGTCGGCGGTCGGATCGAGGGCGGCTATCGGTTCGCCATTCCGGGCGTCTTTGGCTGGCCGGGGTTCGGGTTCACTCCTTACGGCGCATTGCAGGCGCAGTCCTTCATGACGCCGGCCTACCAAGAGACCGGCGCCTCCGGCGCGTCGGCTTTCGCGCTTGCCTACAACTCGCAGACGACGAGCATGATCCAGACCGAGCTCGGCGCCTGGTTCGACGAGACCATCGCGCTCGACAACGGCGCGAGCCTGGCGCTGTGGACCCGGGCCGCCTGGGCGTACGACCGTTGGTCCGGCACGAGCATGACCGCGGCGTTCGAGTCACTACCCGGATCGAGTTTCCCCGTGTTCGGCGCTGTGCCGGGGCCCGATTCCTTGCTCGCCTCGGTCGGCGCGCAGATCAGTTTCAAAAATGGGATCTCGCTCGCCGGGGAGTTCGACAGCCAGTTATCCGAGAGCTGGCAGACCTACGGCGGTTTCGTACGGCTGCGCTATACGTGGTGAATCAAAGCTCAACCGACATCCGCCATGAGGCATCCGCAAAGCAGCGCAAAATCGGCGAACTCCGTTCGCTAAGATCGGCTCCCGTGGTCGCGGCGCTGCCACGTTCGAGCCGCGGTCAATCCCCGCTAATAGTCGTCATTGCCAGTCCTTTGCAGGCGGCTGGATCAAATCCTTCCGGCAGAACTGGGTCATCATTGAGGACCGACAACGCGTAGCCGTTATCCGGGCTTTGGTTCCGACCTGTGATCGGCCTTTGCCGCATTGGGCCGCGTTCGTGATCACCATGAAGCTGAGCGGAATGACGGTGACGGTTAGCACCTTTGTTTCAATCACCTCGGCGACGATGACCTGGTCTGGGCGCTCCTTCGAGGAAGACGTCGCGGAGAATCGCGCCAAAGACCTTCAAGGTATTTATTAAAACGCGACGGTTTTTATGCTATTTAAATTATGCGCCGCGCGCGATCATGGCCAAAACTCGTTCCGAGTACGCCGATTTGGTCGTTGGATTGCGTCGAACGCAGGATCGCGGAAAGGAGCGTGCGCGTCCGCAGGCCGCAATTGATCCGCCGGCGAATGGCACGCCCAGGAGGACGATATGCCCGACAATCGATCGCGAACAGCGAACGCACCTCCGATTCTTGTTGCGCTGATCCTTTGCTCCGCATTCGTGCTCACCGCCTGCGTGCAATCCGAGAAGCCATTACTGGCTGGATCGAAGCCGCTGCTCGGAAAGCGATTCCAGCTGACTCTCTATCAAGATTTCACCGAAGAAAAAGCGCGCTCCGTGAACACATCGGTCTTCCGCTGGAACGACACCCACTACGCGCTTGTCAGCGGCGATTCCTCAGGCGTGCAATACTTCGTGGTTCAACGCCTCGACGGCGGCGATTTGCTCATCGAGGCTAACGAAAATGATCATGTGTATCTGCTGGGCCGCAAGCTGGCCAAAGGGACCTATCGCATCCTGCCCATCGACCAGAATGACGTCGATGAAGCGACGCGCAGCCGGACATGTGTGACGAGAAATCCGGTAATCTGCATGATTCGCACACGCCGGCAGCTTGACGTTTTTGTCCGTGCAGCGGCCGCCAAGAGCGGGCACTTCATGGTGGCGGCGATTTCCGCGACGGCGAGGTGAGAGAGCAAACATATCCACCGCCGCGTCGCCTCATCCGGCCACAACCTGATTTACGGTGACTTACAGCTACCGAGCAACACAGGCGAAAATCGATCACGCGCTGTGTCGTGGGATGGCCTTCGAACCGGTCCATTCTGCGCGAGCATGCAACCCCATCGCGATCAACGCGAAGCCACCGAGGATCATGTTGATCCCGACGAGGAGGCCCATCGTCCAGGCGGAGGTCCCCGGAAGATCGAAAATAATGATACTCGCCAAGACAATGTCGACGACACCGCTCGCCAACATCCAGGTCCAGCGCCCGGATAACCGACGTCGGTGCTCGAAAGCGAACATGATGGACGCGCCCCCTTCGACCAGGAAGAACAGAACCAATATCAGCCGCAGCGGGCCGGCTTCCTCGAATGGCCATCCCATCATACCGCCATACAGAGTCTCTGGTTTGTTGGCGATCAGGACTGCGCCGACAAAAATCGCGAGCAACGCCGATACGAGGGACCACCAGAACCCTGGCGCCTGTCGCGCCCAGTAGGTCGTCGCCAATCCGACGGCTCCGCTGACGAGAAAAAGCCAGCCCAGAACAATGGTCACGTTCACACTGGCGATCGACGGAACGGCGATTGCCAGCAGCCCCAACAAAACGAGGACCACTCCTTCGACAAGAAAGAGAATCCAGTGGTCATGGAGCGATTTAGCAACTGTTCCTGGAATGCGATCACTGTCCGAATGGCGGTTCGTAGTCATCTTGAATCCCTTGTGGACTTCGCTGTTTTCATTACCCTGGTCAGATCAAAGCCGACCCATGAGAAACAGGACGAGGAGGATGATCAGGATGATGCCGATGACGCCGATGCCGCCGCGACCGTAGCCATAGCGGTTCTCATTTCCGAAAATCATATCCGCACGTAGCGATGATGCAGCCCTCGATAACTATCTCGGTTGCCGGGAGGGGTTGCGTCAGATTCACGGGCCTGGCCGCGACGAAACGATACGCCCGTCGCGGCCGGCCGCCGGGCCGGTGATCGCTAGCGCGGGGCGACCATCTTGTGGTGGTGGTGGTGGTGATGGTGGATCATGACCTTATCATGGTGGCCTTCCATCTTCATGTCCTTCTTTTCCTCGGCAAAGGCCGGGGCGAAGAGGCCGAGCGAAACGAAAGCCGCCAAGACGATAGCAAACTTCTTCATCAATTCCTCCTGGGAGTTGCTCGAAGACAGACCGGCAGTCTGTACGGCAGAACGATGTTCCGATCAATGTCCGATAATGCAAACAAGTTTCGCGTGAGATGACTGTCCGTTCATTTTCTCGGCGCGAATCCGGTGCCAACGGATGGTAGTGGCACAGTTTGGCGGATCGAAAAGGAGTGGCTGGTTCCCAGTCGAACAGCGACAGAGTTAACGTCTTCCGAGCCTGCTTAGTTTGATCTGGCACTCCGCGCCTGATAGCCCAAGACCACGGTGGCTGCGCACCCCACCATGATGTGTTCCTCTCGCCGGGTCTGCGGCGTTGAAGTTTACGCGGCCCGTGCCTGATGATCCAATTCATAGATGCCGTCGTGTCCATCGGATTGAGGCTGACGACCGAATGATAGAATTCCGCTTGACATACGCATCCAGTGAGTGATTTGGCGCGACAGCAGGCTGCCATCGCGGTCACCAACCTGCACCTCGCCAGTCTGCATCATCAATATAACTGAATTTGATTTTCGGTAAGGACCGGTTAGGAGGCCCAAGGTGAAGGCAAAACCGCCTCCCGACGCGAGAGCGCTTATCCCCACCTCCGTTGTGTTGCAGCGGCTGCACGACGAGGCCCCGACGGACCACTTCACCCTGGGCTGGCTAATGGGCAGCCTGCACGAGCGCTCCTTCGGTCTCATCATGCTCCTGCTCGCCCTGATCGCGATGGCACCGGGTGTCTCAATCGTGGCCGGCCTGCTGCTCATGATCCCCGCATTCCAAATGATCGCGGGCTGGCCCGCTCCGGTTTTCCCGCGCCGCATCGCCGCCCGTCCGTTGCCGACGCGGCACCTCGCCGCTTTGGTGCAGCGAGCCATACCGGTGCTGAGATATCTGGAGAAGGTGATCCATCCGCGCTGGCCCACTCCGCTCGAAGCGACCAAGCGCTTTGTCGGCACCGTCGTCGTGATACTGAACGCCACCTTGGTGTTTAATCCGATCCCCCTGAGCAACGTCGTTCCCGCTCTGACGATCGCCCTGATCTCGCTGGCCTATCTCGAGGAGGACGGACTGCTGCTCTCGATCGCCCTGCTCGACGCGGTCGTCGTGCTGACGGTTGAGTTGGCATTGGTCTGGGAGACGGTCCTCGGCGCAAAATGGATCGCCGGCCTGTGGTAGCTCAGTAGACGATGATCCGCCGCCGTGGTTGTACGGCTATTTGCCTTTGAGCGTGTCTTTGAGGCCGCCGATGGTGTTCTGAACTTTGCCCTCTATCTTGTCGGCCTTGCCCTCCGACTCCAGCTTGGCGTCACCGACGGCCTTGCCGACCACCTGCTTGACTGCACCTTTGATTTGCTTCCCCGATCCAACGATCCGGTCCTT
>JBEKNW010000119.1:0-14088 GCA_049522435.1 Xanthobacteraceae bacterium
TCAGCCGCACAACGTACTTCTTGACCGCAATCTCTTTCCCCGCCACGAACCACCTCCATCGCTGCATCGCGGCGACAGAGATTCAGAAAAACACCGCAGAATCAAGGACGCGGGCGACTAGATCGGCCGGGCGCTATCCTAGTTTTGGTTATGCGCCGCGGAAGTGAGCCGCCACCCGTGGCTGGACGGCACAGCCGGATACGCCATGCTCACGGCCTGCTCGAACATTCGTAATCGTCTGTTTTGTTTCGCCAGCCTCTGATCGCGGCCGCAATCTTTCTCGGCGATAGCCGCGGCACAACTCTATTGGGATACGTGCGCGGTGCTAACGGCCTGGTCGAACATCGCGACCAGGTCGTTCGAGATGGCCGTTGGCGAGGTGGCGGTATAGAAGAATTTGGGCGAGGCGCAGCTCTGAAGAGCCGTCGGAATATTGGGAATGTTAGCGTTGGCGTAACCGTCTTCGTCATTGGCGAAACTTGAGTTCGGATCTTGAATCGGCTGATAAGGAATGTAGAGAATGGCGATCGTGATCCCGCGATTTTTCATCGTCGCGCACCAATTCGTCGTGTTGATCGCGGGGCTGTTTTGATCGTTCGGACTGCCGGGTTGGGCCGGCAACACAGTCGCGGAGTTCGACCAGGGCACGTTTGACGACGACGACCAATTTTCCGAGCCCCAATTGCCGTTCGACTGCGTCTGGTAGTCCTGCGAGCCGTCGGTAACGATGAACACATAGGGCAGGGTGCTCGACGCGCTTCCGCCAGTGCCGATCATCGAGGACGTAATAAAACTGTTCATGCTGGACAGCGCATTCTCGAAATGCGTACCACCGGATCCGAGCGTCGAGTTCGCCGAGCCGACGCCGCCGTTATCGAGGAGACTAGCCAGCTGTTGCGCAAAGTTGGTGATGGTCGAGCCGCCGAGACTAGTCGTCTGTCCGACCGAACAGGAATTGCTGCTCCCGGCTGACGCCGTGCACAGATTGACGATGAACGGGTACAATCCCACGCTGAATTCATTGCTGATCCCGGTCCGTCCTTCTTGATCCTGCGCTTGCTGCAGAAGCGCCGTAACCGCATAGCCGACGGCGTCGGCCTGTAACTGGATGCACGACGTGGTCCCGGGATTGGGGCACGAGCTGGCTTGGGGGTTGGTCCAATTGACGTATTGGCCGCAACCCGACGGATAAAAGGTGTTAGTGCCCGGGATTTTGCCTGAAGGGGCGGCGGGCAGGGGGCTACTGTCATTGGTGTTAACGGGAGGGGGCGTATCATTGGCGGGAACGCAGTTAATCGGTGCCACCGGCGTCGTTCCTAGGCGGCTTATCAAAAATCCCAGGCAATAGCCGCCGGGATAGCCGCTTGGCCATTGACTGGTAATAGCTAGGCCCGTGCCGCCATACTGTTGAACGGATGGAGGCCATGATCCCTGCCACGGGCCGAATGATCCAGTTTGGGCTTCGGTTTGCTGGCACGTGGTATTCTGCGTCGCCCAATGGCAGGCGAACTGGCAACCTTGTGGATAACCGCCGTTGGGCGGGCTGTTCGACGGGTGCAGATTGTCGGGATTGACCGCCATAAGCCTCACTTGCTCCGCAGCGGTGGAGGGGAAGCTCATGGAGCCGGAAACATCGAGCATCAGATAGAAACTGATGTAGGTCGGCAGCGAGTAGCTCGCCGTCGATGAGCCCGAGACCGTGATGGTCTTATAGCCCATGATTCCCATGAAGAAGGTGGGCACCGGATAGGAAAAGGTGACGTTCGCGGTGAGCGTCGTTCCGGTCTTGGTAACGCTGGCGCTGTAAGTCACGCCCGAAAAGGCCGTCGTATCCGCAATGAAAAAATTCTGCGCGTAGGTTTGGCCACCGGTAACGGTTCCGTTGCCGCTCATGTTCTTGGCGGTCGTAATGATGGGCGAGTTGTTGGAGACGGTTGCCAGCGCCGCCGCGTCGGAGGCCGCCTGCAGTTTCGTCTTGATCATCGAGGCCGTCGAATAATCGACAACGCAGCCGACGGCGCTGATCAGCGGCAGTGACGCGAGCGCAAAAATAATCGCGGTATTTGCCCGCTTATCCGACCGGAAATCGGAGATCAGGGCCCGTATCCGCGCAAAGCGTGCGCCAAATCGGATCGATTCTTTCAGCATGATGGATTTACTCCAATGGTGCGCTTCTATGCTGAAATTGCTAGGAAATTGTTACTTCGATCGTCGAAGGTGGGCCCCTGCGGCGGGCTGCTGTTTGGGCCATTAACTGTTTGCAGCTGCGATCTTCGAACATCGCGCGACAGAGGGAGGAGCGGGTGACATCCTATGTCCTAGCGATCGACCAGGGCACGACCTCGACCCGGGCCGTTCTGTTCCGGGCCGACACCTCGATCGCCTCCTTTGCCCAACGGGAGTTCCCGCAGCATTTTCCGGCCGACGGCGAGGTCGAACACGAGCCCGAAGATTTGTGGACGACAACGCTCGAGACTTGCCGGAGCGCCATGCGCGATGCCGGTGCGAGCGCGACAGATATCGTCGCCATCGGCATAGCCAATCAGCGCGAGACCACCCTGTTATGGCACCGGGCCACCGGGCGCCCGGTTCATCGCGCGATCGTCTGGCAGGATCGGCGAACTGCAAATCTGTGCGCTCGGCTCAAGACAGAGGGTCATGAACCCTTATTCGCCGCAAAGACCGGGCTTTTGCTCGATCCCTACTTCTCCGGCACCAAGCTCAACTGGCTTTTGCATCACGCTGCGGACGTCAACGACCTCGCCGCCCGCGGCGAGCTCGCTTTCGGCACGGTCGATACCTATCTGCTGTGGCGTCTCACGGGAGGCAAAGTCCACGCCACCGATGCGACGAATGCGTCGCGCACGCTCTTGTTCGACATCCACCAAGGCCGTTGGGACGACGAGCTGTTGGCGCTGCTCGGCGTGCCCAAAGCCGTTCTGCCGCAGGTCCTCGATTGCTCCGCCGCATTCGGCTTCACCGACCCCGAGCTGTTCGGGGCCGCGATCCCCATTTACGGCATGGCCGGCGACCAGCAGGCCGCGTTGATCGGGCAGGCCTGCTTCGCGCCGGGAATGCTTAAATCGACCTACGGGACCGGCTGCTTCGCTTTGCTCAATACCGGCCGCACGCCGGTTGCCTCCAAGAACAGGCTCGTTACCACCATCGCCTACCAGCTCGACGGCACGCGCTGCTACGCGCTCGAGGGCTCGATCTTTGTCGCCGGAGCGGCCGTGCAATGGCTGCGCGACAGCTTGCGGGTGGTGCAAAGCGCCGCGGAGACCGGCGCGCTCGCCGCAGCGGCCGACCCCACGCAAGAGGTCTATCTCGTTCCGGCTTTCGTCGGTTTGGGTGCTCCTTATTGGCGTCCCGACGTGCGCGGCGCTCTCTTCGGCTTGACCCGGGCGACCGGACCGCGGGAGCTGGCGCGGGCCGCGCTCGAAAGCGTCTCTTTTCAGACCGCGGATCTTCTCGCCGCCATGAAGGCGGATTGGCGCGACGCCGAGAGTTCGCTCAAGATCTTGCGCGTCGATGGTGGAATGGCCAATTCCGACTGGACGATGCAACGCCTCGCCGATCTGATCGGCAGCACCGTCGACCGGCCGCAAATCAAGGAAACGACGGCGCTTGGCGCAGCCTATCTGGCCGGCTTGCATGCCGGCTTCTTTCCGGAGCCGGACCGTTTTGAAAATCTTTGGCGATTGGAGCGCCGCTTTACCCCGCAGATGGACGCGGCGACGCGGGAGCGAAAGCTGGCGGGATGGACCGCTGCCGTCCGCCGCTTACTGACGTGAAATTCCGGTGTAGATATTGTAGTCTGCCGCGTGCGCGTCGCGCCGGCGCGGGTGTAGCTCAATGGTAGAGCAGAAGCCTTCCAAGCTTATGACGAGGGTTCGATTCCCTTCACCCGCTCCAACCTTCGCGCCACCCAAGTCGGCTTTAGCCGACTTGAGCATTATAAATCGCCGATCTCGGGTAAACCCGAGATCGGCGGCGCTTCGGTTGGCAGGCCAACCGCGACCGCGAAGGTTGCCCGCCGTAGCTTCAGCGAAGGCGGGCTGGGCCCTTGCGCCGCTTCGCGCCAAAGGGCATGAGACGGCCGCCGCCTAGGAGTGTAGCTCAATGGCTAGAGCACCGGTCTCCAAAACCGGGGGTTGGGGGTTCGAGTCCCTCCACTCCTGCCAAGTTCGGACGACAGAGGGCAGACGACGGAGGACGGAGCTTAGGACGCGGTTTTACGCGGTTGGACCCTCCTAATCCGTCGTCCGTCCTCTGTCCACCGTTCTCCGATACTTGACGGTGTCATCGGCCGGCAGTAGGAAGCTTGTCATCGTCAGCGGCCCGGCGACGGATTTCCGCGACGAACATTTCCCAAAGGATGCGCCATACCGGTCTCCTCCTGAAACATGGGCGGGGAGTGACTATTTAGGCGAGCGATGGCGAAGATCGACCCATTCAAGTTCCTGCAGGAAGTGCGGGCCGAGGCGCAAAAGGTCACCTGGCCGACGCGCAAGGAGACTACCGTCACCACCATCATGGTGTTCGTGATGGTATTTATCGCGTCGATCTTCTTCCTGCTGGCGGATCAGGTCATGCGGCTCGGCGTCGGCTTCCTGCTCGGCATCAGCTCTTGAGTGCTCTCCATTCACGACGTTTAAAAATTCATGATCTGGAATTCGTGACATGACGAACCGATGGTACGCGGTCCACGCCTACTCGAATTTCGAGAAGAAGGTGGCCGAATCGATTCGCGAGCAGGCGAAACAGCGCGGCCTCTCGCAACTGTTCGAGGAAATCCTGGTGCCGACCGAAAAGGTCGTCGAGGTCCGGCGCGGCCGCAAGGTCGACGCCGAGCGCAAATTCTTCCCGGGCTATGTCCTGGTGAAAATGGACATGACCGATGAAGCCTATCACCTGATCAAGAACACGCCCAAGGTGACCGGCTTTCTCGGCTCCGACAACAAGCCGATGCCGCTGTCCGATGCCGAGGCCGAACGCATCATCCATCAGGTGCAGGAAGGCATCGAGCGGCCGAAGCCCTCGGTCTCCTTCGAGGTCGGCGAACAGGTGCGCGTGTCGGATGGCCCGTTCGCCTCCTTCAACGGCTCCGTGGAGGAGGTGGACGAGGCGCGTTCGCGGCTCAAGGTCGCAGTTTCGATTTTCGGCCGCGCCACGCCGGTCGAGTTGGAGTTCGGGCAGGTGGAGAAGCTATAGCAGAGGTCGGAGGTCGGAGGTCGGAGGTCAGAGGTCAGATGTCGGAGGTCAGAGGTCAGAGCGAAGCAAAATCCGTCATCTGACATCCGTCATCCGAAACCGTGGGAGGTGAGGCGGCCGCCAGCCGTCAACAGCCGCACCACTAACAGGAGTAGAGCATGGCGAAAAAAATCACCGGATACATCAAGCTGCAAGTGCCGGCCGGGGCGGCCAATCCGTCGCCTCCGATCGGCCCCGCGCTCGGCCAGCGCGGCCTCAACATCATGGAGTTTTGCAAGGCGTTCAACGCGCAGACCCAGAAGCTGGAGAAGGGCACCCCCATCCCCGTCACCATCACGGTCTACGCCGACCGCTCCTTCAGCTTCGAATTGCGCACGCCGCCGGTGTCGCACTTCCTCAAGAAGGCGGCCAAGATCGAAAGCGGCTCGAAAGCGCCCGGACGCGATGTCGCGGGGTCGGTGACGAAGGCGCAGGTGCGCGAAATCGCCGAGCAGAAAATGAAGGACTTGAACTGCGACACCATCGATGCGGCCATGCGCATGGTCGAAGGTTCCGCCCGCTCGATGGGGATCGAGGTGAGGGAATAATCATGAGCACGCTTGGAAAACGCACGCGCGCGGTGCGCGAGGGCATCGATCGCGAAAAGCTCTATCCGCTCACGGAAGCGGTGAAAATGGTCAAGGAGCGGGCCAAGGCGAAGTTCGACGAGACCATCGAGGTGGCGATGAATCTCGGGGTCGATCCGCGTCATGCCGACCAGATGGTGCGCGGCGTCGTCAACCTGCCGAACGGCTCCGGCCGCACGGTGCGTGTTGCCGTGTTCGCGCGCGGGGTCAAGGCCGACGAGGCCAAGGCCGCAGGCGCCGACATCGTCGGCGCCGAGGATCTGGTGGAGAAGGTGCAAGGCGGCAATATCGATTTCGACCGTGTCGTCGCCACGCCCGATTTGATGCCGCTGGTCGGCCGCCTCGGCAAAGTGCTCGGCCCGCGCGGCCTGATGCCCAATCCCAAGGTCGGCACCGTGACCATGGACATCACCAACGCGGTCAAAGGCGCCAAGGGCGGTTCGGTCGAGTTCCGCGTCGAGAAGGCCGGCATTGTGCAAGCCGGGGTCGGCAAGGCCTCGTTCAGCGAGGACAAGCTGGTCGAGAACATCCGCGCCTTCGCCGACGCCGTGCAGAAATCGCGGCCGGCAGGCGCCAAGGGTCACTTCATCCACCGCGTCGCCATCTCCTCGACCATGGGCCCCGGGGTGAAGGTCGAGCCGGCCAGTCTGTTCCCGGCTTCGCAGCAGACGCATTAGCTTCCCTTACCTTTTCCCCTCCCCCTTGTGGGGGGGACTATATACTTGACAACGGGAAATACAAGACTTAGTTCCGGCAGCCGACAGGCCGACGTTGAAATCACCCCCGCTATGATTGAGGCGGGGGTTGAGGTTTGCCTGTACTGGAGAGTTGAAGGTGTAGGCGGTTACGACAATCTTGTACGTGAGATATTGGAGTCAGCAATGCGTTGTCGAGCTGTTCCCGAAGCAGTTCATGGGTGATTTGCAAGCGTTGGGAGAAATCAAGGACGGCATGCTGCAATATCAGCCCTTCGATTGCGACCGCCAATAAAGCCATGTCATCCAGCAAATTCGAGAGTTCAGTTTCGGTCGCTTGACGGGTTGTGATTTTCAAACCAGCGCCTCGCTTGGCTGTCGAATCCGAAAATTCTTGCACCGTTCCGTCAATGCCGGTCACTGGGAGGCCATGTACAATTTTATTGCGGATGGCGCGCAATTCGTCGAACAGGTCGATTGTCGCGTCGGCGCATTGTTTGGCGTAGTCGTTCTTGATGCGGTTATCGACGATGTTGCGGGCTAGCACCACAAGCGCCGCTGCTTGCAAATCCGCGGTCACTAGTGCGCCAATGCCGCCCCTCCAGTCCGCGGTTATCCAGACGAAATATTGGAGCCGGGACTGGACGGAATTCCACAAGGTTGTTATTTCTCCGATGAGGCGAAGCTGCTGGTCCGTGAGCTTCGTGGTGAGAAAGGCGGCGATCTGCTCACGGTGAAAACCAGCGAGCGTGGCGCCCCGATTAAGCGGTGGTACCTGCGGCATGACAGGCAAGGCTCCTAAACCCGATCTAGACGACGCGACGATTCAGATTGCGCGTCGCATGTTAAGCACGCCGCCGAAGCCGCACGACGAAATGAAGATCGGTAAAAGCCGACCGAAACGCAACCTTGGCAAGCCTGAAACCAAGCGAACCAAAGCAAAGAAGAAATATCAGCCATGAGCCGCGAACCTAAGACGATCGGCCAGTTGCTCCAAAACTGGCTAATCCGCAATGAAATGAATGTTATCGATCCGCTGTTTGTTTCTGTCGTTGACCATGCTTTTGAGAATGCCGCTGATGGTCATGTGCCGTTTGTGAAGCGACGCGCGACCAGCGCAACGGCCCTGGCGACGGCCGGCAATGATGATGCGGCGAGGGTCTCGACGGCAATTTGACCGACGGTTTTTCCGTTTTCGTTCGGATCAACAGTATTGGCAATTCGGTATCCTTTTGCGGTCAATAGTGCTTTGTTAATGGCGTACATCTTGCCGTTACCAAAATCCTGCAAGTCGCCGTCTACAATGTCATTTCTGTGGAGCCACAGCAGCGTGCCGTTGGCTTCCTGTGCCTTGACCTCGAAATCAGGGTCGCTCTCTTTGGGGGAAGGGTTCCACAAGTCCATCGGGCCAAGCGTAGTTGGCCTTGGGTGGCAGTTGTAAAGTATGCCGATGGCGCGAGTGAGCAGCTGATTAAAAGCTTTGATGTTGTCGCTCATGGTTGCCTCTTTCGCCAGCGAAGAAACGCCTTCGCTCTTTGTTTGATCGTTCCCCTAGTGAGTCGGCCGGTACGTTAAGCGCTTGCCCTCGATACCCTTGGCAATAAGCGCCGCACGTTCCCCGTCAGTCGTCTTGCGGGTGTTCCACTTGAAATCCCATTCTGCGAGATAGCGCGCTAAATGTGCTTCGCTGATCGAATGGTGAGCGCCGTAGACCGCCCGCTTCATGAGGCTGAAACGGCACTCTGCAGTGTTGGTGTAGGCATCGCCACGCACGTATTCGTCATCGCTGTGGTTGACTGTCTCATGGCGGGCGAACTCTTTGCCGACATGGTAATACTGGCCGCCTTCATCGGTCATGAGCGCGGACTTGCGGCTCACGGTCTCGACAATGAGAGGCCGCAATGTCTTGCCGGTGATCTTAGCGACGCGGAACGAATGAGACATGCCGTCGCGCTCGACTAGGGCGAATACAGGCTGCTTGCCCTTGCCGCCGATGTTGCCTTTCTTGCGCTTGCCGACGTGCTTATTCTTCTCTTTGCCGCCGATGTAGGTTTCGTCGGCTTCAACGGTCTTGCCTTCTCCGCCGAGCGGTCCGCGCGTTGCGGGCGTCATTGCTTCACGGATGCGATGGCAAAGGAACCATGCCGTCTTGTAGGTCACGCCGAGCATGCGCTGTAGCTGGAGCGCGCTCATTCCCTTTTTGCTCGCGCCCATAAGGTGCATCGCGAACAGCCACTTGGAGAGCGGAATCTTGCTGCGCTCCATGACGGTGCCGACCGTGACGGTGAATTGACCGTTGCACTCTGCGCAATAGTACAGGCCGGGGCGGGCAACCTCGCCCTCACCCTTGGCGATCTTATCCTGATCGGAGTTGCCGCAATGAGGGCAGTAGGGACCATCGGGCCAGCGGATCGCCTCTAGGGTTTCGCGGGCCTTGTGGTTGTCATGGAAAGCTGAGTTTTGGAGGTCGGAAGCCATGGAAAATCCCCGTCTGATGCTGCTAATCTATACCTTGTGGCTTCCGTTGTCAAGTATATAGTCTCCCTTGTGGGGAGGGGGTAGGGGTGGGGGCCGCGAGGATTTGCGAGGTGTCGACGCTCTCACGCCGCCTCCCGACCCCCTCCTCCACAAGGTCCCACAAGGGGGGAGGGAGCACGTAGGCGGAGACAAGATGGCACTTGGCAAATTCGCCGCGAGCGGCTAAATAGCCGCTATGGGCGTGCCGGCCCGGTTTGTCGGCGCGCCTTTTCGCGCTTCGCGAAAGCTATGCAAGAGAGACTTCCTCTTAGAACCTCTCGTGTGGATTTTCTAAGAGGAGGAGGACCTTAGTGGCATTCGCGAGCGCGGTCCTGTCCGAGACTGCAGGTGCCGGAAACGGCTTAAATCGTGAGAGCCAGCATAGACGGGTGAAGACCGGGGCAACCCCACACCCTCCGCCGCGTGCGGGGGAGGATAGGGTGGGGGCCCTTCGGTTCTGACCTCGACGGCCCGGGACAGCGAAAGCTGTGCCCGGGGGGCAGGGTGTAAATGTCGTCCGCCCGTTCGTCGATGACGATCGGTTGGACGGCCGGCATCAACCCGGCGGCTTCCGCAGAAGGAACCGCCAACCGGAGAGAGCTGGTGGAACGCGCGGCAAAGAGCGAGGTCGTCACCGCCCTTGGAGAAGTGTTCAAGGCTACCAAGGTCGTCGTCGTTGCTCATTATTCCGGCCTGACGGTCGCCCAGATGCAGACTCTGCGTCGGCAGATGAAGCAAGCTGGCGCGAGCGTGAAGGTTGCGAAGAACCGCCTCGCCAAGATCGCTCTTGAGGGCAGCGATGTCGCTTCGATCGGGCCCCTGCTCAAGGGGCCGGCGCTGATCGCCTTTTCGGGCGATCCGATCGCAGCGCCGAAGGTCGCCGTCGATTTCGCCAGGACGCACGCGCGGTTCGTGATCCTTGGTGGAGCGATGGGCAAGACCACGCTCGACCCGAATGGGGTCAAGGCGCTCGCCGCCTTGCCCTCGCTCGACGAGCTGCGGGCCAGGATCGTCGGCCTCATCATGGCGCCGGCGACCAAGATCGTGCAGGTGGTGACCGCCCCTGCCGCCAAGGTCGCCCGGGTCGTGCAGGCCTATGCCAGCAAGAGCGGGGAAGGCGCGGCTGCCTGAAGCGGCCTCAACTCGAAGGTTCGAACCGAAGGACGTCACTCATGACTGATCTGCAGAAAATCGTGAACGACCTGTCTGGGCTCACCGTGCTCGAGGCGGCGGAGCTTGCCAAGTTGCTTGAAGAGAAATGGGGCGTCTCGGCTGCCGCCGCGGTTGCGGTTGCGGCCGGTCCCGCGGCGGGCGCTGCGGCCGCACCCGCGGCCGAGGAGAAGACCGAGTTCACGGTGGTTCTCTCGGCCTTCGGCGATAAGAAGATCGAGGTGATCAAGGAGGTTCGCGCCATCACCGGCCTCGGCCTCAAGGAGGCCAAGGACCTGGTCGAGGGTGCTCCCAAGCCGGTGAAAGAAGGCGTCAACAAGGACGAGGCCGCCAAGATCAAGGCGATGCTGGAAAAAGTCGGCGCCAAGGTTGAGCTTAAGTAAACAATGCTTACTTAAGCTAAACCCCTGGGCGCGAGCGCAGGGAAACAGTGGAAATCGGTGATTTCGGCGGCCGCGGTCCCGGAATCACCATGATCGCCGTCTAGCGGCGAGAGTATTGAGATGATTCGGAAATCTTCTCCGAATCACGGTACATAGGGCGGTTCGACGCCTGTCCCGATGGTCGCGATGGATGGCGGCCTTCTGGAGAGTCGCCTTAATCGCCTCGATACCTCGAACCACAGGGCTTAAGGCCCGTGGATTCGAGCGTGGTGGTTTGAGCCGAATGGTTCGAGCCCACGGGTTCGATTGAGCGAGAGGACATGATGGCGCAGACGTTTATCGGTCGGAAGCGCGTTCGCAAGTTTTTCGGAAAAATCAAGGAAGTCGCGGAGATGCCGAACCTCATCGAGGTTCAGAAGGCATCCTACGACCAATTCCTGCTGGTGCGGGAGCCGCAAGGCGGCCGGCCCAACGAGGGCCTGCAGGCGGTGTTCAAATCCGTATTCCCGATTTCCGACTTCTCCAACACCTCGATGCTCGAATTCGTGAAGTACGAATTCGAAGGGCCCAAATACGACGTCGACGAGTGTCGCCAGCGCGGCATGACCTACGCCGCGCCGCTCAAGGTCACGCTGCGCCTGATCGTGTTCGATATCGACGAAGAAACCGGCGCCAAGTCGGTCAAGGACATCAAGGAGCAGGACGTCTACATGGGCGACATCCCGCTCATGACCAACAACGGCACGTTCATCGTCAACGGCACCGAGCGCGTCATCGTCTCGCAGATGCATCGCTCGCCCGGCGTGTTCTTCGATCACGACAAGGGCAAGACGCACTCCTCGGGCAAGCTGTTGTTCGCGGCCCGCATCATTCCCTACCGCGGTTCGTGGCTCGACATCGAGTTCGACGCCAAGGACATCGTTTACGCGCGCGTCGACCGGCGGCGCAAAATCCCGGTCACGTCGCTGCTTTATGCGCTCGGCATGAGCGGGGAGGAGATTCTCAACACCTTCTACAAGCAGGTGCCCTACAAGCGCACCAAGGACGGCTGGCGCGTGCCGTTCGATGCCAACCGGCTCCGCGGCTACAAGGCGATAAAAAACCTTGTCGATGCCGACACCGGTAAGATCGTTCTTGAAGAGGGCAAGAAGCTGACGGTACGCTCGGCACGTCAGCTGGCAGAAAAGGGTCTCAAGGCTCTTCGGATGACCGATCCGGAACTGATCGGACGTTACCTCGCGGAGGACCTCGTCAACACAAAAACCGGGGAAATATACGCCGAGGCGGGCGACGAGATCACGGGCACGGAGCGAAAAGACGGCGAGTGGGATATACAAGTTGGCAAAACGCCACTGAGTTCGCTCATTGATCTCGGCTACAAGGAGCTGCCGCTCCTCGACATAGATCACATCAATGTCGGCGCTTATATCCGCAACACGCTCGCGGTCGACAAGAATATGACGCGCGGGGAGGCGCTGTTCGACATCTATCGCGTCATGCGCCCGGGCGAGCCGCCGACCATCGACACCGCGCAGTCGATGTTCCAATCGCTGTTCTTCGATTCCGAACGCTACGACCTCTCCGCGGTCGGGCGCGTGAAGATGAACATGCGGCTCGACCTCACCGCCGAGGACACCATGCGCATCCTGCGCAAGGAGGACATCATCGCGGTGATCCGCACGCTGGTCGACCTGCGCGACGGCAAGGGCGAGATCGACGACATCGACCATCTCGGCAACCGGCGGGTGCGCTCGGTGGGCGAGCTGATGGAAAACCAGTATCGCATCGGCCTTCTGCGCATGGAGCGCGCGATCAAGGAGCGCATGTCGTCGGTCGATATCGACACGGTCATGCCGCAGGACCTGATCAACGCCAAGCCGGCGGCGGCCGCCGTGCGCGAGTTTTTCGGCTCCTCGCAGCTCTCGCAGTTCATGGACCAGACCAATCCGCTGTCGGAGATCACCCATAAGCGACGGCTCTCGGCGCTGGGGCCCGGCGGATTGACGCGCGAGCGCGCCGGATTCGAAGTACGCGACGTGCACCCGACGCATTACGGCCGCATCTGTCCGATCGAGACGCCGGAAGGGCCGAATATCGGCCTGATCAACTCACTCGCGACCTATGCGCGGGTGAACAAATACGGCTTCGTCGAGACGCCCTACCGCAAGGTGAAGGACGGCCGCGTCACCGACGAGGTCATCTATCTCTCGGCGATGGAGGAAGGCCGCTATACCGTCGCCCAGGCCAATTCCGCCATCGACGCGCGCGGGCGCTTCACCGACGATCTCGTGGTCGTGCGCCATGCCGGCGACGTGCAGCTCATTCCGCCCGACAAGGTGGATTTCATGGACGTGTCGCCGAAGCAGCTTGTTTCGGTGGCAGCAGCCCTGATCCCGTTCCTCGAGAACGACGACGCCAACCGCGCGCTCATGGGTTCCAACATGCAGCGCCAGGCGGTGCCGCTGGTGCATGCCGAGGCCCCCTTCGTCGGCACCGGCATGGAAGGCGTCGTGGCGCGCGATTCGGGCGCCGCCATCGCCGCGCGCCGCACCGGCGTCGTCGATCAGGTCGACGCTACCCGCATCGTGATCCGCGCCACCGACGAGCCGGACCCGACCAAGCCCGGCGTCGATATCTATCGGCTGCAGAAATTCCAGCGCTCGAACCAGAGCACCTGCATCAATCAGCGGCCGCTGGTGAAGGTCGGCGACCAGGTCAAGAAGGGCGACATCATTGCGGACGGCCCCTCGACCGACCTCGGCGAACTCGCGCTCGGCCGCAATGCGCTGGTCGCGTTCATGCCGTGGAACGGCTACAATTTCGAGGACTCGATCCTGCTTTCCGAGCGCATCGTCAAGGACGACGTCTTCACTTCGATCCACATCGAGGAATTCGAGGTGATGGCGCGCGACACCAAGCTCGGTCCCGAGGAAATCACCCGCGACATTCCCAACGTCTCGGAAGAGACGCTGAAGAATCTCGACGAGGCCGGTATCGTCTATATCGGTGCCGAAGTGCGGGCCGGCGACATCCTGGTCGGCAAGATCACGCCGAAGGGCGAGAGCCCGATGACGCCCGAGGAAAAGCTGCTGCGCGCCATCTTCGGCGAAAAGGCCTCCGACGTGCGCGACACCTCGCTGCGCGTTCCGCCCGGAGTTCAGGGCACGGTCGTCGAGGTCCGCGTGTTCAACCGGCACGGCGTCGACAAGGACGAGCGCGCGCTCGCCATCGAGCGCGAGGAAATCGAGCGGCTGGCCAAGGACCGCGACGACGAGCAGGCGATCCTCGACCGCAACGTCTACGGCCGTCTGGCCGAGCTGTTGGAAGGCCGGCAGGGCATTGCCGGGCCCAAGGGCTTCAAGAAGGACACCAAGATCACCCGCGCGGTGCTCGAGGAGTTTCCGCGCTCGCAATAGTGGCTGTTCGCCTCACACAACGACAAGGTGATGGCGGAGATCGAAGCCATCCGCAAACAGTACGACG
>JBEKNW010000120.1:0-13976 GCA_049522435.1 Xanthobacteraceae bacterium
CCGACATAATCGTAGGATAGTGCAAACAACACAGGGTCGGTGCGTTCGGCGATGAGATTGCGGATCAGGCCCGGCTTGGCATGGCGGAAGCTGAGCGCCCCGGTGAGCGCGGCGAGCGCCCAGCCGCGCTCGGGATCGGGCGTCGAGCGGAAATAATCCGTCATCAGCCGCAGCTTGTTGTTGCGGCCACTCTCGTAGGTGAGGCGGCCCAAAAGTTCGGCGAAGCGGTTCATGATCCTGAGCCGCTTTCCCCTCCCCCTTGTGGGGAGGGGTTAGGGGTGGGGGTTGCGAGGTTTTGCGCAAGCGTCGACTGGTGCGTCGCCTCCCGACCCCCCACCCCGCCCTCCCCCACAAGGGGGGAGGGAGAAGACTCATCCTCCTCCTCACCATAGCCCACGATATCGAGCGGCCGCGCCTTGAGGCCGCGCGTGACGCACCAGTGCACCAGCGCATCCTCCTGGCCGTGCGTGACCCAGATTTCGCCGGCGCCGGTCGCGGTGATGGTCGCGATAAGGCCATCCCAGTCGGCGTGATCGGAAATGACCAGCGGCAGCGCGACACCATGCTGGCGTGCCCGTGCGCGTATGCGCATCCAGCCCGACGCAAACGCGGTGACCGGATCCGGAAAGCGCCGGGTCCAGATGTCGCTCAGCGCCGAGGGCGGGCAGAGCGTGATCGTACCAGTAAGCTCCGCCTTGCTCGCGCCGTGCACCGCGCGCAATTCGCCGAGCACGATGCTGCGGCTTGCGTAATAGCGGGTGATGCTCTCCATGGCGCCGTGCAGGTAGATCGGCGCCTGGTAGCCGGCCTTGCGCAGAAGCGCGATCACGCGCTGCGCCTTGCCGAGCGAATAGGCGCCGACGAGATGCGCTCGCTCCGGGAACAGCACGACTGAGCGGAGCAGCTTGGCGATTTGCTGATCCGGATCGCCATGGCGGAACACCGGCAGGGCGAACGTCGCTTCGGTGATGAAGACGTCGCACGGGATGAGTTCGAACGGCGCGCAGGTCGGATCGGGGACGTTCTTGTAATCGCCGGAGGCGACGACGCGCAGGCCGTTCGCTTCGACCGCGATCTGCGCCGAGCCGAGCACATGGCCGGCGGGATGGAAGGTGACCGTCACGCCGCCGAGGTTCACGCTCTCGCCGTAGCAAATCGCCTGGGTCGTGCCGGCAAACTCCTCGCCATAGCGCAGCCGCATGAGATCGAGAGTTTCCTGCATGGCCAGCACCGCGCCATGACCGGCGCGCGCATGGTCGGAATGGGCGTGCGTGATCAGCGCCCGCGCTACCGGCCGTGTCGGGTCGATATGGAAGGAGCCGCGCTTGCAGCACACGCCGGCCGGCGTCGGCACCAGGATGTCTTCAGGACGCATGGAGAGTCATAAATAATCATTTCCGTTCGGGGCGCGAGCATACGATGACCGACACCGGCCCGCTCTTCGTCTCTTCCGGCGATCTCATCGCCGACCGGCGCTACAAGTGGGCGCTCGACCATGCCGCCCGCGGCGATTTCGCCGGCGCCGCCGATATTCTGGTGCAGGCGGTAGAACTCGCGCCCGTTTTCGCCACTGCCTGGTTCGCGCTCGGCACCATTCGCGAGCGGCTTGGGGATCAGGCCGGCGCCATCGTCGCGTTCAAAAAAGCCCGCGATGCGGACCCCGAGGATTATCACGGCGCCCGGCTCCAGCTTGCCCGCCTCGGTTCCGGCGACGCCTCCCCGGCGATGAGCGAAAGCTACGTCCGCCGGCTGTTCGACCAATATGCCGCGCGCTACGACGCCGCGCTTCAACACCTCGCCTATCGCGGGCCCGCGATCCTGCGTGAGGCGATCGAAAAGGTGATGCATGCGGCGGGACGGCCGCTTCGCTTTCCTTCCATACTCGATCTCGGCTGCGGCACCGGACTTGGCGGCGCCGCTTTTCGCTCCTTGGTCGATTGGCTCGTCGGCGTCGATCTTTCACCGGCGATGATCGCGCAGGCGAGGACGAAAGGCCTTTATGACCGCCTCGCCACCGCCGAATTGACCGATTTTCTCGCCGACGAGGCCGGCAATGCCGCGAAATATCACCTCGTCCTCGCCGCCGATGTCTTCGTTTATGTGAACGATCTGATGCCCATCGTGGCCGCGATCGCGCGCGTCCTTGCGCCCGGCAGTCTTTTCGCCTTCACGGTCGAAACCCATTCCGGCGACGGCGTGAAGCTGCTGCCGACGCTGCGCTATGCCCACGGCGAGGCCACCATACGTCGCGCGCTCGAAGATTCCGGCCTTACGCTCGCGTAT
This sequence comes from Xanthobacteraceae bacterium, assembly GCA_049522435.1. Taxonomy (GTDB): domain Bacteria; phylum Pseudomonadota; class Alphaproteobacteria; order Rhizobiales; family Xanthobacteraceae; genus BOG-931. The sequence goes on from JBEKNW010000120.1 coordinate 2,284, forward strand.
CTTTCCGCGATTGCGGTGCGCAGCGAAAAGGGCGTGCCGGTCGATAGCCTCGTCGTGGTCGGTGAGAACCCATCCGCTCATTCCCGCGCAAGCGGGAATCCAGTACCTGAGGAAAGGAAAACAACTGGGTCCCCGCCCCCGCGGGGACGAGCGGAAAACTGAGGCACGATGACTGTCCTCGAACGCGCCGCGCTTCTGCCGGAGATTTTTGCACGCTGGTTCGCCAGCCGCGGCTGGACGCCGCGCGCACATCAACTCGATCTGCTGGCGAAGGCGCGCGCCGGCCGCTCGGTGCTGCTGATCGCGCCGACCGGCGGCGGCAAGACGCTGGCCGGATTTCTGCCGAGCTTGGTGGAGTTGAGTGGCGCGGCGGCGCGGTCTCATTTCTTGCCGCTTGCGCAGGCGGCTCCCTCCCCCCTTGCGGGGGAGGGTGGGGGTGAGGGGTCGGGAGGTAACGCACTGGCGTCGACGTTTGCGCGTTGCCTCGCGACCCCCACCCCCGACCCCTCCCCACAAGGGGGAGGGGAGGCGCGTGCGGCAACAGCGGAGAGACGCCGCCTTATCTCCATCGGCCGCGATGTTCGCCGCGAGGGCGGACTGCACACCCTCTACATCTCGCCGCTCAAGGCGCTCGCCGTCGATATCGCGCGCAACCTGGAAGCGCCGGTGGTCGAGATGGGCCTGCCGATCCGCATCGAGACGCGCACCGGCGATACGCCAAGCTCGAAGCGCCAGCGCCAGCGCCGCAACCCGCCGGAGATTTTACTCACGACGCCGGAGCAGCTTGCTCTGCTTCTTGCTTCAGCCGACGCGCCGTATCTGTTCGGCTCGCTCAAGCGCGTCATCCTCGACGAGCTGCATGCGCTGGTGACTTCGAAACGCGGCGATCTCCTCTCGCTCGGCCTCGCCCGGCTGTTTCGCCTCGCCCAAAACCTCACCAGCATCGGCCTCTCGGCGACCGTGGCGGAGCCCGAGGAACTCGCCCGTTTCATGGTGCCGCAGCGCGCCGGCGCCTCGAGCGAGGCGCGCGCCGATCTCATCCTTGCCGAAGGCGGCGCGCCGCCCGATGTCACCATGCTCGACACGCGCGAGCGGCTGCCCTGGGCCGGCCATTCGGCGCGCCACGCGCTCGACGAAATCTACCGGCTCATCAAGACGCACCGCACCACGCTCGTTTTCGTCAACACCCGCAGCCAGGCGGAAGGCATTTTCCAGGAACTCTGGCACATCAACGACGACAATCTGGCCATCGCGCTGCATCACGGTTCTCTCGACGTGGCGCAACGGCGCAAGGTCGAAGCGGCGATGGCGGCCGGCCGCCTGCGGGCGGTTGTCTGCACCTCTTCGCTCGATCTCGGCGTCGACTGGGGCGACGTCGACCTCGTCATCAATGTCGGCGCGCCGAAGGGCGCCTCGCGCATTCTCCAGCGCATCGGCCGCGCCAACCACCGCATGGACGAGCCGTCGAAGGGCGTGCTCGTTCCGGCGAACCGCTTCGAAGTGCTCGAATGTCGCGCCGCGCTCGACGCCATCGCCGAAAATGCGCAGGACACGCCGCCGTTGCGCATCGGCGCGCTCGACGTCCTGGCGCAGCACGTGCTGGGCTGCGCCTGCGGCGAGCCGTTCCGCAGCGATGAGCTTTACGCCGAGGTGAGGACGGCGGCCCCCTACGCGGACCTGACGCGGACGGATTTCGATGCCGTGGTCGATTTCGTGGCGACCGGCGGCTACGCGCTCAAGGCCTACGAGCGCTTTGCCCGCATCCGCCAGGGCAAGGACGGACGCTGGCGCATCACTCATCCCAATGTGGCGCAACGTTACCGGCTCAATGTCGGCACCATCGTCGAAGCCGACATGCTGAAAGTTCGCCTGGTGCGCTCGCGCGCCTCGAAGATGATTCCGCGCGGCGGCCGGCTCCTTGGCGAGGTCGAGGAATATTTCGTCGAGACCATGGTGCCCGGCGATACCTTCGTGTTCGCCGGAGAAATCCTCCAATACGAGGTTTTGGTCGAGGACGAGGTCTACGTCTCGCGCTCGGCTTCCGAAGACCCCAAGGTGCCGGCCTACGAGGGCGGAAAATTCCCGCTTTCCACCTATCTCGCCGCGCGCGTGCGCGCCATCGTCTCCGATTCACGCCAGTGGCATGCGCTGCCCGCGCAGGTGCGCGAGTGGCTCGAAATCCAAAAATGGCGTTCGCAGCTGCCGGGCGCCCGCGAGCTCTTGGTCGAAACGTTCCCGCGCGCCAACAAGCATTATCTCGTCTGCTATCCGTTCGAAGGGCGGCTGGCGCATCAGACGCTCGGCATGCTGCTGACCCGGCGGCTCGAGCGCGCGCGGCTCAAACCCATGGGCTTCGTCGCCAACGAATACGCGCTCGCCGTCTGGGGCCTCGGCGACGTCGCGTTGCACATTGCCCGCGGGGAGTTCGCGCTCGCCGCGCTCTTCGATGAAGACATGCTCGGCGACGACCTCGAAGCGTGGCTCGCCGAATCGGCGCTGATGAAGCGCACCTTCCGCAATTGCGCGATCATCGCCGGCCTGATCGAGCGCCGTTTCCCGGGTGAGGAAAAATCACGGCGGCAGGTCACGATCTCGACCGACCTCGTCTATGACGTACTGCGCAGCCACCAGCCCGACCACATGCTGTTGCGTGCCGCCCGCGCCGACGCCGCGACCGGCCTGCTCGACGTGCGCCGTCTCGCCGATATGCTCTCGCGCATCAGGGGCCGAATCGTTCATAAGGCGCTCGACCACGTGTCTCCGCTTGCCGTGCCGGTCATGCTCGAAATCGGCCGCGAGGCGGTTTACGGCGAGGCAGCCGATTCGCTGCTCGCCGAGGCGGCAGACGAATTGGTGAAGGAGGCAATGCAGTGAGGGGTGGCCCTTCTCCCGCTCATTCCCGCGCAAGCGGGAATCCAGACCTGGATCGCGAAGTTGCGCAATCTGCTGGGTCCCCGCTTTCGCGGGGACGAGCGGATCACGCGATCCCCCTCGCCGGCGCCACGCTCCTCGCCGATCCGGCCGGCGCGCTGTACTGGCCGGACGAAAAGCTGCTTGTCGTCGCCGATCTGCATCTGGAAAAAGGTTCGGCCTTCGCCGCGCGTGGTGTGTTGCTGCCGCCCTACGACACGGCAGCGACATTGGCCCGGCTGGCGCGCCTTATCGAGCGCTATTCGCCGCGTCTGTTGATCGCGCTCGGCGACAGCTTCCACGACGGCAACGGGCCGTTGCGCATGACCGGTGCCGACCGCGCAGTGCTCAAGCTGCTCCAGCACGGACGCGATTGGGTCTGGATCGCCGGCAATCACGATCCCGATCTCCCCGACGGCATCGGCGGCCGTTTCGCCGAAATTTTGGCGCTCGGCCCGCTGACCTTCCGCCACGAGCCTTTACGGAATTCGTGCGCTGGCGAGATTGCCGGCCACCTGCATCCGCTCGCGCGTGTGGCGCAGCGCGGGCGCGCGGTGAGGCGGCGCTGCTTCGCCAGCGACGGCAAGCGCCTCGTCATGCCGGCCTTCGGCGCCTATGCCGGCGGCCTCAACGTACGCGACCGTGCGATTTGGGCTTTGTTCGGCACACTCGCCTTCACCGCCCACATGCTCGGTGCGAGCCGGCTCTATGCCGTCGCCGCGGAACGGTGCCTGCCGGATTGAAGATCAGTCTCGCCGGAACGCCACGCTGGCGATCCAGCCGGTCAACAGCGCCATCATGGCGGTCGCCAGCCCATAAAGCAGGCCGTGCTCGCGCGCGGCATTGACCACGAACTGCTCGAAGCCGACCTTGACGATCTCGAAAGCCGAATCGGTATGCGCGATCAGATTGCCGTCGGCAAACAGCTTGACGTCGACATTGTAGCTGCCGATGGGCACCTGTGCCGGCAGCGAGATCGCGGCGCGGAACAGGGTCGGCGTGAGCAAGGTCACCGCATTCGGCTGTTCGCTGTAGAGGCCGCGCTCCCGCATCAGCCGCACCAGCGCGGCGCGGAACGGGTCGTTGCTCACCTCGCCGATATCGTTGTTGATCAATTCCGGAAACGGCGTATTGGCGATCCCGAGCTGCAGCCGCCGCTCGTTCTCGGCGCTGGTGATGGCGTCGAGCGGACGGCTCGTGAGAACGGCGAGGTAAGAGGGCGGATCGACAAAAGTGCGCGACGCGGTGTTCACCCAGATGCCGAGCACGCGCTGCTTGCGCCGCGTGCGCAGCGGTTCCCGAGGCCCGATGATGGTCGCGACGATATCGTAGGGCCCGTGTCGCCCGATGGTGGTGGCGTCGCGCTCGACCGAACCGAACAGGACCAGTTCCACTCCGGTATAGTTCGACGTGATCATCACGCGATGATTGGTCAGCGAAGCGACCAGGCGCTCGGCTGCGGCCGGGCCGGCATTGGCGAGGAGACCCGCAAGGGCGAGCGCCGCCGCGAGCGCGTAACTCATGGCGCACCCCCGGTGGATCGGATCGAGTATAGATCTTCCGGCTGCAGCACGAGCTGGAACGCGAAGCGCAGGCCGACCGCAAGGACCAGCAGCCCGAGCAGAAGGCGCAGCCACTCGCCGCGGATGCGCTGCCCGGCATGCGCGCCGAACTGAGCGCCGATCACGCCGCCCACCATCAGGATGAGCGCCAGCACGGCATCGACCAGGTGATTGGTCGCCGCGTGCAGCACGGTCGCCGACACCATGGTGAGGAAGGTCAAGACCATCGAGGTGCCGATCACCGTCGCGGTCGGCACCCGCAGCAGATAGATGAGCATCGGCACCAGCAGAAAGCCTCCGCCGATGCCCATGATGGCGCCGATGAAGCCGATGATGAAGCCGATCGCCAGCACCGGGATCGCGGAGACATAGACTTTCGAGCGTTTGAACCGCAGCTTGAGCGGCAGCCCGTGGAACCAGACATGGCTGCCCGGCCGGCGCAGCTCGGCCGGCTTGCCCTGGCGGCTGCGGATGATCGCGCGGGCGCTCTCACCGACCAACAAAACGCCGACAATGCTCAACAGCGTGACGTAGGACAGTCCGATAACGAGGTCGAGCTGGTCCAGCGCGCGCAGCCAGGTGAACAGCGCGACCCCGCCGGCGCTGCCGACGATGCCGCCGGCGAGCAATGTGAGCGCCAGCGTGACGTCGATGGCGTTGCGCCGCCAATATGCGATCGCGCCGGAGAACGAGGAAGCCGCCACATGCGTCGTGACGCTGGCCACGGCCACGGCCGGCTGCACGCCGATGAAGATCAGGAGCGGCGTCATCAGGAAGCCGCCGCCGACCCCGAACATGCCGGAGATGAACCCGACCGCAAGGCCCATCGCAAACACAAGAAAGACGTTGACGGGAATGTCGGCGATCGGAAGGTAGATTTGCACTGATGGACTGCCGGGCGCTCGGATCTGCGGTTTGGACCGTTCTACTCGCGCGACGCCTCGTGCGGAAGCTTCGGCTGTCATTCCGGGGCCGAGCCAACGGGTCCGGCCCGAAGTGGCCGGCCCGATGATAAACTCCGCGAGGAGCCCGGAATCCATAGCCCCAGCGCCCGCGGATATAGATTCCGGGCTCGCCGCTTCGCGGCGCCTCGGAATGACCGGCTCGGGGACCAACCGAGGCTCAGTTGACCTTGGCAGCGTCTGCCGCGGGAGCTTTAGCGGACCGCGGTTTTGGCCTTGCCGCCGGCGTCCCGTTTGCGGGCGGGTCCCAGGCTCCCGGCGCCTTCACCGTAATCGCATCCGCGGGCTGCGGCTGGGGGGTCCAATTCTGCGCCGCAAGGCGCGCGGCCGCGAGCGACTGCTGGTCGAGATGGGAGGCCACCTCGTCGCGTTTCTTGGCGGCGTCGTTGTCGCCGTCCTTGGCGGCAAGAAAGAACCACTTGTAGGATTCCGCGAAATTCTGCTCCACCCCAATGCCGCGCGCATAAAGGACGGCGAGGTTGTATTGGCTGTCGGTGATGCCGTGATCGGCGCCCTTGCGGAACCACTGCGCCGCAGTGCGATAATCGGCCGCGCCGTCGATGCCTTCGGCGTAGAGCACGGCGAGATTGTGCATGGCCTTGCCGTGACCTTTATCGGCGGCGGCGCGGTAGAGGTCGCGCGCCGCGATGAGGTCTTTTTTCACCCCGACGCCTTTCTCGTAAAGGGTCCCAAGCCGGAACTGCGCGGGCGCGAGCCCCTTCTTGGCGGCGCGCTCGAACCAGCGCGCGGCTTCCTCGTTGTTCGGCGGAACCACGCGGCCCTCGGCGAAGCGTACTGCCACCTCGTAAGCGGCTGACGCGTCGCCCGCGAGCGCCGCCGCGCGCAGTGCCGGTCCCCCGATCGCGACCGGTAGCTTGTCGCCGACCATCGGCGCCGGAGCTGTCGCGGGGGAGTGCGTCGCCGACGGCCCCGGCAGCGTACCGGTGATGTCGGTCGCCGACCACGGCGCCACTCCAGTGCCGGTTCCGTCGATCCGCGCCTTGTCGCCGGCGGGAAGCGTGCCGGTGGCCATGGCGAACGGTGCGGCGGTGTCGTTCAGCAGGGACTGCTGTCCGGGTCTGCCGCCTGTTGTCGTGCCGGGTGTCGAACTTGGTGGCAGTTGCGGCGCGCCAGGATTCTGCGCGGGATCGACGCCAGAGAGCGGAACCGGAATCGTCGTCGGCAGATTCGTGGGGTTTGCTCCGGGCGCCGCGATGGCGGGTGGCGGCGGCTCTGTTTGCACCTGCGGAGGCTCTGTCTGCACCTGCGGAGGCTCTGTTTGCACCTGCGCAGGCGCACCCGAGCCGCCATCCTCGAACAGCCGTGAAACAATATGGAGACAGCCGACGACGATGACGACGACGGCGGCTGCGACAAAAAAGGTGCGCAGGCGCTCAGTCAGCTTCTTCTTCGACTGGGTCGGACCTCCCGCGGCGGCTTCGGCACTCGATTGATCGTTCGGCGAAGCCAAGGCGGCCGCCTGCGCAGCGCGGCGGGCGGCGGCGATGAAATCAGGTTTACCGCGGCCTGGATCAGGGATGACGGGAGGCTTGGACCCCACAGCGGCTTCGGACGCGGCGATCCGGTCGGCCGCTGACGGCGGCTGGCGGGAGTGACCAGCGGCGAAGCCGGGCTCCAGCGGATGATCGGGCGGCAAGTTGGGATCTATCGGCCGCCGCGCCGTGGCGGGCCGATGCGGCGCGGGCGCGGGCGGCGGCGGCGGCGGCGCGGCGGCTGAGGCAGCGGACGCCGTGGGCATCGCGGCCGGTTCGATCGGCGGCGGCGCCAGCATGGATTTTTGCGCTTTCACCGGCAACGGCTCCGCAGGCACGGCCCCCGCTTTGTCACCGCGCATGTCGCTTTCGATCATGGCGAGGCGATCGACGACGTGCTCCACAGTATCCTGAACGGCTTCGAGTGAATCTTGGGTGCGGCGCTCCGTTTGCTTGATTTCGGCAACCTCGTTCTCGATCGCATCGACGGCGACCGGTTTGGCCTTTGCGCCACCCTCGCCCCCGCCGTTTGCGCCGCGCAATTGCTCGATATAGACGAGCAGATCGGCGAGCCCACGCTCGATACCTTCGAGTAGGCCGAGCCGCGCGTCGGAGGCATCGAGACGCTTGACCAGCGTCGCGATGCGGTCCTCGAGATGGGCGAGCGCCGTGTGATCGGTGTGCGTGAGCTGCACCCATTCGAGCTTCTCGATCAGCCCGCCAAGCAGCCTCTCGAGTTCTCGAGGGACCGCGTGGCCCGCTTCGGTCGAGGCATTGAGCGCGGTGGCCAACAGATCGATGCGGTTCTCGAGCGCCGAGAGGGCGTGCCCGCTTGCCGCGCTGTTGGCGAGGCCGTCGATCTTGGCAGCGAGCGAACGCACGTCTTCCGCGACCTTGGTCAGCGTGTCGTTGGAGGCGACATGGGAAACGATACCGCGCAAGGCGCCGATCGCCGTCTCGAGCTGCTGCAGCGCGGCCGGATCATCCCTCGCGGCGATCACGTCGATTTTGTCCACGAGCGCCTTCACCGTCTCGTCGAACCCGACCAGGCTTTCGGCGGTCGTGAGACCGCGCAACCCCTCGCGCACCTCGCTAAGTCCGCGCTCGAGGCCGGCAAGCGCCATCGCATCGACGCCGGACTGGCGGCTGTGGTCGATGCGCTGGGCAAGGGCCTTGATCTCGATCTCGAGCGATTCCACCGCGCGCCGCGGCAGCGCTTCCGTGAGCAGGCGACCGATCTCCGTAAGCTCGGTACGAAGCCCATGGATCGCCGATTCGAGGTCGCTGGCCGGCCGCAGCGCCTCGATCCGCGTCGTGATCTGGCGCAGTTGCCGCTCGAGGCCGCTGAGGTCGAGCGCCGGTATCGGTACACTCTCGGATCGCGGGCTCGCATTCCAGGCCGAGCGGTTTTCCTCCGGAAGCGGCGAAAGCGGTGGCGGTTGCGGCGGCGTGAACGCGGGTTCCGCAGCAGCCCCGCCATCGAGCACGCGCTGCCGCGCCGTGATCTCGGCTACGGCGCGGTCGATCAACACATCGCGATTGTCTTGCGACGGACGATGGTCGGCTCGTTCATCATAGCGGTCTTGCTCCCAGCGGGAACGATTGGCGCGTTCGCTGCGGTGCTCATCGCGATAAGCGCCTTCGCGGCGGACCGGCACCTCCTCCTCTTCGATGCGATCGCGACGCCGCAAGTTCGCGTCACGGTGCTGGCGGTGCTGCTCCGGATCGTCGTGGTGCGAGCTCTGGCGCCACTGATCGCCCGACTCGCGATCGCGGCGCCAGTTCGCGTCGCGGTGCCCGCCGCGCTCCCGCTCGTCATTGCGGAAGTTCAGGCGCATCTGATCATCCGACTCGCGATCGCGAGCGCGCCAGTTGGCGTCACGGTGCCGGCGGTCCTGTTCCCGCGCGTCGTAACGGAAGTTCTGGCGCCGCTGATCATCCGACTCGCCGTCGCGACCGCGCCAGTTGGCGTCACGGTGCCCGCCGTGCCGCTCCCGATCGTCGTAGCGGACGCTCTGGCGCCAGGAATCGTCCGCGTCGCGATCGCGATCGGCGGACGGCGCAAACTCGCCATCTTTTTCATCAGCCGGCTGGATCACGCTGTTGAGCCATTCGCCGACGGACGTGCCGGATCGGCGTGCGGCGGCGCGCGCAGCCTCGCGCGCTTCCGGACGGAGACCTCTGAGATTCCACGGACCGCCCGATTTCATTCTCGCGTCCAAGCCACATCGTGAGGAGCAGGATGTGCCCCCTGTTTCGAGCTGATGCTCGTGAACAGACGACGCGGAGGGCGCGGTTCTCTGTCCTCGGGACCGACTGTTTAGGATTACGGTAAAGAAGCCGTTAAAAGGACGCGCTGCCGCGCGCCGCGCGTTCACTTGCGGCGGTGACCGGACACCGCGCGGGTTCCCGTAACCGTTACGGTTACCGGCAAGCCCTTTCATGGGGGCCGAGAGTCATGAGAACGGTGGTTCGACCTTTCCGAGCGGCTCACGGCTCATGGCGCACAATACGAGCATTTGCGCGGCGGACCTGGCGGTGGCGGGAAATGCTGCTCGCAACGGTCACGATCGCAGGCCCGAATTGGGCGAAGCGGATACGCCCAACGATACCTCCAACGATAGCCCGATGACGATCGGTGAGGTGGCGCGCGAACTCGGCATGACGCTGCGCGCGCTGCGCTTCTATGAGGCGAAGCAGCTGATCAGCCCGCAACGTCACGGCGCCATACGGCTGTACCGCCACGGCGACCGCGAGCGCCTCATGCTCATTCTTACCGGCCGGCGGCTCGGCTTCACGCTTGCGGAAATCAGAGACCTCCTCAGCAAGCCGGACGGCAACGGTCTGCATCTCACGCGCGAGCAATGCGTGGCGCAGATCAATCTGCTCGAACAGCAGAAGCGCGGTATCGAAATTGCGATCGCCGAGCTGCGGCAGATCTGCACGTCGTTCTACAGGAAGCTTCTCGAAGACACCGACGGGCGTTCTCGCCGAGTCGAGTGAACGGCGAACAGCGTTTGCCGTGGCGACATTGTCGCCTTCACTCCTCTTCGTTCGCGCAGCATCCTTTCCGCAGCGGCGAGGAGGAGAATCCGTGCGGCCGAAAGCCCCCATATTCTGTCCCATCGTTGACGCAAATCGGCTACGTTATACCTTTCGGCTCGGCCGGCGCCGGGTCGACGCGGCACGGAGGGCGACATTATGCCGACCTACAAGGCTCCCGTTGATGACGTGATGTTCCTGTTGAGCGACGTGTTCCACATCGATCGCTACAACAACTTGCCGGGCTTTGCCGACGCCACGCCCGACCTCGTCGAAGCGGTGCTCGCGGAGGCGGCAAAATTCTGCGAGGACGTGCTCACTCCGCTCAACCGCGTCGGCGACAAGGAAGGCTGTCGGCGCCACGACGACGGCTCCGTCACCACGCCGACCGGGTTCAAGAACGCCTATAGGCGGCTCACCGAAGGCGGCTGGATCGGCGCCTCGGCGCCGGCCGAATTCGGCGGCCAGGGCCTGCCGATGGCGCTGACGCAGTCCATCGGCGAGTTCCTCGCCTCGGCGAACGTGGCCTTCGCCATGTATCCGGGTCTCACGCAGGGGGCAGCCGCGGCGATCTTCGCCCACGGTGCGGTAGAGCTGAAGGCACTTTACCTTCCCAAGCTCATCAGCGGCCAATGGACCGGCACGATGAATCTCACCGAGCCGCAATGCGGCACCGATCTCGGTCTCGTGCGCACCCGGGCGGTGCCGCAGACGGACGGCACTTACAAGATTACCGGCACCAAGATTTTCATCTCCGCCGGCGAGCATGACCTCGCCGAGAACATTGTCCACCTCGTGCTGGCGCGCATCGATGGCGCCCCGGAAGGCGTCAAGGGAATTTCCCTGTTCGTCGTGCCCAAAATCCTGCCGGCGGCCGACGGCGGCCTCGGCGCTCGTAATGCCGTCTCCTGCGGCTCGATCGAGGAGAAGATGGGCATCCACGGCAATTCCACGTGTGTGATGAACTTTGATGATGCGACCGGCTGGCTGGTCGCGCAGCCGCATCGCGGCTTGCAGGCGATGTTCACGATGATGAACGAAGCGCGGCTCGCCGTCGGCGTGCAGGGGCTGGCGCTGTCCGAGGTCGCCTATCAGAACGCCGCCGCCTATGCCAAGGAACGGCTCGCCGGACGCGCCTTGACCGGGGCGAAGTTCAAGGACAAGCCCGCCGACCCGATCATCGTGCATCCGGATGTGCGCCGCATGCTGATGACCATGCGCGCCTTCAACGAGGCGGCGCGCGCGCTGGTGTTATGGACCGCGCTCAAGAGCGACGTCGCCCATCGCTCCGGCGACGCCAAGGAGCGCCAAGCCGCCGACGACCATATGGGCCTGATGACGCCGGTGATCAAAGGCGTGCTCACCGATCAGGGTTTTGCCAATACGGTGCTGGCGCAGCAGATCTTCGGCGGCCACGGCTACATCGCCGAGCATGGCATGGAGCAGTTCGTTCGCGACGTCCGCGTCGCCATGATCTACGAGGGCGCGAACGGCATTCAGGCGCTCGACCTCGTCGGCCGCAAGCTGCCGAAAGACGGCGGCCGCGCCTTGCGGGCGTTTTTCGGCGAGGTATCCGGCTATATCAAGGAGCGCGGCAGCGACGGTGAGATGGCGCCTTACGTCAAGCCGCTCGGCCAAGCGCTCGGCGAACTTCAGGACGCCACCATGTGGTTCATGCAGCACGCGCTCGGCAATCCCGAGAATGCTGGCGCTGGCGCGACCGA
>JBEKNW010000121.1:0-13838 GCA_049522435.1 Xanthobacteraceae bacterium
GTCCGCTTATCAATGCGCCAATTGCAGAACGACCCGGAGAAAATCCGATCGTTCTACCAAAAGCCATCCCTCAAATATGCCGCGTGATGGTGAACTTACTTATGGTCTGATTAATAATGCGGGAATAGAGATTCCTAAAGCGCGGGCACCCAGATAAAGAAGCAGACCAACTATCGCCGCAATGGCTCGCATTGTAAAATCGTCCACAAAATGAATTTCACTTCGACCTCTTTTAGCAATGTGAAGGCCATCGAAAAATTGTTGTTTTTGTTCAGCCGCTAATTTCTCTAGCTGACGGCGCATCTTACGAAGCTGTGGATCAAGCTCTTCGTCAGCGTGCGCCTTTTGAAGTTTCTTTTCCAATGTATCAATTTCAAGTTCTAACTTATCTCGTTGCTCTTCAAGGGCCTCTCTCTCCTCTGACGTGGCAAGAGATGGGGCGGGATGATTTGCGGAATTAGGATCATACCTAAAAATCAAATATATGACGAGTACGAGTTGGAGGATTGCTGCGCAAAACAGCACGAGATGTACGAGGATGGCGAATAGTACAGTCATTTCCCCACTCCCACGCGCGGCCTTTGAGGATACACCAGCGCACAAGTGGATAAAAGCCGAACCTTTAGGTTTCGGTTTGCGCGGTGATCTTCACAACGCGGATCGGATTCGGTCCGCTAGCGGTTGCGAATCCCAGCGATAATTGCGCCACGGCTTTGACCGAATGAGGGGTGTCCCGGTTCTGCCAATCGCTGCGGGCAAGCGTGGCTTGCGGCTCGGCAGCAGCGCGCCGAGTTTTCGGCTTTCGACGACGTTGGCCGACAGCCGGCCGATTTGCCACATCGGGCCTCGATTGCATCCGCACGCGGACGCAATTCGAGTCGTTGGATTTTCCAGACTTTGAATCCTTGCAGTTTAGCCCTTAGTGGGGCCGTGGTAGTCGGGACTTGGTGACAGTGCGGTTCGCGGTTTGTTGTTGCGGGCATCACTTGAGCGGCTGGGCCCAAGTGGCTGGGGGAGCGTTGGCGCGCCTCCAGGCTGCGGACACCGCGTGCGCCGGTCCCGCGCCGACCAATCTCAAAACATGGTGACTACCCCGTCCGTGGCTACCCCCGAGCCAAAAATCCGGTGTTCCATGATCTCGTCTAAGTGCTTGATTTTGCAGTGGAGCGGGCGAAGGGATTCGAACCCTCGACCCCAACCTTGGCAAGGTTGTGCTCTACCCCTGAGCTACACCCGCATCCGTAAAAGGGGTAAGGCGGCAGCATCCGATGCCGCCGCGGCAAAGCTATGGCAAAGAGCGGGAAGCTTTGCAACCGCCGCTCTCCCAGCCTAGGAAACCCGCCGATGCCTGCCTCGCCGGATGAGCTTTTCGCCTACCTGGACAGTCTCGGCATTGCCCACCAGACGGTGAGCCATCCGCCGGTGTTCACGGTCGAGGAGGCGCGGGCGCTGCGCGGCCAGGTGGCCGGCGGGCATACCAAGAACCTGTTCCTGCGCGACAAGAAGGGCGCGGTGTTCCTGGTGGTGGCGCCGGAAGACGCGGCGATCGAGCTGAAATCGCTGCACCGCCTGCTTGGCGCGTCCGGGCGCTTCTCCTTCGGCTCGGCCGACCTCATGCGCGAGACGCTGGGCGTCGAGCCCGGCGCCGTGACCCCGTTCGCCGTCATCAACGACAAGGCCGGCCGGGTGACGGTCATCCTCGATGCCGGCATGATGGCGCACGAGGTGCTCAACTTTCACCCCCTGGTGAACACCGGCACGACGACGATTTCTCGTGAGGGGCTGCTTCAGTTCCTCGAAGCCACCGGGCACCGGCCGCGGATCGAGGCCGTCTCGGTCGCACCGGCCTGAAGCCGCGATTGCATTCAGCCCGCGTTCTCCCCATTTAATCAGGCGAATAGGCGAGATTGCGGCCCCCGCCGGGGCCCCAAAGGGAAGGCGCATCAAGGCTCATGTTGCAGCAAGCTCAACCCGCGGCCGCGGAAACCTTCGTCAAGGACACGACGACACAAGCCTTCGTCAAGGATGTCATCGAGGAATCGAAGCGGCAGCCGGTACTGGTCGATTTCTGGGCGCCCTGGTGCGGCCCCTGCAAGCAGCTGACGCCGGTGCTCGAGAAGGCGGTTCGCGCCGCCAAGGGCAAGGTGAAGCTCGTCAAGATGAACATCGACGATCACCCGGCCATTCCCGGCCAGATGGGCATCCAGTCCATCCCGGCCGTGATCGCCTTCGTCAACGGCCAGCCGGCCGACGGTTTCATGGGGGCGCTGCCGGAAACCCAGGTGGTGGCGTTTCTCGAACGCCTCACCAAGGGCAGCATCGGCGGCGAAGCCAAGGATCTGCTCAAGACCGCCGACGCGGCGCTCCTCGACGGCGATCCCGCCGGCGCGGCCAACCTCTATGCGCAGCTCCTCGCCGAGGACAACAGCAACGTGCCGGCGCTCGCCGGCCTGGCGCGCTGCTACGTCGAGACCGGCGCGCTCGACCAGGCGCGGCAGACGCTCGCCATGATCCCGGATTCGAAACGCAACGAATCCTCCGTCGCCGCCGCGCAAGCCGCGTTGCAATTGGCCGAGCAGGTGAAGACGCTCGAGCCCATCGCCGAGCTAGAACAGAAAGTAGCCGCCAATCCGCTCGACTATCAGGCGCGCTTCGATCTCGCGCTCGCGCTCAATAGCAAGGGCCGCCGGCTCGATGCCCTCGAACAGCTGATCGGCATCGTCAAGCGCGACCGCAAATGGAACGATGACGGCGCCCGCAAGCAGCTCGTTCAGTTCTTTGATGCATGGGGTCCGACCGACGAAGCCACGATCGAGGGCCGCAAGCAACTCTCCTCGATCCTGTTCGCGTAGCCTCTTATCGCTTCCGCTGCGCGGGAGGTGAAGCGTCCGGTCGCGTGCGGAGTACGACATGCCGATCAATGCGATCTACAAGGGGCCCGACGCTCTCCCCGGCGTGATCGCGGTATTCCCGCTGCCGGGAGCATTGCTGTTGCCGCGTGGGCAGATGCCGCTCAACATTTTCGAGCCGCGCTATCTGGCGATGATCGACGAGGCGCTGCGCTCCGGGTCGCGCTTGATCGGCATGATCCAGCCCGATCCCGTCCATCCCGGACCGGACCAGAACAAGCCGCATTTGTTTCGCGTGGGCTGCGTCGGGCGGATTACCCAGCTCGCCGAGAGCGGCGACGGCCGCTATCTGGTCCAGCTCACCGGTATCGCGCGCTTCCGCATCGAGGAAGAGCTTGCCGTCGGCACGCCGTACCGGCAATGCCGGGTGACCTATCAGCCCTTCATTGCCGACTTCACCGCGCGCAAGGGCGAGGAGGAGGTCGACCGCAAGGCGCTGTTGCGCGCGCTCGCGGATTTCCTCAAGGCCAACAATCTCAAGGCCGATTGGGAAGGCATCGAGAACGCACCCAACGAAGCGCTGGTCAATGCGCTGGCGATGATGTCGCCCTATGGCGCCGCGGAGAAACAGGCCATGCTGGAGGCGCCGGACCTGAAAACCCGCGCCGAGATCCTGGTCGCCGTCACCGAGATGGAGCTCGCCAAGAGCAACACATCGGGCGAGACGTCGCTGCAGTAACTAATCCTCCCCCGCTTGCGGGGAGGTCGCGAGCGAAGCGAAGCGGGAGGGGGCAAGTGTCTGACGCTTGCGCGAGCATCGCGGCCGCAGACCCCCACCCTACCTTCCCCGCAAGCGGGGGAGGGTTATTTGGTATAATGATTCGAACTGGAGTCACCGATGTCCACGCCTTCCGCCGACCATCCCGCCGCCACCGTCGATCCGAAGCTTTTGGAAATCCTGGTCTGTCCGCTGACCAAATGTCCGCTCGAATACGACGCGGAGAAACAGGAACTGATCTCGCGCGCGGCAAAGCTCGCTTATCCGATCCGCGACGGCATCCCGATCATGCTGCCCGAGGAAGCGCGGCGGCTGGATTGACCTTTGCCGTCATGCCCGGCCATAGCCGTTCGAAGGACGGCGTCGCTTCGCTCGCCTATGTGCCGGGCATCCACGACTTGGCTGAGCAAACAAAAGACGTGGATGGCCGGGACATGCCCCGCCATGCCGTGCGCATGAAAGCGAGGAAAACCCGTGATCAAAATCTGGGGGCGGAATACTTCGGCGAATGTGCAGAAAGTGATGTGGGCGGTCGGCGAGATCGGGCTACCGCACGAGCGCATCGATATCGGCGGACCGTTCGGCAAAAATCGCGAGCCGGCCTATCTCGCCATGAACCCGAACGGGCTGGTGCCGACGCTCGAGGAGGAGGATGGCTTCCTGCTCTGGGAATCGAACTCGATCGTGCGGTATCTGGCCGCCAAGCACCGCGCCAATGTGCTCGAACCGGCCGATCTGCGCGCGCGGGCGCTGGCCGGCGCCTGGATGGATTGGCAGCTCAGCGTTCTCGGACCGGCGATCTTCGCCTGCTTCTGGGGCTTGATCCGCACGCCGCCGGAACAGCGCAACCACGCGGCGATCGAGGAATCGAAAAAGCAGACGACTGCGGCGATGTCGATTCTCGACAGTGCGCTCGCCAAAACCGCCTATGTCGCGGGCGACGCCTTCTCCTACGGCGACATTCCCGTCGGCGTCATTGCCAATCGCTATCGGGCGCTCGTGGCGGAGCGGCCGCCGCTGCGCCATTTCGAGCGCTGGTATGCGGCGATCTCCGCGCGCCAGGCGTTCAAGGACCAGGTGGCGGCGGTGCCGTTGGCGTGATCAGTTCACCGTCATCCTGAGGCGGCCGCGAAGCGGCCCTGGAAGGATACGGCCGAGGTGCTGGGGCCGTCGCCCTTCGAGGCTCGCTTTGCTCGCACCTCAGGGTGACGGAAACCGTATTACTCCGCAGCCGCCCGCGCGGCGCGGCCTTGCGTCGATACGATGTAATCCATCGCCGGCTGCACGCCGCCCTTCTTATGCGGCACGCCGGCGAGCGCGAGCGCCATTTCGGTGACCGCCAGCGCCCCGATCAGCGTCGCGTCGTTGATGTCGCCGAGATGGCCGATGCGGAAGTATTTTTTCGCGTAGGGGCCGAAGCTCGCGCCGTAGGAAATGTTGAAGGTGTTGAGCGCGAGACCGCGGAATTGATCGGCATCGTAGCCGTCGGGAAGGAGCACGGCGGTAATCGTCGGCGAGTAGTATCTCGCCTCGCGGCAGAGGATTTCGAGCCCCCACGCGCGCACCGCACGGCGCGTCGCCTCGGCGAGCCGGGCGTGGCGGGCAAAGACGTTATCGAGACCTTCCTCGTGCAGCATCCCGATCGACACATCGAGGCCGTACACCATCTGCGTGGCCGGCGTGTAGGGAAAGAAACCCTGCTTGTACATCGTCAGCATGTCGTCCCAGAGAAAGAACGACCGCGGCAGCTTCGCCGTCTTCGCCGCGCGCAGCGCTTTCTCGCTCACCGCGTTGAACGACATGCCGGGCGGCAGCATCAAGCCCTTCTGCGCGCCGCCGATGGTGACGTCGACGCCCCATTCGTCGTGTCGGTAGTCGGTGGAGGCGAGCGAGGAGATGGTATCGACCATGAACAGCGCCGGATGGCCGGCCGCGTCGATGGCTTTGCGGATTTCGTCGATCGGCGACAGGCAGCCGGTCGCGGTCTCGTTGTGCAGCACGCAGACCGCCTTGATCTCGTGCGCCTTGTCGTTGCGCAGATGCTCCTCGATTGTCTTGGGGTCGGCGCCGATGCGCCAATCGGTTTTGATGAATTCGGGTCGCAGCCCCAATCGCTCCGCCATGACTTTCCACAGCGTCGCGAACTGGCCGGTCTCGACCATGAGCACCCGGTCGCCTGGCGACAGCGTGTTGGTGAGCGCCGCTTCCCAGGCGCCGGTGCCGGTCGCGGTATAGATGATGACCGGTTGCGTGGTCTTGAAAATCGTCTTGATGCTTTCGAGCACGCGCTTGGTGAGCTTGGCAAATTCGGGGCCGCGATGATCGATGAGCGGCATGTCGATGGCCCGCAGGACGCGGTCGGGGACGGGTGTCGGCCCGGGGATTTGCAGGAAATGGCGCCCGGGAAGACGCGAGGCATTCTGCGGCATTTTCGGCACTCCTTGCGGACGCTTCTTGAAATCCCGGCCGGGCCCGTCCGAAGGCGCCGCGGCGTGGCCTTGTTCCCCGAATGCGCCATTCGGGTCAAGTCTCTTCTCCCGGTCCGCAGAGTGTTCTCGAAGATCCGAGGTTGGACACTTTGACGCAATTACCGCAGCCGCCCGACGCCACGCCGCTAACTCTCCGCCGCCAGCGCGCTCTCGTGCCAGCGGCGCAGCGCCAGGTAGTTGATCAGCGAGAGCAAATAGAAAATGGCGATGCCGGCGAGTGAGAGCAGCAGCAGCGCCGCGAACATGCGCGGGATGTTGAGGCGGTAGCCCGATTCGGCGATGCGGTAGGCGAGGCCGGAGCCGGCGCCTGCCGAGCCGGCGGCGATCTCGGCGACCACCGCGCCGATCAGCGACAACCCGCCGGCGATGCGCAGGCCGCCGAGGATGTAGGGCAGTGCCGACGGCAGCTTCAGCCGCCACAACACCTGCCCGCGCGAAGCGCCATAGAGCGAAAAGAGGTCGGCGAGATTGCGGTCGACCGAATTCAATCCGAGCGTCGTGTTCGCCAGCACCGGAAAGAACGCCACGATCCAGGCGCAGGCCAAAACCGCCGCGTGCTGCGGCAGGTAGATAAGAAGGAGCGGCGCGACGGCGACGACCGGCGTCACCTGCAGGATCACCGCGTAGGGATAAAGCGAATATTCGACGAGCCGCGACTGGTTGAACAGGACCGCCAGCCCGACGCCGCCGATCGCCGCGAGCAAAAAGCCCTCGAATGTCGTTATGAGCGTGACCAGGAGCGACTGCGACAGCAAAGCCCAGTCGGCGAAAAGCGTCCGCAAGACCAGGCCGGGCGCGGGCAGCACATAGGGCGGAATGTTTTCGATCCGCACCACCATTTCCCAGATCGCAAGGCCGAGCGCCAACACCGCGATCGGCAAGGCGATGCGCAACGCCCGGTCGCGGCGCTCGCCGGCAGATGCGCGCGCATTCATGGCTCGCCTCCCCCCGCCGCCATGGCATGCGCCAGCGCCTCCGAGGCGCGGCGGCAGAACGCGGCGTATTCGGGCGAGGTGCGGAAATCCTGGCCGCGCGGATAGGGCGCATCCACCGCGACCTCGGTAAAGACGCGGCCCGGCCGCGCCGCCATCACCACGACGCGGCTCGATAGAAAAACCGACTCGAACACCGAATGGGTGACGAAGACGATTGTCGTGCGCAGCGCCTGCCACATCCGCAGCAGATCGTCGTTGAGCTTGAAGCGCGTGATCTCGTCGAGCGCGGCGAACGGCTCGTCCAGCAACAGAAGTTGCGGCTCGGTGACCAGCGCGCGCGCGAGCGAGACACGCATGCGCATGCCGCCCGACAATTCCCGCGGATAGGCGCGGCTGAACGTTCGCAAGCCGACGCGGTCGAGCACGGCCTCGATGCGTTCAGTAGAGTTCGCGGCACGCGCGTCCTTCAGCTTAAGCGGCAACACCACGTTGTTGAAGACATTGGCCCAGGGCATCAGGGTCGGCTCCTGGAACACGAAGCCGATCCGGCTCTCGCTCTGCGCTTGCGTTGCCGCGTGCGGCCATTCGACCGCGCCTTCCGTCGGCTCGCTTAAGCCGGCGATAATGCGTAACGCGGTCGATTTCCCGCAGCCCGACGGACCGAGCAGCGCCAGGAATTCGCCCGGCCGCACTTCGAGATCAAGCCCGGCGAGCGCGTGCACACCGTTGGGAAACGCCTTGCCGACGCCACGCAGCGCGAGGAGGGGATCGGGATGGGACGTATTCGCCTGCAGCATCGGCGTTCTACTGCTTCGGCCGCAGCTCGAGCCCGACCTTCTTGTCGATGAATTGCAGCGTATAGGATTTGCGGTAATCGAGGCCCGTCTTGGCGACGCCGGCGCGCACCATTTTTGCAAAAAAATCCTGCATGCGCGCGTCGGTCATGGCGCCGATGCCGAGCGTGCCGGCATCGCCGGAATCGACAATGCCGTACTCCTTCATCTTGGCGACCGAGTAAGCGAGGAGTTCATCGCTCATCTCCGGGTTCTGCCGCTTGATCAGCGCATTGGCCGGCCCATTGTCGCCGTAGAGGTAATTGTACCAGCCGATGATCGAGGCATCGACGAAGCGCTGCACCAGATCGGGCTTGTTCTCGACGAGGTCGCGGCGCGTCTCGATCAGCGTCGAATAGGCGGAAAAACCTTGGTCGGCGAGCAGGAAGATTTTGGGCTTGAATTTCCCCTCTCGCTCGATGGCGAATGGCTCCGACGTCACATAGCCTTGCATCGCGCTGTTCTTGTCGGCGAGGAAGGGCTGCGGATTGAAGGTGTAGGGCTTGACCCGATCGTCCTTGAAGCCGAAATCGGCCTTGAGCCATTGGTAATAGCTCGTCATTCCCTCCGGGGAGACGAAGATCGTCAGCTTTTTCAAATCGTCGAGTTTGTTGATGCCCTGATCGGGATGCGCGAGCAGCACCTGCGGGTCCTTCTGGAACATGGCGGCGACGTCAATTATCGGCACATTCTGTGCGACGGCGTCGAAGCCTTGCAGCGTGTTGGCGCTCATAAAGAAATCGAGCTTGCCGACGGTCATCAGCATCCGGTTGTTGGCGTTCGGGCCGCCCGGCACGATGGTGACGTCGAGGCCGTAGTTGCGATAGGTGCCGTCGGCGAGCGCCTGATAGAAGCCGCCATGCTCGGCCTCCGCCACCCAATTGGTGCCGAATGTGACCTTGTCGAGCGTTTCCGCAGACGCCGGCCCAATCGCGGCGGCAGCTACGCCAAGCCATGCGAGGATCGCCCAGAACCGGGTGACGAACGGCATAGGTTGCTCCTTTCAGCCGACAACGTGAGAATATGAGACTGCGGATCGCTTGGCGAGTGAACCAGAATGACCCGGCCCAAACGCGACTGGATGGAGATGAGCTGGCAGGAGATTGCCGGCGCCGGCGAAGCGACCGGGCGCTGGATCGCCGTGTTGCCGCTCGCCGCGGTGGAGCAGCACGGGCCGCATCTGCCGCTCGGCGTCGACAATTTCATCGCCGAAGCTTACCTGGCGCGGGTTCGCACAATTCTCCCCGATGAGCTTCCGGTCTCGTTCTTGCCGGTGCAGCGCATCGGCGTCTCCGTCGAGCACCTTGCCTATCCCGGCACGCTGACAATGTCGGCCGCGACCGCGATCGGCGCCTGGACCGAGATCGGCGAAAGCCTGGCGCGCGCCGGGTTGCGCAAGCTCGTTCTCGTCACCAGCCACGGCGGCAATGTCGCGGCCATGGAGCTGGTGGCGCGCGATTTACGCACGCGACTTCGCATGCTGGCGGTCACCGTCGGCTGGCATCGCTTCGGCTATCCGGAGGACACGTTTTCGGCCGAAGAGAAGCAGCACGGCATTCACGGCGGCGACATCGAGACCTCGCTGATGCTCGCCGCGATGCCGGAAACGGTGCGCATGGAGAAGGCGCCCAACGCAACGCCAGCCACCATCGAGATGGCGCGCGAATTCAAATGGCTCGGCGCCGATCGCCCGGCCGGCTTCGCCTGGATGACGCAGGACCTCAATGCCACCGGCGCGATCGGCGATGCGACGCTGGCGAGCGCCGCGAAGGGCGAAGCGGCACTCACGCACGGCGCGCAGGCGTTCGTGGAATTGCTGCGCGAGGTGGACCGCTTCGACCTCGCGCGGCTACGCGAGGGGCCGATCGACTCATTCCCGTCACCCTGAGGCGCGAGCGGAGCGAGCCTCGAAGGGCGACGGCCCCGGTACCTCGGCCGTATCCTTCGAGGGCCGCTTCGCGGCCGCCTCAGGATGACGGTGAACAGATAACGCTTACGCCGCGATCTTCACGTATTCGAAATCGCCGGGCTTGTTGTCGATGCCGATGCGCGGCGGGGCGATCCAGCCCGTAGGGCGGATCAGCGAAGCGTGATCCGCCAATCACCACCAATGCGGCGCAATACGCTTCGCTATTGCGCCCTACGGGCTACGCGTTCATAATTCTAAAATGTCATGGAGGATAGCCACGACATACCGGTGGATTTGAATTACCGTGCGGCGTTCGGATGCAACGTGCGTTGCTACCGAGGAACGATCATATATCGACCTAGTGAGTGTGCCCACCATCTCATCAATCGTGGTTGTGGTCTGCTCCGGTACTTCACTGGAAGACTTGCTCTGTCCACGCGCTTTCAAAATGAAACGTACCTTTTGCTTCATGGTGGGACCGTGGCGGTTTTTCTCTTGAACGTAGCCGGGCGCGCTGGTCACTTCGCTATCCAGTGCAAGGTGATCCAGCGTCTCACGCAGTGCCTCGCGCAGTTCCGACGCCGGTCCGCGAAAAGACAGACGGTTCTCGTCGGCAAGGTCGATGATTGCCTGCCTGTAGGACAACGCCGCCGAGGGCACTAAACCGTCTAGCGTCTGTATGACACGCTCGTCTTCCGCTGAGGTGTCGGCGGGCGTTCTAACGACACCGCTCTCATTCAATTCGATGCGCGTGGTGACTTTGGGAAGCAGCTTTCGGATACTCTTGATCTGCTTCTTGTACGACGACACTGCATTCATACCGCTGGACAACTGAATAAGGCTCTCGAAGCCTTTGTCCAGCACGGACAACTCGTCGTCCAGTCCAAGGTTCAGCAGCGACGAACGGCTGTGGCGAAAATATCGTTGCGCTACTTCCTTCGCTTCTGTCCGGATTAAATTGGCGTTGATGTTGACGGTGCGGACTTGGTCAACATGGCGACCGAACGTCCCGACGGCACCGCATAGCGATTGCCATTCGTCGGCGGGCGTAGTCATTTTCCTGCTTTCTTGCGCGTCGTGGCCTTCTTTGTAGGCTTGCGCGGGGCAGTCCGCCGCTTCGCTTCACCCGGTTCGCTGCTGGGCAATTTGTGCGCGACAAGGTTGTGACCGACGGCATTGAGTTTGTACTGCCCCCGGTCCGATACGTTGAAATACCCCGCATTCTTTGCATTGATCAGTGTCACGCTCGGCTGAGCGGTTGGAAGCTGCAAGTCGGCTTGGATGAAGTACGTTTTAATGTCGTCCGCAATCAGGTAGTCACGGCGCTCACCTTCGGGCGCGAGCTGCGCGAGGTAGTAACCGATGACGGCAACCTTTTCATTGACCGTCTTTGGCTTCTTCGCAGCCGCGAAACTGCCTATGTCGTGGACGCCGGACGGCGGCGGATGATGAGGTGTAGCCGGCGGCGGCGTAGCGGGAGTATGGGCAGCGGCCGGAATGTGAGCCGGCGATGCGTGCTGGGCACTCAGCGAAATGCCAAGTTTCTTGAGTACAAATTCCAAAACGTGGACGCGGCTCTCTGCGTTGAGCGGCTTCAACGCTGCGATCAGTGCAGAAATCGCTTTTACATCGTCTTCATCTTCGTCGGCCATCGCCCGACTCCTGTGATTCTTGACTCACATTATACACGCTCAAGCTGTGTCAATCCGATATTTGCGCACGCCAGCCCCCTGCGGTATGGCGAGGAGCGCGAGCGCCCGCAATACCTCGTCTAGCCGCGCGACCTTCGGCCGGAGCGCGTGCACGACATAGGCGACTATCCGCTGACGCGCTCTAGTGCCGTAGTCAAATTTGTCGTCCAGGTGCCGTTATCACCATTTTCGTAATTGGGAACGGGCTGCATTGTCCTGATGATGTTCTTATCCCGCTTATCGGCAACGAGACGCGCCGGTGGAACGTACAAAAAAGAATGCCAGTCGCCAGTTGAGGCCCACATGCACACGGCGAGCAAATCGAAATCACCAAATCGGTAGCGCGGTAGAATGGGTTGAGCCCTTGCGAAACCCATCACTCATTCTCGCCGCCTTATGATGGATGCCGCTTCGCTCCACCGATCCCAAGGGCTACATGCTTCACCCTCCCCTGCAGGGGGAGGGTCGACCGCCGAAGCTGGCGCAGCGAGCGCAGGCGGACGGGGGTGGGGTGCGCCGGCGACGCCCCTAGACCGAGCGCCCTTTGGCGCTGTCACCCCACCCGCCGCGCTTCGCGCGACGACCTCCCCCTCCAGGGGAGGTTGGGAAATTGCGTCACTGCGGCAGCGACATTATTCTTGACATCCGTCCCCATTTCCGCTACAAGCCGCGAATCTCGCTCGCCTAAAGGACGCCAGCCGGTAACTCCGGTTGATGGAGCGAGAGCGGTTCCCGCGGGCGGAGGCTCGTCACCTCGGCTCCCGGGCGGCTTTGGGAAGACGCCCGGCCGGCATGATGACCGGTCTGCGACTTAGTCGCTGGACTGGGACAGGCGGGGGCGGGTAACGCCCGCTCTTTAGCCCCGTCCCAGGAAGCGCGTTCTGGAGCTGAGCTGCGGCGTTGGTTCGCTGCAGCAAGTGCCGTGGTGGAACGCCGACAGGCGAGCGCGCGACGCTTCGCGCGAGCCGCGCCCGTATGGCGCGGAGGTTTGGACTAATGCGCCTGCCGGCGTTCCGCTTTCCTTTTGTTTGTTGGGCATGATCGAGCCGAAAGCCGGTCCCACCGCCGGTTTAGGCGTGACGCGATGATGCTCCGCGGGACGATTTTGTGAATGGCGTCGGCATAACTCGGGCGCGCACGCGTCGCGGGAACGCACTTATTTCACCTCGCCCCGGAGGGGAGAGGTCGAGCGAGCGCAGCAAGCGAGGGTGAGGGGGTTCGGACGCCGGAGTTTTTCTCGTACGTCCGAACCCCCTCAACCCCACCCTCTCCCCTCCGGGGAGAGGGAGTCGCGAAACATGATCGTCGAGAAGAGTGTTCGGCGCCTGTGCAAGCGTCGCCGCCGACGCCCCTTCCACCGCGCTAACGCGCGGTCCCCCTTCCCCGCTTTCGCGGGGCAGGATTCTTTACGCCGCGATCTTCACGTACTCGAAATCGCCGGGCTTGTTGTCGATGCCGACGCGCGGGGCTGCGATCCAGTTGGCGAATTGGCCCGGCTCGGAGACCGGCCGCATCAGGCTGACGATGAAATCGCCGTCGTCCCGCGACGGTAGCCATTTGCCGACGTCGCGGCTCCAGGTTGCGTCGTCGATCAATTGTCCGGCCGGTGAAACTTTCACGTCCTTGAACTCGCCGATCTGGCGGTGGAAGCCGACATGCGGCAGTTCGAGTGTGAAGGCGACTCCGGTCTTGGCGATGACCTTGTTCCAGCGGTCGAGGCCGCGCTGGCAGTCGGCGGTATAATCGTCGCGCAGCCGCATGTTGACCGCGGTCAGCGCCGGCTCATCGACCCGCTTGATCTCGCCGTCGACGAACTTGAGCACCGGATAGGTCGAGTGCTCGAGCCGGTGATCGTCGTCGATCTTGGTCTCCTGATAGCGGCCCTTGAGGCTGGCGTTGAACGCATTGGCGGCGTTGGTCGAGACCTCCGAGCCGAACAGATCGAGCGACAGCGTATAGTGCAGATTGAGCTTCTTCTGGATCGTCGGCAGGTCGATGACGCCGAGGCCGCGCACCTTGTCGATGTCGGTCGGGTCCGCGATGCCGGCCGCCCGCATCGCTTCGCAGGTGCGCTGGATGGTGCGCCCGACGCCGGTCTCGCCCACGAACATGTGGTGCGCCTCTTCCGTGAGCATGAACCGGCAGGTGCGCGAGAGCGGGTCGAAGCCCGACTGCGCCAGGCTTTCGAGCTGCATCTTGCCGTCGCGATCGGTGAAGAACGTGAACATGAAAAATGACAGCCAGTCCGGCGTCGCTTCATTGAAGGCGCCGAGCATGCGCGGCTTGTCGGCGCTGCCGGAGCGGCGCTGCAACAGCTCGGCCGCTTCCTCGCGGCCGTCGCGGCCGAAATATTT
>JBEKNW010000122.1:0-13647 GCA_049522435.1 Xanthobacteraceae bacterium
GAACCCATCTTGGCAGCGGTCATGTGTGACCGCGACAACAGACCGGACATATGATCGCAATCGCTTCGATCCGCACACTGCCAACTCTTGCAAGCAGGGGGCCGTCCACATATGGGACCTGGTCGGGGCGCACGATCCCGATGGTTCGAAAGATCGTGCACGTTTTTCGCGGGCGTTACCCGCTCCTTCCTGTCCCAGTCCAGCGACTAAGTCGCAGACCGGTCATCGTGCCGGCCGGGCGTCTTCCCGAAGCCGCCCGAGTGCGGAGGTGACGAGCCCCCGCCCGCGGGAACCGCTCTTGCCCCATCGGCCGATGTCACCCGGTCGACGTCCTTTGGTAGGCAAGATTTGCGGAATGTAACTGAAATCGAGACGGATGTCAAGCACCGTCTCCGATCAGGCGACAGCACGTCTAGCTAGTACCCACTTTCATAGAAACGTGATTCGCGCGGGCAGTGAATTCGAGAGTCGGATGAGACACTTGTTCGCATCGTTGCCTGCGCGGATTGGTGATTCCGGGTACTAGCTTTTGTTCGCTTTTTATCCTCATAGGGGGCCGGGCGCTGGCCCCTTTTCCCGTCAGTGGCCCCTTTTGGAATTTGAGAGTGGCCTACTGTACCGGACAGCCCCCACTTATGGCTCTCTTAGCCTCCTCGACATAGTCGGGGTCTAGACAACCGGCGCTATCGCCGGCCCAATGTTTGTGCTGGTTTTTATTTGTCCAGCAGGCGTCCGCACCAAGCCATACCTTATGCCCGTCCCCGGTCGCCGCCCCGTCTTTAATGCGCGTGACATCGTTCTGGTCAGTGTCAGCGCCCAAACAAAGAGCAATATCACCGCAAGCCAAATTCGGGTGGAGACAGCGATTGTCAGCAAGCACCACACAAGGAACGAGAGCAACCGAAGCAGCAATCACTACCAATTTAAATGAGTGCATAGACCCCCTCCTCAACGCAGGCTTGCACTACCTACCAGCATTGTGGTGCGCAACCTAACGAATAATTGTGCCGCCTCAGTTGGGTGCTGGCCGGGTTTGAGGGCTAGTGGCCGGTTTTGATACCCACAATGATTTGAAATCGCCTTGTGCGAATGTAGAAATTTTGTCAGGATGGGTACCGTAGGTAGAATTGGGAGGCATCAGAAAATGTATCGAACGAAAAAACTCGTGGGAGCAATCCTGCTCGCATTTGGCGCAATAGTTATCTCCTCTAACGCGAATGCTGGGTGCGTCTGCTCCAATTCAACGGGTAATTGGTACTGCGCGCCCAACCCGCAAGTTTGCATGGCGAATTTTGGATATTTCTGTAATCCGCCTCAGACATGCAAAGAAAAATAGAGGCCGTCTCAGTTGGCGGCCTCATCGCTTTACCAAGCCGACGTGATCTCAGTCTGTAAGTGCAGCGGTCAGCCGGCCGGCTTCACGATCGCCTCGGCGACCGCGCGGCGGGCGAGCACGCCGATCAGGTGGGCGCGGTATTCGGCGTTGCCATGAATATCGCTGTTGAGGCCGTCGGACGGAACGGTGAGGCCTTCGAGCGATTTTGGCGAAAATCGCTTCTGCAAGGCCGCTTCGAACGCGGGCACCCGGAACACGCCGTTGGCGCCGGCGCCGGTGACGGCGACGCGGATTTCACTGCCGCGCTTGCCGACGAACACGCCGACGAGTGCATAGCGTGAAGCCTGGTTGCGGAATTTCTGATAGGCGGCCTTCTTCGGTATGGGAAAACTCACCTTGGTGATGATTTCCGCCGGTTCGAGTGCGGTCGAGAACATGCCGGTGAAGAAATCGTCGGCCTTGATGCGGCGTTTATTGGTGATGATGGTGGCGCCGAGGCCGAGGCAAGCGGCCGAATAGTCGGCGGTCGGATCGTTATTGGCGACCGAGCCGCCGATGGTGCCCATGTGGCGCACCGCCGGGTCGCCGATCAGGCCGGCGAGCTTGGCCAAGACCGGAATGGCCTGCTGCACCACCGGCGAGGTGTGCACGTCGGCATGGCGTGTCATCGCCCCGATTGTGAGCGAGCGGCCGCCCAACTCGATGCCGGCCAATCCCTCGATGCGCGACAGGTCGATCAATTGCGGCGGGTTGGCAAGGCGCAGCTTCATCGTCGGCAGGAGCGTATGGCCGCCGGCCAGAAGCTTGGCGTCCTCGTTCTTGCTGAGCAGGTTCACCGCCTGCCGCAGCGTCTCCGGACGATGGAAGGTAAAGCTGTACATCGCAGTCCTCCGTTTTCATTCAATCACCTCTCCCCGCTGCGCGGGGAGATTTGTTTTTCACGCCGCGTGCGGCACCGACCTGCCCGACTTCTGCAGCGCGGCCCACACTGCCGGCGGAGTTGCCGGCATGGCGATGGCTTCGGTCCCGATCGCATCGGTGATGGCGTTGATGACGGCGGCCGGCGCAGCGATGGCGCCGGCTTCGCCGCAACCCTTGATGCCGAGCGGATTGGACGGGCATTTGGTGACCGTCGTCTCGACTGTCATTGTCGGGAAGTGGTCGGCGCGCGGCATGCAATAATCCATGAACGAGCCGGTGATGAGCTGGCCTTCCTTGTCGTAGACCGCACCCTCGCACAGCGCCTGGCCGACGCCCTGCGCGATGCCGCCGTGGACTTGACCCTCGACGATCATCGGATTGACGATGACGCCGAAATCATCGACCGCGGTCCAGGCGACGATCTCGGTGTTGCCGGTCTCGGGATCGACCTCCACCTCGCAGATGTGGCAGCCGGCGGGGAAGGTGAAATTGGTCGGATCGTAGAACGCGCCCTCTTTCAGCCCGGGCTCGAGCTCCTGGCCGGAGAATTTGTGGGCGACGTAGGCGTTGAGCGACACGTCGCCCCAAGCCGCGGACTTGTCGGTGCCGGCGACGCTGAATTTTCCATCCTTGAACTCGATATCGCCCTCGGCCGCTTCGAGCATGTGCGCGGCGACCTTTTTCGCCTTGGCCTCGACCTTGTCGAGCGCCTTGACGATCGCCGACATGCCGACCGCGCCGGAGCGCGAGCCGTAGGTGCCCATGCCGAACTGCACCTTGTCGGTGTCGCCATGAACGATCGAAACATTCTCGATCGGAATGCCGAGCCGCTCGGAGACAAGTTGCGCGAAGGTGGTCTCGTGACCCTGGCCGTGGCTATGGGAGCCGGTCAGGACTTCGACGGACCCGGTCGGATTGACCCGTACCTCGGCGGATTCCCATAAGCCCACGCCGGCGCCAAGCGAACCGACCGCCTGCGACGGCGCCAGGCCGCACGCCTCGATATAGGCGGAGAAGCCGATACCGCGCAGCTTGCCCTGACGCGCCGACTCGCGCTTGCGTTTGCCAAAGCCCTTGTAGTCGGCAAGCTCCATCGCCTTTTTGAGCGAGGCGTTATAGTCGCCGGCGTCATAGGTCATGATCACTGGTGTCTGGTGCGGGAATTTATTGATGAAATTCTTGCGCCGCAGCTCAGCCGGGTCCTGCCCCATCTCGCGCGCGCCAACCTCGACCAGCCGCTCGACCACGAAGGCTGCTTCGGGGCGCCCCGCGCCGCGATACGCATCGATCGGTACCGTGTTGGTGTAGACCGCGTCGACCTCGCAATAGATCTGCGAAATCTCATACTGACCCGACAGCAGCGTGGCGTAGAGATACGTCGGAACACAGGAAGAGAAGGTCGACATGTAGGCGCCGAGATTGGCAATGGTCTTGGCACGAAGACCGACGATCTTGCCGTCGGCATCGAAAGCCATCTCGGCGTGCGTGACATGATCGCGCCCGTGCGCGTCGGTGAGGAACGCCTCCGAGCGGTCGGAGACCCATTTCACCGGCCGCCCGACGCGCTTGGCGGCCCACAGCGCCACGACCTCTTCGGCATAAATGAAAATCTTTGAACCAAAGCCGCCGCCCACATCGGGCGCAATCACGCGCAGCTTGTGCTCCGGCGCCATGCCGACGAAGGCCGCGATGACGAGGCGCGCGACGTGCGGATTCTGCGTCGTATTCCAGAGCGTGAACGCGCCGGTGCCCGAATCATACTCGGCGATAGCGGCGCGCGGCTCCATCGCGTTGGGGATGAGGCGATTGTTGACGATATCGAGCTTGGTGACGTGCTTGGCCGACTTGAAAGCGGCCTCGACCGCTTTGGGGTCGCCGAGATGCCATTGGTAAATCGTATTGTTCGGCGCCACATCGTGGATTTGCGGCGCGCCTTGCTTCTGGGCCGCCGCCGGATCGGCGACCGCCGGCAGCACCGCGTAGTCGACCTTGACCTTCTCGGCGGCATCGCGCGCCTGCGCCAGCGTCTCGGCAACCACCACCGCGACCTGATCGCCGACATGGCAAGCCTTGCCGTTGGCGAGCGCCGGATGCGCCGCCATCTTCATCGGCGAGCCGTCCTTGGAATGAATCATCCAGCCGCAGATGAGATTGCCGATCTTGTCGGCGGCAAGTTCCGCGCCGGTGAGCACCGCAAGCACGCCGGGCATGCCGGAGGCGGCCTTGGCATCGATCGATTTGATCGTGGCGTGGGCGTGCGGCGAGCGGACGAAATAGGCGTAGGCTTGGCCGGGCCGGTTGATGTCGTCGGTGTAATGGCCCTTGCCGGTGATGAAGCGGTGATCTTCCTTGCGGCGCACCGCGGCGCCGATCCCGGTTGCACTCATGGCAGTCTCCTCCGGCAGTATTCTTTTCGAACGCCCCCTTCCCTATTCGGGCGTCTTTGCTATTCGGCGGCTTTCGTAGCGGCGCCGCTCCCTTGCATGGCGCGGGCGCCGGCGGCGATCGCCTTGACGATATTGTGATAGCCGGTGCAACGGCAGATGTTGCCTTCCAGCTCCTCGCGGATGGTGCGGTCGTCGAGTTCGTGACCCTTGCGGCGCACGATATCGACCGCCGTCATGATCACGCCGGGCGTGCAATAGCCGCATTGCAGCCCGTGGTTCTCGCGGAAGGCCTCCTGCATCGGATGCAACGGCCCGTCCGGCGCCGCTAAGCCCTCGATGGTGAGCACGTCGGCGCCTTCGAGTTGCAAAGCGAGCACGGTGCAAGATTTCACGGCCTTGCCGTCGACAAGGACGACGCAGGCGCCGCATTGCGAGGTGTCGCAGCCGACATGCGTGCCGGTGAGCCGCAGGTTCTCGCGCAACAATTGCACAAGGAGCGTGCGCGGATCGACCTCGGCGGTGACGGGTTTGCCGTTGACTGTCAGAGAAACGGCTGCCATGAGCGCCCTCCTCGAATTCCCTTTAAACGTCTTTTTGCAGGACGGCTCGCGGCCGTTTTCTGCCTCCAAGGTCGAAACCGCGACGATTTTGCCGGTTTCAACCCTGGAACGACAATTACTCTGAACCGCGGCCTAACCGCCGGTCAAGAGAGTTTCGCGCGCAAATAGTCCCGTGGCTTGTGACGAAGCCCCGCCGCGTTGGGCGGCGTCCATCTTATGAGCTCTGCCCTGGTGCGCTCTGCCCTGGTGAACTCTGCCCCGGTGTCGGTGAGGCTTCCCCTGGCGCGCTCTGCCCGGGTGAACCCTGCCCCGGTGTCGGTGAGCCTTCCCCCGGTGGGCTCGGCGGGCTGACCGAGGCCACGAATTTTTGGAAAAAATCATCGGCTAATTTTTTGGCCGCGCCGTTGATGAGGCGCTGGCCGAGTTGCGCCAGCTTGCCGCCGATCTGCGCCTCGACCGTATAGCTGAGCAATGTGCCGCCGTCCTTGGGCGAGAGCTTGACCGTCGCGCCGCCTTTGGCAAAGCCGGCGACCCCGCCGTCGCCCTGGCCGGAAATCCTGTATCCATTCGGCGGGTCGAGATCCGACAGCGTGACCTTGCCTTTGAACTTCGTCTTCACCGGTCCGATCCTGGTCGTGACGACCGCCTGGAACTCGGTATCGGACAATTTGTCGAGCTGCTCGCAGCCGGGAATGCAAGCCTTGAGGGTTTCGGTGTCGTTGAGTTTTTCCCACACCGTTTCCCGCGGGACTGCAAGCTGATAGTCGCCGCTCATCGTCATGGCCATTTCGCGTCACTCCTTGGCCGGTCGCTCCCGCCCGCGCGCCCCACTCGAGCGCGCCAAAATACCGCTTACCGCCTCACGCGTCGGCTGGAAAGGCCGTCGTGAGGCGCCTTCCGGGATTGGCGCGGCGCGACGCGGGCGGCTAAGGGGTCGATCCGGTAAGGCCGGGCCCCATATCATAGGGGAAATTGGGGAGGAGAGCTTCATGCCCGACATCAATGCCGATGGCTGTGCGATCCATGTGGAGGTGGAAGGGCCGGAGCGCGCTCCCGTGCTGATGCTGTCCAACTCGCTCGGCGCCGACCTCACGATGTGGGACGAGCAAGTCGCGCCATTCACGCGCCATTTCCGGCTCGTGCGCTACGATTGCCGCGGCCATGGCAAATCGGGCGTGCCGAAGGGGCCTTATTCGACGGAGCGGCTCGGCCGCGACGTGCTCGCGATCCTCGATGGGCTCGGCATTGCGACGATCAACTGGTGCGGGCTGTCGATGGGCGGCATGGTCGGCCAATGGCTCGGCGCCAATGCGGCCGGGCGCATCGACAAGCTCATTCTCTCCAACACCGCCTGCTACTACCCCGACAAGCAGATCTGGGCGGACCGCATCAAATTCGCGCGCAATAACGGCATCGCGGTCGTGGCCGGCGCGACCATGGAGCGCTGGTTCAGCAAGGATTTTCGCCAGCATGCGCCCGCTTCGATCGCCCGCATGACCGAGATGTTCGTGAAGACGGATATCGAAGGCTATCTCAGCTGTTGCGAAGCGATTCGCGATATGGATCACCGGGCGCTCTTGCCCAAGATCAAGGCGCCGACGCTGGTCATCGCCGGCCGGCTCGATCCGGCAACGCCGCTCGCCTTGAACGAGTTCATTTGCGACCACATACCGGGAGCCCAGCTCCTCACGCTCGAGGCGGCGCATATCGCCAACGTCGAGCAGCCGCAGGCCTATGCGGACGCGGTACTGGGATTTTTGTTGAGCAAATAGCCGCCTCGTTCGTCATTCCGCGACGGCGCAAGGCGCCGGACCCGGAATCCATATTCACAGGCAGTGGTTATGGATTCCGGACTCGCCACTTCGTGGCGATCCGGAATGACCGCGCGCGATCACCCGCCGCGCCGATCGCGAAACTCGTGCGGTGTCGTCCCGGTGTGCTTGCGAAAAAAGCGGGCGAAGTGCGAGGGGTCGGAAAAAGCGAGCTCTTGGGCGATGTCTTGGATCGGCTGCGCGGAGAAGACGAGCTGGCGCTTGGCTTCGGTGAGCACGCGCTGGCGGATGAGGTGGCCGGCGGTGACGCCGGTTGCGCGCTTGACATGGTCGTTGAGCCGATCAACCGTCATGCCGAGTTTTTCGGCATAGAAGCCGAGCTGATGTTCGCGGCGGAAGAATTCGTCGACCAGGGCGCGGAGCTGCGTGATGGTGGCATCGGCCGGCTGCAAGGTCACGCTGCCCGTGCGCGCGCGGCTTGCGGCAAGCCGCGCCACGCCGACGGCGATGAGCGCGAGCAGGCCGCGCATCGCCATGCGATAGCCCTCGCGCGCGAGGCTCCCCTCTTCGAAGAGTTCCGTGCACAGCGCCGAAAGGCGGGTCCGCTCCGCCTCCTCGGTAATGGGAACGATGGGATGCGCGGCGAGCGCGCGCAGCCGGGAAAGCGCCTCGCCCGCGCGATCGGTGAGCGCGACGGCCGCATCCTCCGTGAAGCTCAGCACCCAGCCCTCGGTGACCTTCGGTTCGAAGCGGAATCCGTGGGCGATCGTCGCCGGAACCAGGATCGCGGCGGGCGCGGCGAACGGCAGCCTCGCCGCTTCGAACATCATTTCGCCGCCACCGCGCTCGATCAGCAGAATCTGAAAAAGATTGCGGTGCCGATGGGCGCGAATGGTCCAGTCGTGGATCGAGGAGCGCGAGGCGATCGTCTCCACGTGGATGAAATCGAACGCCTGATCGTCCGGAGGATCGCCGTAAAGGTGGAACAACGGCAGTGCGCTGACCATGGCGCAAGCATAGGCCGATCGCGGCGAAGAAGAAGCCGCCCCAGGAACGCAATACCACCTTTACACAAAAAAGCGGCAACCCGCCGGCAAGCGGGCTGCCGCATTGGTTAGCGGTCTAAGCCGTCTTAAGCGCCCTGGCCGGGCTTGTTTTGGCCGCCCTGCTGCTGGCCGGGCTTGTTCTGGCCGCCCTGCTGCTGGCCGGGTTTGTTCTGGCCACCCTGCTGCTGGCCGGGCTTGTCCTGGCCGCCCTGCTGCTGGCCGGGTTTGTTCTGGCCACCCTGCTGTGGGTTGGTCTGCTGTTCATTCGCCATCGAACGTTCTCCAGTGATTTTAGGGATGCCCCCCCGCCTACGGGGAGATAACCCGCAACCTCAGCTATGGTTCCGGGTTCCGTTGCGCTTATTATTGGCAACGAATTGGAATCTAAGGAAAAATACGCATGGAGGGGCGCCATGGCCCGCCACGTTGCCGCGCGGTGACGCCCCTGTTAAGACTTTGCCGGAATCGAAAGGCGGCGGACGCATGGAATACTTCGTCCAGCAGCTCATCAACGGCATCACCCTCGGTTCGATCTACGGCCTGATCGCCATCGGCTACACGATGGTCTACGGCATCATCGGCATGATCAATTTCGCGCACGGCGACATATTCATGGTCGGCGCGTTCTTGGCGCTCATCGCCTTCCTCGTGCTCGTCGCCATTGGCGTGAGCGCGGTGCCGCTGGCGCTGTTCATTGTCCTCCTCGTCTCCATGGCACTCACCGCGCTCTACGGATGGACCGTCGAGCGCATCGCCTACCGGCCGCTGCGGCACTCGTTCCGGCTGGCGCCGCTCATTTCCGCGATCGGCATGTCGATCGTGCTGCAGAACTACGTACAGGTCGCCCAGGGCGCGCGGGTAAAACCGCTGCCGCCGCTCATCCAAGGCGGCTACACGCTGTTCGAGGGCAACGGTTTCGCCGTGCGGCTGTCCAACATTCAGATCATCGTCGTCGTCACCACGCTCGTCCTGATGGCCGGCTTCTCGTTCCTGGTCGCGCGCACGCGGCTCGGCCGCAACATGCGCGCCTGCGAGCAGGACCTCAAAATGGCGGCGCTGGTCGGCATCGACGTCGACCGCACGATCTCGCTCACCTTCGTGCTCGGCGCCGCGCTCGCGGCGGTGGCCGGACTGATGTTCCTGCTTTATTACGGCGTCGTCGATTTCTTTATCGGCTTTCTCGCCGGCGTGAAGGCGTTCACCGCGGCCGTGCTCGGCGGCATCGGCTCGCTGCCCGGCGCCATGCTCGGCGGCATCCTGATCGGGCTCATCGAGACGATGTGGTCGGCTTATTTCTCGATCGAATACAAGGACGTCGCCGCGTTCTCGATCCTCATCATCGTGCTCATATTCCTGCCGACCGGCATTTTGGGCCGGCCCGAAGTCGAGAAGGTGTGAGGAAGCGGGCGCCCGTGTCGCGCGAGAGCGAGCCCGCGAAAAAGCGGCCCCCCCACCCTACCCTCCCCCGCTTGCGGGGGAGGGTAGGGTGGGGGCCGCTGAAGGAAGCCGCGATCGCCGCGCTGGTGGCGCTCGGCCTGTTCGTCTTGATGATCGGTGTTCGCACCGATCAGGGACCGACCGGAGCGCTGGTGATTACCACGCGCTTCGAGTTGCTTGCCAAAATCGTGGCGGCGGTCTTCGTCGGCAGGCTATTGTGGGCGCTCACTCGGCGCCAAGCGAACGTTTCAATTGGCGACCTGGTGCCGGCTTCGGTGAAGGCGGCGGCATCCGGCGTTGCCGTTTATGCCGCGGCCGCATTTCTCGTTTTCGCGCTCATCGTTCCCATCGTCTTCTACACCAACCGCTATTTGCTCGATCTCGCCATCCTCATCGTTACCTATACGATGCTCGGCTTCGGCCTCAACATCGTGGTCGGCTTAGCCGGTCTGCTCGACCTCGGTTACGTCGCCTTCTATGCGGTCGGCGCCTATTCCTACGCGCTGATCGCGCAGTATTTCGGATTGTCGTTCTGGATCTGTCTGCCGCTCGCCGGCATCTTCGCCGCCTTTGCCGGCCTCCTTCTCGGCTTTCCGGTGCTGCGGTTGCGCGGCGACTATCTGGCCATCGTCACGCTCGGCTTCGGCGAAATCATCCGGCTCATCCTGCTCAACTGGCAGAATTTGACGGGGGGCCCGAACGGCATTTCAGGCATTGCGCGCCCGTCGTTCTTCGGCCTGCCATTCAACTCAACCGACAACGGCTTTGCCGCGACATTCGGGCTCCAGTATTCCCCGACGCACCGCGTCGTGTTTCTCTATTACCTCATTCTCGCGCTGGCGCTCGTCACCAACTGGGTCACGCTGCGGCTGCGCCGGCTGCCGATCGGCCGCGCCTGGGAGGCCTTGCGCGAGGATGAGGTCGCCTGCCGCGCGCTCGGCATCAACACCACCAATACGAAGCTTACCGCGTTTGCCATGGGCGCCATGTTCGGCGGCTTTGCCGGCGCTTTCTTCGCCACGCGGCAGGGCTTCATCAGTCCGGAATCGTTCACTTTCGGGGAATCGGCGCTGGTGCTGGCGATCGTCGTCCTCGGCGGCATGGGCTCGCAGCTCGGCGTCGCCGTCGCCGCGACCGTGATGCTCGGCGGCTTCGAGCTTTTTCGCGAGTTCGAGCAATACCGCATGCTCGTGTTCGGCGCCGCGATGGTCGCGATCGTGATCTATCGGCCGCGCGGCCTCGTCGCGACGCGCACGCCCTCGGTGTTCCTGCACGAAGGCAAAGACATTCCGGCCGCGATCGTGCGTGACGCGCGCGCGGAGACCCCCACATGAGCCGGGCGGAAATCCTTACGGTGGAGCACCTGACAATGCGCTTCGGCGGATTGACCGCCGTGAGCGATCTCTCCTTTTCCGCGCGCGCGAAAGAAATCACCGCGCTGATCGGGCCGAACGGCGCCGGCAAGACCACGCTGTTCAACTGCATCACCGGTTTCTACAAGCCGACGGTCGGCAGGTTGCAGCTCGCGCACCCCGACGGCGCCTCGTTCCTGCTCGAGCGCCTGCCCGAATTCCGCATTGCGCGGGAGGCGCGCGTGGCGCGCACGTTTCAGAACGTGCGGCTGTTCGCCGGCATGACGCTTTTGGAAAATCTCCTCATCGCCCAGCACAACGCGCTCATGCTTGCTTCGGGTTTCACCGTCCTTGGCCTTTTCGGCTCGCGCGCCTATGCGCGCGCGGAGGCCGGCGCCATCGACAAGGCGCGCTACTGGCTCGATCGCGTCGGCCTCGCCGAGCGCGCCGACGACGCCGCCGGCGCGCTCCCCTACGGTGCGCAACGCCGGCTCGAAATTGCCCGCGCCATGTGCACCGATCCGGTGCTGCTTTGCCTCGACGAGCCCGCCGCCGGCCTCAACAACCGCGAGAGCGCCGAGCTCAATGCATTTCTGCGCGCGATCCGCGACGAGCACGGCACCTCGATCCTCTTGATCGAGCACGACATGGGCGTGGTGATGGAGATTTCCGACCATATTGTCGTGCTCGATTACGGCCTGAAGATCGCCGACGGTACGCCGGATGACGTACGCAATGATTCCAAGGTCATCGCCGCCTATCTCGGCGTCGCCGACGACGAATTAGAGAACGTCAGCGCGGAGGTCGGGCTATGAGCGCACCGGGCCAACCGCTGCTCGCGCTGCGCGGCGTCAAAACCTATTACGGCAACGTCATCGCGCTCAAAGGCGTCGATGTCGACGTCAATGAGGGTGAGATCGTCGCGCTCATTGGCGCCAACGGCGCCGGCAAATCGACGCTGATGATGACGGTGTTCGGCAATCCGCGCGCGCGCGAAGGAAATATTTGTTTCGCCGGCCGCGACATCACCGCGCTGCCGACGCACGAGATCGCCAAGCTGCGCATCGCGCAGTCGCCGGAAGGCCGGCGCATCTTTCCGCGCATGACGGTGATGGAAAATTTGCAGATCGGCGCCACCGTGACCGATGCCGCCGACTTCGATCAAGACCTCGAGCGCGTGTTCGCGCTGTTCCCGCGGCTGCGCGACCGCAGAAGCCAGCGCGGCGGCACGCTCTCGGGCGGCGAGCAGCAAATGCTGGCGATCGGCCGCGCGCTGATGAGCCGGCCGCGGCTCATCCTGCTCGACGAGCCCTCGCTCGGCCTGGCGCCGCTCCTGGTGCAGCAAATTTTCGCCGCCATTCGCGCGCTCAACGAGCACGACAAGCTCACCGTTTTCCTGGTCGAGCAGAACGCCTATCACGCGCTCAAGCTCGCGCACCGCGGCTATGTGATGGTCAACGGCGAGATCACGCTTGCCGGCAGCGGCCGCGAATTGTTGCAGCGGCCGGAAATCCGCGCCGCTTACCTCGAAGGCGGCACGCGCTGACAGGGAGCCGACATGGACAGGCTTTATGCCGGCGAGAGCATGGCGCACGTCGTCCTGGTGACCGGCATCCTCGGCGGCGGCGCTGCCTGGCTATCCGGCCGCGCCATCGCCGGCACCTGGCGCCGACAATGGCAGGTCGCCATCGCGGCGCTGCTCCTCGGCGCCGCCGCGCGCTTCATTCATTTCGCCTTGTTTCAGGGGGAACTGCTGTCGGCAGCATCCTATTGCTGCGACGCACTGATCTTCCTCACCGTCGGGCTGATCGCCTGGCGCGCCACGCGCGCCACCCAGATGGTGCGGCAATATCCCTGGCTCTACGCCCGCGCCGGCCCGCTCGGCTGGCGCAAAATCGGGCAAGAAAACGAGCCGTAGCGGTGGTAGCGTTCGCCCAACGTAAAGCTGCTTGAACGTCAAAGACAGACGAAGGGACAGACATGAACAAGCTGCGGCTCAGCGCCTTTGCGCTCTTCTTCGGCCTCTTTGCCGGCCCAACGATGGCGCAGGAGATTACCATCGCGCTGGCCGCACCGATGACCGGCGGCCAGGCGACCTTCGGCCGGCAGATGAAGAACGGCGCAGAGCAGGCCATCGCCAACATCAACGCCGCCGGCGGCGTGCTCGGGCGAAAACTCAGGCTCGAGATCGGCGACGACGCCTGCGATCCCAAGCAGGCGCGCTCGGTCGCGGAAAAACTTTCCGGGATGCGCGTGGCCGTAGTCGTCGGCCATTATTGCTCGTCGTCCTCGATCCCGGCCTCGGACGCCTATCTCGACGGCAACATTCTCCAGATCACGCCGGCCTCGACCAATCCGCTGTTCACCGAGCGCGGCATGTGGAACACGTTCCGCACCTGCGGCCGCGACGACCAGCAGGGCGGCTTTGGCGCCGGCTATCTGGCGAAGAATTTCCGAGAAAAAAATATCGCCATCATCAACGACAAAACGACCTACGGCAAAGGCCTCGCCGACGAGGTCAAGAAGGCGCTCAACTTAGCCGGCGTGAAGGAAAAGCTCGATGAGTCCTACAATCAGGGCGACAAGGATTTTACCGCGCTCGTCTCCAAGCTAAAACTCAACGGCATCGATATCGTCTACGATGGCGGCTACCACCAGAAAGCCGGCCTGATCGTGCGGCAGATGCGCGATCAGGGCCTGAAAACGATCCTGATGGCGGGCGATGCGATGGCCGACCGCGAGTTCGCCTCGATCACCGGCTCGGCGGGCGAAGGCGTGCTGTTCACCTTCGGCCCCGATCCGCGCAAGCAGCCGAGGGCCGCGGCAATAGTCAAAG
>JBEKNW010000123.1:0-13439 GCA_049522435.1 Xanthobacteraceae bacterium
TGCGGTCGTAACGCCTACGGTTCTGTGCCGTCCACATCGGTGACCCCTCCTCGAATCAGGCCACCACCCTTGAATCACAACTGATTCAGGAGACTCAATATGATTCCGGACAGACACTTAGAGCGGCGAAAGCTTACAAACTCCTGGCAATGAGCAGCTTCATGATTTCGTTGGTGCCGGCATAGATGCGCATCACCCGCGCGTCGCGATAGAGGCGGGAGATCGGATACTCGTCCATATAGCCGTAACCGCCGAACAATTGCAGACAGCGATCGGTGATTGTCCCCACCAGGTCCGTGAGCCAATATTTCGCCATCGAGGCGGTGACGGTATCGAGTTCGCCCTTGACGTGCCGTTCGATGCAGTGATCGAGAAAGACCTTGGCGATGGTCGCCTCGCTTTTGCACTCGGCCAGCACGAATTGCGTATTCTGGAATTCGACGATTTTTTTGCCGAACGCCTGGCGCTGTTTGACATAATCGATGGTCAGGGCGAGCGCGCGCTCGATCATGGCGACGGCATGTATCGACACGATCAGCCGCTCCTGCGGCAATTCCTTCATCAGTTGGTAGAAGCCCTGGCCGGCTTCGGTCCCGAGCAGGCTCTCCGCCGGTAGCGCCACATCCTCGAAGAACAACTCCGAGGTATCGGCGGAATCCATGCCGAGCTTTTTCAGCTTGCGGCCGCGGCGAAAGCCGCCCGCGTCGGCGGTCTCGACGACCATCAGCGAGACGCCCTTGGCGCCAAGCTTCGGATCCGTCTTGGCGACGACGATGATGAGATTGGCGTGCTGCCCGTTGGTGATGAAGGTTTTGGAGCCGTTGAGCACATAGCCATTGCCGGATTTTTTCGCGGTCGTGCGCACGCCCTGCAGATCGGAGCCGGTGCCGGGCTCGCTCATGGCAATGGCGCCGATCAGTTCGCCGGTCGCCAGCTTCGGCAGCCAGCGCCGCTTCTGCTCCTCGGTGCCGTAATGCAGGATATAGGGAGCGACGATGCCCGAATGCAGCGGCGCGCCGAAAGTATCGAAGCCGGCCAGCGAATATTCGCGGTCGATCACCGCTTCATGCGCGAAGGTGCCGCCGGCGCCGCCATATTCCTCCGGCATCGAAGCGCAAAGGAGACCGGCCGTACCGGCCTTGGTCCACACTTCGCGGGGATAGAAGTGGTCTTCGTGCCATTTATCGAGATGCGGGACGAACTCGGCGGCGAGAAAGCGACGCACCTGTTCTTCGAGGAGGACGGTATCCTCGGTCATCCAGGCCGGGCGCGGCAGATTGAGAATTTCGGTGGTCATCGTCATTCAACCGCTGTGTCGTGGTCGGGACTGATGGGCTTCAGTATGCGCGATATTGCGGCCGCGCAGCGCAGCTATCAGGCTTTCCTGCCGGCCTTAGCCGCCCTGTGAGCCTTGGCCTTAGCTTCAGCTGCGGACGACATCAAGCGCCATCATCACCCCGCACGATCAGCGTCATGAGGGAATGACGATCTCGCTGCCGCTGCGCCCACGCGTTGGCGTGTGCGTGATGACATGACCACGGGTAAAGGCAGCCCGTGTGATCAACATGACCTTCAATCCCCATCCGGTGGGCACCGCCAGCAACCCACCGATCATGACCAGAATCGGAGTCCAACCCGCCACGAACCCGCCAAGCGCGAGGGCCAAACAAATGATCGACACAAGTCGCGCGGCGGTCAGCACTCTTTCTTCCCGGGACTTAAACCATGCGAGCGTTCACGCAGGCGCTTTCGCTCCGATCACCCCCCGGCGATACAGCTCACGCGCGATCTCACGGACAATCCCGGCCAGCAGTGCCGCCGCGATCATGGTTTTCGATCGATCGGCGATCACCAAATAGGCCCCGCTGCCTTCGGCCAATCCCTTGGCGATGATCAGCGGCACGATCTCCTTCTGGCACCACGCGGGAATGCCGCGCGAAGCTTGCAGCATCCGGGATTGGCAATAGAGAAATCCCGCAGCGAACAACGAGGCAAGGGCAAGGAAACGGAAGTCGACGATGAGGGCGGCGGCGCCGGCAGCCATCAGCGGCGGCACCAGCATGGCCTCGCGGGTCATCCATGATGTGCGCGGATTAAAGAAAACGTTTATCGGGCGCCACGGCCGGCCGATCTCGAGCCAGACACAGAACAGGCCAAGCGCGATCAGGCCAAGCCCGGCCGCGACGGCGAGCGCGGACGACGGCCCGATCGCGAGCGCGAAAGCCGCAGCCAGAACGAGCCCGCTTCCGGTGCCGCCAAAACTGAAATTGCCCGCGGCACGCAAATCCCAGTAGCGCTGGAGGTTGGCGTTGACGACTTGTCTCATAGCGCCTTCCGATCCCATAAATAATAGAAGCCGGGCGACGTTCCGGCCTTCTCCTGCATGCGAAACGAATTGTTCTCCGCCAACAGTCGCGCGACCTCGCTATTCGGGTCTTCGATGTCGCCGAAGACGAGTGCGCCGGAGATGCAGCTATTGACGCAAACCGGAGTGGCTTCGGGATCGCGGCCCGGCACCAGGCCGGCGGCGACGCCCGCATCGATGCGATCGGCGCAGAACGTGCACTTGGTCGCGACGCCGATTTTCTTCTCGTCGTAGCGCAGCTGTTCGGAAATCGACGCTTCCTCGCCGAAGGCGAATTTCGGCTTGTCCACCTTGAAGCGCGCCTCGTAGGGGCAGGCGACGGCGCAATAGGCACAGCCGATGCAGAGATCGTAATCGATCGTCACGATGCCGTCGGCGCGCTGGCCGGTGGCGGTCGTAGGACAGACCTGCATGCAGGGCGGATCGGCGCAATGCTGGCAGCCGGTCGGCACGGTGGCAATTTGATGTTGTGCTTTTGGCAAGGCGGCTGGCGACTTGGCGATTTCCGCCGCCAGCGACTGGCCTTCTGGATCGGACAGCGCGGCTTTTCGCGCAGCACGGATCGCCGCTGCGGGCGTCGCCGATTCTGCGGAAACATTGTCGAAGTAGCTGTCGGTGCTCACCTTCAAGGAAGAGGCCGAGGCTCTTGCCCTGGCGAATGACTGCCCCTACGGCCTCGCCGCCTCAGTCATCACCCGCGATGTCGGCCGCGCGATGCGGACGGCGCAAGCTTTTGAGGCCGGCAACGTCTGGATCAACACCTGGGGCGCGGTCAGCTCGATGGCGCCTTACGGCGGCTACAAGAACAGCGACTATGGCCGCGAAATGGGATTCTCAGTGATGCGGGAGCTAACTCGAGAGAAGAGCGTTTGGATCAACGTCCGATAAGTTAGTCTAAGTTCTGGCGCGCCCGGAGAGATTCGAACTCCCGACCCCCAGATTCGTAGTCTGGTGCTCTATCCAGCTGAGCTACGGGCGCTTTGCGCATCGTGCGGGAAAATCACCGGCTGCCGCTGCCGCTGGCGACGCGCGCCATAGCTATAGGCTTCGCCGGCCATTGGCAAGCGCCGGGCCGAGCCGGGTTCGCATACTCGTCATGGCCGGGCGAGCCAAGCATCTCCGATACCGAGGTCCGCGCCCGCTTGCGCGCCATGAGAAGGACGGTTCTGCCATGATGGCTATCCGCACTGCGAAAGGCTCGGCATTCAGCCGCTCTTTTCTTCGTTGCAGCCATCGGGGGCATAGGCCTGCGGAAAATTCTCAAGCAGATCCTTTACTTCTGCGACGCGATGCTCGCGATCGAAATTCACACGCACATGCACGTGGGTGGCACCTTTCGCATCGATGCATGCCACGCCGCGAGGGTCCGGCCCTGCTCGCTGCGTCAAGTTGCCTTCACCAATATAGATTGGCAGCCATCTCTTGTGTGCATCCATCTTCGCGTAGATGAAGTTGCCGGGCTCGTTGGGCGGCAGCTTTGGATGGCGCGCGTAAATCCCGTAGATGTACATCTTGCCTGATGCGCCAGTCCAAGTGCAGGTTAGGTTGTCGGCCATGTTCCGCTCCACGATCGGGAAAAACGCGACTTGATTCATAGCGCGTCCCGCCACTAGAGCATGTTCAGTTTCGGTGGAAACTGATCATGCTCTAGATTCTTTGTTCGGTCGCATTTTCTACGGAAAACCGGTATCCACTTTTCCTGAAAATGCTCTAGTCTTCGGATGATCGAAAAGCTAGCAGCTGCGGGCCGCGATGGTTTGACATGAGTCAACAGGAGTGAGGCGCCCCTACCAGCCGGCCTCCGCCGCCGCTTCGGCGGAGACTTTCCCGCTGGTGAAACCCCGCAGCGAACCGACGCGCGGGGCCAGATGCGGACATTCGGTGGAGTGGCCCGATCGAGACAGGCTTAGCGAGGCAAGGTGGGCGCCGGTCGATAGGCCGACAGTTAACGAGCGAATAACACCGGTCAACACCAACCGGATCAATAGGCGGGAGTTAACCGGTGCAAGTCAGATTTGGCAGCGAGATTAACCGATTAGAGAGCGCGCACCCGCTAGCATGCTTATCGAGCGCAGTATTTCTCTCGCCAAAGATGCGGACCCATGTCAGCAACCGGCGCGCATCAAAACCAATACGCAAAGCCGCAGCCGCCCGCAGCAGCACTCGGATATGTGCACGGGGTCAGTGG
Organism: Xanthobacteraceae bacterium; assembly: GCA_049522435.1. Taxonomy (GTDB): domain Bacteria; phylum Pseudomonadota; class Alphaproteobacteria; order Rhizobiales; family Xanthobacteraceae; genus BOG-931. Next base: position 4,554 of record JBEKNW010000123.1, read on the forward strand.
CTCGCAGGCAACCGTCGGCCTGTTGACCGCGGCTCTGAACGGCCCGCATCGCGCGCTGATCACGGTCGGCAAATTCCTCAAGATTCAGACCAGCAAGGCGCTCCTGGTGGGCGTGATTACCGACGTTCTCATTGAGCGGACGCCCGACCCCAAAGAACGGGATTATTGCGCCGTCGCTCATGTCGATCTCATGGGCGCGATCGATCAGCGCGGGGCGGTCGAGATTCGGTTTCGCCGTGGCGTCAGCGACTATCCGACCATCGGGGACGCGGTCGCGCCGCTGACCAACGGCGAATTGCGCATCATTTTTGGCGACTCGGGCGCAGCCGCGATAAACATCGGCAGCCTGCAGCAGGACAGCACCGTCGGAGCCTGTGTTGAGATCGACGAGATGCTCAGCAAGCACTTCGCCGTTCTCGGCTCGACCGGCGTCGGCAAATCCTCAGGGGTAGCCCACATTCTGCTGCAGACGATGCGGGCGCGGCCTGAACTACGGATTTTCCTGCTCGATTCCCACAACGAATACGGCCAGTGCTTCGGCGAGCGCGGGCATGTTGTCAATCCGGGTAATCTTCGGTTGCCGTTCTGGCTGTTCAATTTCGAGGAGATTGTCGACGTCTTTTTCGGAAGTCGACCCGGCTTACAGGAAGAAGTCGAGATTCTCTCCGAGGTCATTCCACTGGCCAAGGCGAGCTATACCCAATACCGCACCGCGGCCGACCGGCCCGGCCTCAAGAAGTTCGATACGAAGAGCGTCGGCTACACGGTCGATACTCCGGTGCCGTACCGGCTCGCTGATTTGGTCGCGATGATCGACGAGCGAATGGGGAAACTCGAGAATCGATCCTCGCGAATGATCTACCACAGGCTCATCACCCGCATCGATACGGTGAGCAACGACCCGCGCTACGTATTCATGTTCGAGAACGCCAATGTCGGCGGCGACACGATGGCGGAATCAATCAGCCAATTGTTCCGTATTCCGGCCAACGGCAAGACGATAACGATCATGCAGATCGCGGGCTTCCCGGTGGAAGTGGTCGATGCGGTGGTCTCCGTCCTCGCGCGCCTGGCCTTCGATTTTGGCCAGTGGAGCAACGGCTCCGATCCGTTGCTATTCGTTTGCGAGGAGGCGCACAAATACGCGGCAAGTGACCGGACCGCGGGCTTCGCTCCGACGCGGCGCGCGATCTCCCGCATCGCCAAGGAGGGGCGCAAGTACGGTGTCTATCTCGGTCTCGTCACGCAACGTCCGGCCGAGCTCGATCCGACGATCATCTCCCAGTGCGGCACGCTGTTTGCGATGCGCATGTCAAACGATCGCGATCAGGCGCTGTTGCGTTCGGCTGTTTCGGATACCACGGCCAATCTCCTGGCGTTCGTGCCCTCGCTCGGCACCCGCGAGGCTTTGGCCTTTGGCGCCGGAGTTCCGCTTCCGACGCGGTTGGTCTTTGCCGAACTGCCGCGGAATCTCATACCGAGGAGCGAGGCTCTCGGCAGCAAATTCGGAATGCACGCCAGCGGGCACGATCTGAATTTCGTTGCGTCGGTCCTTGAGCGCTGGCGCAGCATGGCCATGAATAGGGATACCGCGAAAAACGAGGCGCCGCGCGAGACGGCGACAGTTGCGGCGGCGGAAGCCCCGGCGCTGCAGCCCGCGGCGCCGGCGACGCTGGCGCTGGATCCTAATCGCTTCAGTCTGCTGAGAAGGCCGATCACCGCCCCGCCTGATCCTCCCGCCGCACTGCGGCGGCCGGTTCCCACCCCGTCGCATCGTTGACGGCAAGCGCCCGTTTGCCAGCGGATTTTGCCGCAACGACCCGGCGCGGCGATGCGAGAGCTAACCGCCTGAACGCGCCGGCACCACCAACCGCGAAGGGGTCCTGCCATGCGTCTCGATCTGCCGGCGTGCCGCTTCGCGGCCGCGACTCACGAGATCGGCGGCAGCGCTGAGGTTTTCGAGATAAAACGGCTTCGCAAAATAAAATCCCTGCACGTAACGAATACGCGTGGCGGCTTGCAGATAGGCCAGTTCTTCGTAGCTCTCCACGCCCTCGGCGATGATGCTCATGCCAAGCGCATGGCCGAGTGACTCGATCGCCCGCAGAACGCTCTGGTTGCGCGGGCGCTCATGTATGCGTGAGATGAATGAGCGGTCAATCTTGATCTCGTCGGCGGTGATATCGGCGAGCGTGCTGAGCGAAGAATAGCCGGTTCCAAAATCGTCGATCGATACACGCACACCGATTTCGCGGAGGATCGGAAGACTCTGCATCTGAAACGTTCCCTTGGCAATGAAGGCCTCTTCCGTCAGCTCGATGATGATACGGTCGGCGCGATTGCTGTCACTCAGAGCCTGCGCAAACGACCGCATGAATTCGAGGTCATTGGCCTGTTTTGCGGCAACATTGACACTGATGGTCGTGCCGGCGCCGAACGCCGCGTCGAGGCGGTCAATCGAATTGACCGCCTCGGCCAGAACCATATTCGTAATCGGATTGATCAAGCCAAGCTCGACAGCGAGCCCGATAAATTCGCTGGGCGGATGAATTTCGCCGGCTTCGTCACGCCAACGCACCAGGGTCTCGAAGCCGACGACTTCCTGGCTGTGGATGTCGACCTTGGGCTGGAACGCGCAGCAGAACTTGCGATCGCGGATCGCCAGTCGCAGCCGCTGTTCGGCCTGCATCCGCGCCGCGGCCGCCTCCGCCATATTGAGGTCGAAGAAGATCGCATCGCCCTTGGCCTCGTGCTTGGCCCGATACATCGCACCGTCGGCATTGCGCCGCAAAGTATCATAGTCGCGACCGTGCTCCGGATAGACGCTGACGCCAATGGAGCATGAACTGAATACTTCGAACGCCTCGATGTGGAACGGCTGTTTCACGTCGCGCAAGATGCCATCGATGATTGACCGGATCTGCTCCTGGCCCTCGAATGGGTCGAGCAATAGCAGGAACTCGTCGCCGCTGATGCGTGCAAGAAGGTCGCCCGGCCGAAGCCGGCGCGTGACCCGCTGACCGAATTTCACCAGCAGCTCGTCGCCGACCGCGTGGTTGTAGTAATCATTGATGTGCTTAAAGTCGTCGAGATCGATGAAGGCCAGCGCGAAGCGACGACGATCGCCGTCATTGCGGACTATCGCCTCGACGCGCTCCTGGATGAGAACGCGGTCGGGCAACCCCGTCAATTTGTCGATATGCGAGCGTTCCACCAGCCTGCGCTCGACCTGCTTGCGCTCGGTGATGTCGATCGAGCTGGAAATCAGTAATGTCCGGTCGAGAATGCGAACCGGCTTGTGCGAGATCATCCAGGTGCGCTCGCCTTGCTGATTGCAGACATTTGTCTCGACGGTAACCGTCTCGTTCTGCCGAATGAGGTTCTGCTCCCATTCGCGCCGGCTCGCCGCTTCCTGTTCCGGCAGGAAGTCGGCCGGAGATGCGCCGATGAGGACCTCCGCAGGCATTGCGAGGTTGGCAGCCGCCGTTGCATTGGCCAGGATGAAGCGTCCGCTGTCGTCCTGTGCCGTAAGGCTTATCGGCAGTTCGTCGATGATCTTCCTGAGCAGATCGTTGTCCTGATGCGGACTTTGCTCAACCCGGCGCCCCTGTTCGACGATCCCCTGTAAGCGTTGATTTTCCGCTTCGAGTTGGGTTCCTTTGCGCGCGAGGAGCGTGGCCAGGGCAACTGTCGCGCATTGCTTGGCGATTGCGATGTCGCCGTCGCTGAAGTTCTTCCCCGCTTGCGCGCGCACAAGCACCAGCAAGGCGGGGCGGCCGTTCACGCCGATCGGCAGGCCCAGCGCCGGCTCATCGGGGGCCGCCAACTCCGCCAACAAGTTGCGGAAATCTTGCGCGTCTCGGCCGCCGCCGACCGCTGTAGCGCGAACATGCAGGGCGTCCCGTAGTGACTTGTCGGGCCAATGTTGGCCGGCCAGGATCGCCGGCTCTGCGGCGACGCAATGCACACCTTCGCCGGCGTCTTCCAGCAGCAAGGCGCGGTCGAAGGTGAATGCCGCGTGCAGCGCCCGAAAAAGTTCTGCAAATGAATTTGCGGCATCGTCCAAATTCAACAACGCGGCCAGCGCGGAAAGATTGGCCTTCGCCCATTCGGCCCGCGAATGCTCCATATCGATCGGCGGCGCGGCAGGCGCTTGCTGTATGCGGTCGGAATTTCTCATGCGCCCGATCACCAACGCTGAAAACCAGCTGCCAACGCCCTCGCCGGAAATTTCTGAGGAGGCACGTGCTGGTTCCACCACCGCGACAACGATCAGTGCTCAAATTGCCGGCAAACGATTGGGAATCCGTTGCACTGCCGCGTCATCGGCGGCAGCCTTGGTTAACAGTGCGTTTACCCACCCCGCATCGATACCGCGAGAGGCGGTTTCACCTGAAGCGCTTGAGAAAATTCGGTGATGCGGAGATATCGTTAGCTGGAGCGGTTTCCGATCAAATCGAACCGGTTACTGTCATCCGCTCGTCCCCGCGAAAGCGCACGACCCAGCAAATTCCGTGGCAACGACGCAATCCCGGTCTGGAAGCCGCACGATCGTTCCCGCTACTTGACTGTCTCACCCCTGCGCGCGGGCGCCGCGGTGGGCGCTCAATTCCACCGCGCGGTCGGGAATGGTGAGCTGCAGCGTCGCCCCGATGGTGCCTTCGACGAGACGGATGTCGCCGCCGTGGGCGCGCACTAGCTCGGCGGCGATGGCGAGGCCGAGGCCGGCGCCGCCGGTGCGGGTCGAGCCCTGGAACGCCTCGAACAGATGCGCGCGCGCCTGGTCGGAAAAGCCGGGCCCGGTGTCGGACACTTCGATCACCACCACCGCGCCCTCGCGGCGGCCGGTGATGCGGATCTGGTCGCGGCCCGGGTCGCGCGCGGGCGCCGCGCGGCTTTCCAGCGCCTGCACGGCATTGCGGGCGAGATTGAGCAGCATGCGAAACAGCTGGTCGTAGTCGGCGTCCACCATCAGCCCGCGCTCGACCGCGCTGATCCAGCGGATCGGCGCATCGGGGCCGAGCCCGAGCGTCTCGTGCACCTCCTCGACCAGGGGCTCGAGCAGCATCGGCTTTCTTTCCGGCGGCGGTTCCTGCACGCGGCCATAGGACAGCGTCGACTGGCAGAAGGCGATGGCGCGCTCGAGCGAGCGCATCAGCTTGGGGGCAAAGCGCTGCACGTCGGGATCGGGCAGGCGCGACAGCCGGTCGGAGAAAAGCTGCGCCGAGCCGAGCAGGTTGCGCAAATCGTGGTTGATCTTGGAGACGGCAAGGCCGAGCGCGGCGAGGCGGTTCTTCTGTTGCAGCATCGAGGCGATGTCGGTCTGCATGGCCGCGAGTTCCCGCTCGGCGGTGCCGATCTCGTCGGCGCGCCCGGACGGAACGATAATGCGGTCGGCATTCTCAGGGTCGGCGCGGAACGCCATCATATTGGCGGTGATCCGGCGCATCGGGCGCACGAATGTGTAATGCAAAGCCAGATAAAGCAGCGCCGCGGTGATGCCCGAGATCAGCAGCGAAATGAGCAGGATGTCGACAGAATAGCGCAGCATGGCCTTGCGCAGCGGCTGCTCGTCCATGATGATCTCGATGTAGTCGCCGCCCATCGGGGCAGGGCCGACGACGCGCATCACGTCATTCTTGGTGTCGAGCATCGTCATGAAGGCGTCGACGATCGCATCGAAGTTGTAGACGTTGCGCATGTCGAAGTCGTGGGCGATCGTCGGCGGCGGGGCGTCGCTGACCGCGAGCATCCGGCGCTGCGTCCCCATCTTCATGGCGACGGCGCGCGCGCCGATGCTGTCGAGAATTTGCTTGGCCAGGCTATCGGGCACCATCCCGTTCGGCGCGGCGTCGAGCACCAGCGCCGCGGTGTGGGCGCTGGCCAGGCGGTCGTTGAGCCAGCTCACCCGGAAAATGGCGATCGAAGGCACATAGATGAGAACCTCCGCGATCATCACGAACAGGATCGTAAAGACGAGGAGCTTTCCCGAAAGGCCGAAACGCGGCACACGGACCAGTCGCGGCCGTGCGGCGGATTCATCACTCATTGGTAGTGCCTTTAGGTAGTGCCTTTGGGCAGTGCCTTTGGGCGATGCCTTGCTGCCGGTCCATTAGCAATGGATATCAACCAACACGGCGCAGCCAGCCTATGATGCGACGCAGCCGAGGAGACGTCAAACCGCGGGCGAAATAGGTCATCGCCGCACGTTTTCCCACTTCGGCATAGGTCGGATAGGGAACGACGAGCCCGGCAAAGGCGCGGATATTCAGCTTCTGGCTGATAGCCAGCGTCCAGGCGGTGATGGATTCCCCCGCGTGCGCGCCGACAATCGTCACGCCGAGAATGTCGCCCGCGCGGTCGGTGACGACCTTGATGTGGCCGGCGGTCGCCAGCTCGGCCTGCGCGCGGTCGTTCTCGTGATAAGGCCAGCGCAAGACGCGAATGGTTCCGCTGTGCGCCCGTGCCTCCTCTTCGAGAAGACCGACCTGGGCCAACTCGGGATCGGTATAGGTCACCCAGGGTATGGCATGATGGTTGACCCTGATCGGCACGCGAAACAGCGCGTGGCCGATCACCAGCCTGGCGTGGTGATTGGCGATGTGGGCGTATGTGGGTCCCCCGGTCGCGTCGCCCACCGCATAGACGCGCTTGTTGGTGGTGCGTAGGGACCTGTCGAGGATAATGCCGCGCGGCGTGTAGCGGATGCCGGCGGCGTCGAGATCGAGATCCTCGATGTTCGGCCGGCGTCCCGCCGTGACGAGAAGATGCGAGCCTTCGATGGTTTCCGCGCCCGCTGGCGTGCTGAGCACGACCTGAATCTTCGCCAGGGCGCGGCCGACTTTCGCGATCTCGACCCCGGTGCGCAACTTGATGCCCTCGCGCCCGAGCGCGTCGAGCACCACGGCGGCGCATTCGGGATCGTCGCTCTTAAGCGGCGTCGCCGCTTCGAGCACGGTGACCGCGGAGCCGAGCCGGCGGAACGCCTGCGCCAGTTCGAGCCCGACCGCGCCGGCGCCGATGACGATGAGATGGCGCGGAATTTCGGCGAGATCGAACACGGTCTCGTTGGTGAGATGCGGCGTGTCGAGGAGGCCGGCAATCGCCGGCAGCATGGGCGAGGAGCCGGTCGCGATGACAAAGCGGCGCGCCCGGATCGCAAGGTCGTCGACCGTGACGGTGCGCTCATCGGTGAAGCGCGCCGCGCCCTCGATGACATGCACACCGAGGCCGGCCATGCGTTGGCGCGCAGAGTTCGGCGCGACGGCGCCAATGATATTGTTCACGTGCGCGCTGACCGCGGCAAAATCGACGCCGAAACGCGTCGTCTTCATGCCGAAGCGCGCGCCGTTGCGCGACGCGTTGGCGCGTTCGGCTGCCGCGATCAGCGCTCGCAGTGCCACGCTGCCGTTTTTTTTGAGGCGTTCGCCGCCCATGCGGCCTTTTTCGATGAGCACTGTCCGCGCGTCGAAAGCGGCCGCCGCGGCCGCGGCGGAAAGACCTCCGGCGCCGGCGCCGATCACGCAGATTTCCGGTCTGAGCTCGTGCGCCATCAGCCGGTCGCGCTCACCGCTCTTGGCGCGCTCTTGGCGCAAATTCGTCGGGCTGTGCATGGTGCGCTGTTCCCGGGAGTCTCGGACCTGTCACACGCCTTCTCTATACAAGGAAAGTGGCGCGGCGAAGGGCATTCACCTTCAATTGAGGGCGCCGTGTGAGCCGGCTAAACGCCGGCGCGTCGCATTGACGAGCCGGGAGGGCTCCCGTATAAGCCGCGCCAATCGCGCGCCGGCACGCTGAATTGGAAATCCGCGGCCCGGTGCGCTGAATTGGCAATGCGCGCATCGGCGCGCAAAATGGCGTGTCTGATCGACAAGCGGCCAAGGTCGGGCGTGCGGCGGAGAAAAATCCCGTGAAACGAACCTACCAGCCGAGCAAATTGGTGCGCAAGCGCCGGCATGGGTTCCGCGCTCGCATGGCGAGCAAGGGTGGCCGCAGGGTTCTCGCGGCGCGGCGCGCGCACGGGCGCAAGCGGCTCAGTGCGTGATCGGGACGGTTCCGTCGTTGCTGTTGAGCGGCTGAAACGCCGGAGCGATTTTCGGGCCGCGGCGACCGGTCTGCGGGCGTCCGGCAGCGCGTTCGTGGTGCAGGCACGTCGGCGCGCCGACACTGGGGCGGTTCGCATCGGGTTCACCGTGTCGAGACAGGTGGGCGACGCCGTGGAGCGCAACCGCGTGCGACGCCGATTGCGGGAGATCGTGAGAATGTCGGCGGCCGCGGGCGCCGGTGGGTTGTGCCCCGGCCACGATTACGTGCTAATCGGGCGGCGGGCGGCGCTCGCCGCCCCGTTCGGCGAGATGATGCGGGAACTCGATGCGGCGCTCAGCCGAATTCACGCCTCCGAGCGCGGGGGAACTGGTGGCGTCCGCCGCGACCCCCTACATGAGGCAGGTTCGCCGTCCCGGTCGCAAAAGCCGCGCCGCAACCAAAAGCCGCCCCAAGAATCGCCACCAGAATCGCCCCTAGAGTCGCCCCAAGAATCGCCACCAGAGTCGCCCCAAGAGTTGCCCCAAGAATCGCCACCAGAGTCGCCCCAAGAGTTGCCCCAAGAGCCGCCCGAATACCCGCCGCAAGAGCGTTGAATGATCGAGCACAAGAACACCATCCTCGCCATCGTGCTGTCGTTGCTCGTCGTGGTCGGCTGGCAATATTTCGTCGGCTATCCGCAGATGGAAAAGCAGCGCCAAGAGGCGGTGCTCAAGCAGCAGGAGCAGGCGCACCAACAGCCTGGCGCGACGCAGCCCAGCGCGGCACAGCCCGCAACGCCCGTCCCGCAAGCCGGCGCTCCTGCAGTGCCGGGTGCGCCCGCTGCCGCCGCGCAGCCGAGCA
>JBEKNW010000124.1:0-13403 GCA_049522435.1 Xanthobacteraceae bacterium
TGGCCTGGAGCTGAGCGAAAGGGGCGAAAGCCCCCTGGTGAGAGCCGCGGTGGAGCGCCGAGAGGCGAGCCCCCCTCCGTGCCTCCCTTTCTTGTTTGAGCATGATCTTGTCCGAAAACCGGTAACCACTTTTCGGGATCATGCTGCAAGCGGGAGAGGTTCGGAGGGGGGAGCCGCATCCGATGATGCGGATCAAGACCCTGCGCCTTTCGGCGCTTCGCTTCCCTCGTTTTCTTGCTTGAGCGTAGTATTTCGGAATGCTGTTGATCGCCCACCGGATCAAATCCGAGGGCAAGCGTTCCGGACCATGGTGCAAGCGAGAGTGGCGGAGCGCCGAGACGGGAGTGTGGTTGTTTGCAAAGCTCGGGCGCGAAAGCGTCGCGAGAATGATTTGCGTTGAACGTGTAGCCTGGATTGAGCGGAAGCGAAATCCGGGAGCGGCGTCGAGGGTAATCCCCGGATTACGCTTTCGCGCAATCCGGGTTACGGGTGGGGCGTCGCGACGCTCGCAATGACGCTCAGACTTGCGCCGCGACGGCGAGCGCGGCGAAACCGCGCTCGAGATCGGCCAGAAGGTCTTCGACGGCTTCAAGGCCGATATGGAAGCGCACCGTCGGGCCGCCCGGCTCCCAGCGCGTCGCGGTGCGGACCGGCGTGCAGTCGAACGGAATGGCGAGGCTCTCGTAGCCGCCCCAGGACGCGCCGATGCCGAACAGGTCGAGCGTATCGAGGAAAGCGTACACCGCCTTCTGCGGCACCGGTTTGAGCACGACGCTGAACAATCCCGACGCCCCGGTAAAATCGCGCTTCCAGAGCGCATGCCCGGGATGGCTTGCCATGGCCGGATGCAAGAGCTGCAACACTTCGGGCCGTTGCTCCAGCCAGCGCGCCACGGCAAGCCCCGATCGGTAATGTCGATCGAGCCGCACCGCGAGCGTGCGCAGCCCGCGCAGGCCGAGATAGACGTCGTCGGGTCCGACGCACCAGCCGCTCGATCCGACGGTATTCTTCAGGCGCGCCACGGTCGCGCTGTTCGCCGCCACCGTGCCGAGCATCAAATCGGAATGACCGCCGATATATTTGGTGCCGGCTTGGATCGAGAGGTCGACGCCGAAGTCGAGCGGGCGGAAATAGAGCGGGCTCGCCCAGGTATTGTCCATGAGCACGATCGCGCCCTTGGCATGCGCCGCCTCGGCCATGGCCGAAACGTCCTGCATCTCGAAGCTCAGCGAGCCCGGCGATTCGAGGAAGACGGCCCGCGTGTTCGCCTGCATCAGCCCGCTGATCGCGGCGCCGATGAGCGGATCGTAATAGCTGACGGTGACGCCGAACCGGGTGAGGATGTGGTCGCAAAAACTGCGCGTCGGCCCGTAGGCGCTGTCGGTGACGAGCAGATGGTCGCCGGCCTGCATGACCGACAACAATGCCGCCGAAATCGCCGCAAGCCCCGACGGCAAGAGCGCCACTCCGGCGCATTGCGGCCCTTCGATCTCCCGCACAGCAAGTTCGAGCGCTTCCGTCGTCGGCGTGCCGCGGCGCCCGTACTGATAGCGCGCGCGGTGGGCGACGTAATCCTCGGCGCTGGGATAGAGCACCGTCGAGGCATGATAGACCGGCGGGTTGACGAAGCCGTGATAGGAGGCGGGATCGCGCCCGGCGGTGACCACGCTGGTATCCGGGCGTCGCGCCGGGGAGCGGCCGTCTTTGCTGCCCTCGTTCATGGCCATTGCCTCTGCCGTGCCTCGCCGGACGCTCGATGCGCCGCTTGCGCCATTACTTCGGCATCGTCCATCCTCGTCAACCCTTGACCTTACAGGGCGATCGTTCTCAGATGCCGACGCGTAGGGGAAGAGCCGTGAGCGCGCCGGACGACGGGGCTTTGGCGCGGCCGCCCATCCTGAAAGGCCTGATCATGAATCGCCTCGCTACGGCAATCGCTTTGGCAACGGTGCTCGCATTTGGGACCCAGGCGGCCTGGGCGCAGACGCTCGGCACCATCAAGGATCGCGGTGAGCTCATCTGCGGTGCCAACGGTACTCTGGCCGGCTTTGGCCTCCCCGATCCGCAGGGCAATTGGACCGGCTTCGACATCGATTTCTGCCGAGCCATCGCGGCGGCGATTTTCAACGATCCGGCCAAGGTCAAGTTCGTGCCGTTGACGTCGAAGGATCGCTTCACCGCGCTGCAATCCGGCGAGATCGACGTGTTGTCGCGCAACACCACCTGGACGCTGTCGCGCGATACCTCGCTCGGGCTCGATTTCGCGGCCGTCACCTTCTACGACGGCCAGGGCTTCATGGTGCATAAATCCTTGAAGGTGAGCTCGGCGCTGGAGCTCAACGATGCCGCCGTGTGCGTGCAGCAAGGCACCACCAGCGAGCTTAACCTGACCGATTATTTCCGTACCAACCACATGGCGCTGAAAACGGTGACATTCGCGACCGGGGAAGAGGCGGTCAAGGCGTATGAATCGGGCCGCTGCGATTCCTACACCACCGATTCTTCGGGCCTCTACGGCGAGCGGCTGCAGCTTGCCGAGCCGACCCAGCACCTCGTGCTGCCGGAGATCATTTCCAAGGAGCCGCTCAGCCCGGCGGTCCGCCACGGCGACAATCAGTGGGCCGACATCGTGCGCTGGACTCATTTCGCCATGATCGACGCCGAGGAGCTTGGTGTGACCAGGGCCAATGTGGACGAGAAGCTCAAATCCGCCGATCCGGAAACGCGGCGGCTGCTCGGCAGCGAGGGTCAATATGGCGAAGCGCTCGGCCTCACCAACGATTGGGCTTATCGCATCATCAAGCATGTCGGCAATTACGGCGAAAGTTTTGAGCGCAATATCGGCCAGGGATCGCCGTTGAAGATCGTGCGCGGCCTCAACGCGCTTTGGACCAAGGGCGGCTTGCAATACGGCCCGCCGATTCGCTGAACCGTTTTTCTTCTCCCTCGCCCCGTGGCCTCGGGACGTAGGGGCGGCTCTTGTGGCCGCCTTGTGGTCGCGGGCGCCCACGAGGGGCGCCCCTACGGTCGCCGCGGGGGTCGGAGTTTGCATCAGCAAGCCGCGATCCGGTGCGTTAGCTTATGACCGATAAAGCCCAGATGACGCCGCGAGGGATGCCGCAAGCGATGCCGCGCCGCACGCGCCGCATCGGCAGCCTTGCGCTGCAGATCGCCCTCATCGTTCTCATCGCCGGCCTCGGCTACGGCGCCATCCTCAACGTCGCGCAGAATCTTGCGCGCGCCCACATCGCCTCCGGCTTCGGCTTCTGGAACCATACCGCCGGCTTCGATATCAGCCAGACGCTGATCAGCTATTCGGCGAGCACGTCGAGCTTCGGACGCGCATTCTGGGTCGGCCTCCTCAACACGCTCCTCGTCGCCGCTATCGGTATCGTGCTTGCCACCGTGCTCGGCTTTGTCATCGGTCTCGCGCGGCTCTCGCGCAATTGGCTCGTGGCGCGGCTGGCGGGCGGCTACGTGGAACTGATCCGCAACGTGCCGCTCCTGCTGCAACTTTTGTTCTGGTACAACGCCGTGCTCAAATCGCTGCCGCAATTACGCGGCAGCGTCGCGCTCCCCGGAGGCGGTATTCTCAACAATCGCGGCCTGTTCCTGCCGCGGCCGGAATTCGCCGCGCATTTTGCCGCCGTTGTCATCGCATTGCTTGCTGGAATCGCCGCCGCGATCGTGCTGCGAGGCTGGTCGCGCCGCCGCCGCGAGCGTACGGGCGACGAGGTGCAAATTCTTTGGCCCGCGCTTGGCCTCATCATCGGATTGCCGCTCGTCGTCTTTGTGCTGGCGGGCTCTCCGCTCACCTTCAGCGTCCCGCAGATGGGCCGCTTCAATGTCAGCGGCGGCGTCGAAATCCTGCCGGAATTCGCCGCGCTCGTTCTCGCGCTCACGATCTATACGGCCGCCTTCATCGCCGAGGTCGTCCGCGCCGGCGTGCTTGCCGTACACTCCGGCCAGACCGAGGCCGCCCAGGCGCTCGGCCTGCGTTCCGCCGCGATGCTGCGTCTCGTCGTCGTGCCGCAGGCGATGCGGGTCATCATTCCGCCGCTGACCAGCCAATACCTCAATCTGATCAAAAACTCTTCGCTCGCCGTCGCCATCGGTTATCCCGATCTGGTCCAGGTCTTCGCCGGCAGCGTGCTCAATATCACCGGCCAGGCGGTGGAGGTGATCGCCATCACCATGGCGGTCTATCTCGCCATCAGCCTGTTCACGTCGCTCCTCATGAACCTTTACGCGCGGGCGACCGCGGTGGTGGAGCGCTGACCGGGATGGGCGCCGGCAGCGACAAGCCGCTCCCTTATGTGCGCCAGGCGCCGGCGGACCGGTTGCCGCCGCCGGCGGCGCGCGCCGGCGTGTTCGGCTGGCTGCGGACCCATCTTTTTTCGAGTCCGGCCAACATCGCGCTCACGCTCATCTGCGTCCTCTTGATCATCTGGGCGGTGACCCCGCTGCTCCGCTTTGTCCTGATCGACGCGGTCTGGTCGGGAACCGACCGCGATGCCTGCCTCGCTTCGCCCGCACAACCCCATCCGGGCGCCTGCTGGGCGTTCGTGCGCGTGTGGTATTCCTATTTCGTCTATGGCTTCTATCCGATCGGCGAACGATGGCGGGTTGATCTCTTCTTCCTGGCCTTGGCGTTCGGCATCGTGTGGCTGTTGTGGCTGTCGGCGCCGCGCCGCGACATCGGCGCCTGCTATTTCTTTATCGTGCTGCCGATCCTGTCATTCGTGTTGCTGCACGGCGCGCCGTTCATCGGGCTCATCGTCGTGCCGACGGCGCTGTGGGGCGGCATCCTGGTGACCGTCGTCGTGGCCACGATCGGCATCGTCTTCTCGCTGCCGCTCGGCATTCTGCTCGCATTGGGGCGCCGTTCCGACATGCCTGTGGTCAGGTTGTTGGCGGTGATCTTCATCGAATTTGTCCGCGGCGTGCCGTTGATCACCGTCTTGTTCATGGCGAGCGTGATGCTGCCGCTGTTCGTGCCCGAGCGTTTGGCGCCGGACAAGCTCCTGCGCGCGCTGATCGGCGTCGCGCTATTCGCATCGGCTTACATGGCGGAGGTGGTGCGCGGCGGGCTCATCGCGGTGCCGCGCGGGCAATACGAGGCGGCGCGGGCGCTCGGGCTCAGCTATTGGCGCATGATCGGGCTCGTCATCCTGCCGCAGGCCCTGCGCGTGACTTTGCCGAACATCGTCAACACCTTCATCGGGCTGTTCAAGGACACCACGCTGGTTTTCGTCGTCGGAATTTTCGATTTCCTGCGCACGATCGAGGCGGCGCGCGCCGATCCGAAATGGGCCGCTCCGACCACCACCGGCACCGGCTACGTCTTCGCCGCGCTCTTCTACTTCGTCTGCTGCTATGGCATGTCGCGCTACGCGCGCGGCGTGGAAGCGCGGTTGGCCCGCTCCGGGCGGCGGTAAAAGGGGTTGCGATGGAACAGCGTTCGGACGATCCCGGCGCAGCGGCCCCGCCGGTCGAGGTAGCGGTCGAAGTCGCGGGTTTGCACAAATGGTACGGCGACTTCCACGTCCTGCGCGACATCAACCTAAAAGTTGCGCGCGGGGAACGCATCGTCATCTGCGGCCCGTCGGGCGGCGGCAAGTCGACGCTGCTACGCTGCATCAATCGGCTGGAGGACTGGCAGCGCGGCCGCATTATCGTCGACGGCATAGAGCTGACCGAGGACCCCAAGCGCATCCTTGCGGTGCGCCGCGACGTCGGCATGGTGTTTCAGCAGTTCAATCTGTTCCCGCACCTCACGGTGCTGGAAAACTGCACACTGGCGCCGATCTGGGCGCGGCACATGCCCAAGCGCGAGGCCGAGGCGCTCGCCATGACCTATCTCGCCCGCGTGAAAATACCGGATCAGGCGAACAAATATCCCGCCCGGCTCTCCGGCGGCCAACAGCAGCGTGTGGCCATCGCCCGCGCGCTGTGCATGAACCCGAACATCATGCTGTTCGACGAGCCGACTTCGGCGCTCGATCCGGAAATGGTCAAGGAGGTGCTCGACACCATGGTCGAGCTGGCCACCGACGGCATCACCATGCTCGTGGTCTCCCATGAGATGGGCTTCGCGCGGCAGGTCGCCGACCGGGTGATCTTCATGGACGACGGGCAGATCGTCGAAGCCAACGCGCCGAAAAACTTCTTCGATCACCCGCAACACGAGCGCACGCGATTTTTTCTCCAGCAAATACTTCGCTGAACGCCCGCGCGTTGGCACCAAGATTACGGAGCCGTAACCTGCGCAAGAGCCAACCTGACAAAAGTTTAACTTGCCTCCCGGCTGCGGCGGCTCTTTAACTTCCGGCACATTTCATTCGCTTTGGAGGAAAACATGTTCAAGCCCGTGGTCGTCGCAGCGGCAGCTCTTGCCATCGGCGGCTCTTCGATCGTGTATGCGCAACAGCATTTCGACGGACCGGGTGGTGACGGCGACGGCGGTCCCCGCTTCGAGCAGCGTCACCGGCCCAGCGCTGAGGACATGGCAGCATTTACCGACGCGCGCATCGCCGCGCTCAAGGCCGGCCTCGAGCTGACGCCCGATCAGGCGAAAAATTGGCCGGCGTTCGAGCAGGCCCTGCGCGACATGGCCCAGCTGCGCGCCCAGCGCCAGCAGGCCCGCGAAGCGGCTGAGCAGCAGCCCCCAACCCCGACCCCGACCACGCCGTTCGAGCAACTGGCGCATCGGGCTGATAGCATGTCCAAGATCGGCGCCGCGCTGAAGCATATTGCTGACACCGGTGCTCCGCTCTATCAAAGCCTCAACGACGCCCAGAAGAACCGTTTCACGATGCTGGCGCATATTTTGCGGCCGCATCACCACATGCACGCGCGCAATGAGGGTGATGGCGGCTGGCACGAAGGTCATGGTTACGGACGCGAGGGCGGTGGTGACGGTCATTGGTTCGGACACGAGGGTCATCGGTTCGGGCAGGACGGTCGCGACGGGTGGCCCGATGCCCCACATGACGGGCAGTGAAGATCGGGGCTTGCAGCTCTGACTTACGCCAATTGCCGGCGCTCGCTGATTTTCCTTCCCTGCAGCGGGCGCCAAAAGCGAAAGCCGCAGGGCGTGCTTCTGCGGCTTTCGCATTTTTCGCTGCCATGCGCCGGCATTGCTTCAGTGCGCATGATAGGCCGCAACGGCAACGCAGCGAGCGAGCGATCGATTAGTGCGCGGCCAACTCTGCCGCGCAGCCCTCCGGCCTGAAGTATAGCTCACGTGAGGGCGGATTTTTCTCCAGCTCCGCCGGAGGCCTTATCGGTCGCCGGACAAATTCGCCGCCGCAATTGGTGCAACGTCCCTTGAGCACCGACTGCGCACAGACGCGGCAAAACGTGCATTCGAACGAACAGATCATGGCGTCGCGGGAATCCGGCGGCAGATCAAGATCGCAGCATTCGCAATTCGGTCTGAGCACAAGCATGCTCGGCTCCCAATGGGTCGGTGCGGCCTCGCCACCTCCGGCGCAGCGCAGGCCGATGCCGGCGGCCTTACGATTGCACGTTCCGGCGATTGGCGAGCCTGTGGCACTGGGCATGACTGGGCAAGTTGCTCTCCAGCAAGCCCGACATTTGCGCGGTTCGATCGTTCGCTGGTGCGGCGTTGTATGCTAGAGCATGTTCAGTTCCGGTGGAAACTGATCATGCTCTAGATTCTTTGTTTGGTCGCATTTTCTACGGAAAACCGGTATCCACTTTTCCTGAAAACGCTCTAGACGTGAACAACAACGTGTGAGGCTCCACGAGATGAACAAGATTAGCCTGGACGAAAAATTCTCCCTGTTTGACGATCGTTGGCGGCCTAAGACGATTGCCGCCTTAAACGGGCAGGAGGTCAAGATCGTGAAGGTCAAGGGTGAATTTCCTTGGCACTATCATGAGAACGAAGACGAATTCTTTCTGGTGTGGAAGGGCAAATTCCGAGTTGAATTCAGGGATCATGTCGTGACTCTGGAGCCGGGAGAGTGTGTAGTGGTGCAGCGCGGCATCGAGCATCGGACTTGTGCCGACGAAGAGGCATACATTTTATGCTTCGAACCGGCCGAGACAGTAAATACCGGCAATGTTCGCCATGGCGCGTACACGGCTCCGCGTGGCGTTGCGATTTAGAAGATATTTCAACGTTTTTGTGACAGATTAAATCGTCAATTTCATTCCTCGTAGATCATCTTGCGGGTCATGCCGCCGTCGATGACGAAGTTAGCGCCGGTGACGAAGCCGGAACGCTCGCCGTCGAGCAGCCATGAGACGATCTCGGCGATGTCTTGCGGCTTGCCGACGCGGCCGGCGGGATGCTGCGCAAGATCCTTGCGGCGCAAGGCGCCAGAGTTCTTGGTCTCGATCCAACCGGGACTGACGCAATTGACGCGGATATCCGGACCGAGGCTGACCGCCAGCGCGTGTGTGAGCGCAACAATTCCGCCTTTTGAGGCGGCGTAGGATTCGGTGTCCGGCTCCGACATCAGCGCGCGGGTGGAAGCGATGGTGACGATGGCGCCGCGCGCCTTGCGCAGCGGCTTCTCAGCCGCCCGCGCAAACAGGAACGTTGCGGTCAGATTGGTGTCGATGACTTGATGCCAATCGGTGAGCGTCAGCCGGCGGAGGGGCTTGCGGATCATGATGCCGGCATTGGAGACGAGCGCGTCGAGCCGTCCGAATCGATCGACCAACGTGGCGACCGCGCGCGGCGCCGTTTCCTCCACGCCGACATCGCCTTCAATGAGCATGACGTTGCGGATGCCCTGCGGAAAAGCGCGGCGCATCCCGGCTTTGGGCAGATCGACGATGCCGACACACCAGCCGGTAGCGATGAGATGGCGCGCGATAGCGCGGCCGATGCCCTTCGCCCCTCCGGTCACCAGGGCGACGGGGTGCGCTCTCGCCGGGCTCATGCTACGAGCCGCGTTCGACGGGAAGATCGGGACGCGAGCCCCATTCCGCCCATGAACCGTCGTAGAGGCCCTTCGGTTCTTTGCCGATCGATTCGAGCGCAAGGTTGAGGATCGCGGCGGTGAGGCCGGAGCCGCAAGCGGTGATGATCGGCTGGTCGAGATCGACGCCGGCAGCCGCGAACGCCGCTTCGATGCGCTCGCGCGAGGCGAGGCGGCCGTTCTCGATCAATCCGTTATAGGGCACATTGAACGCGCCGGGCATGTGGCCCGAATGCAGTCCGGGACGCGGTTCCGGCGCCGTGCCGGCGAAGCGTTCGGGCGAGCGGGCGTCGACGATTTGCGCGCTGTCGTCGTTCAGCGCCATGCGCACGTCGGCGAGCATCGCAACGGCCCCGACATTCATCTCCGCATTGAACTTTTGCGGCGTCCGCTCGGCGTCGCCCTTCTCCAGCGGCCGGCCTTCCGCTTTCCATCTCGGCAATCCGCCGTCGAGGATGTAGACTTTCTTCACGCCAAAAAGTCGGAACGTCCACCACACCCGCGCCGCCGAAAAGAGACCGATGCTGTCGTAAACGACAACGGTGTCGCCATCGCCGATGCCTAGCGCGCCGACCGCTTTGCCGAAATGCGTGGTGCCCGGCAGCATGTGCGGCAGGTCCGTCGAATGATCGCTGATCGCTTCGATGTCGAAGAACACGGCGCCGGGGATATGGCCGCTGCGATACTCGGCGCGGGCGTCGCGTTGCAGCGTCGGCAAAAAATAGGAGCCGTCGACGGGGATGACGTTGCGATCGCGTAAATGGTCGGCAAGCCAATCGGTCGACACGAGCCAGCGGCTCGGCAGCGATGGGGCAGGGGTGGTGTCGGTTCTCAGCATGGCGATCATCCCGTAACAACGCAGGCGCGGCCGCAATGTTCACGCGTAGGGAACCTTGATGTTCGAGCGGCGCTCGAGCCAGGGCGGAACCGGAAGCTTCTTTTCGCGCAGGAACTGCGGGTTGAACAGCTTGGATTGGTAACGCGTACCGTAATCGGCGAGTATGGTGACGATGATGTGGCCGGGGCCAAGCTCCTTGGCCAAGCGGGCGGCGCCGGCGACATTGATGCCGGAGGAGCCGCCGAGGCAGAGGCCCTCGTGTTCAAGCAGGTCGAAGATGATCGGCACCGCCTCCTCGTCCGGAATCTGGTAAGCGACATCGATCGGCGCACCTTCGAGATTTTTGGTGATGCGGCCCTGCCCGATGCCTTCGGTGATCGAGGAACCTTCGGATTTCAGGGTGCCATGCGTGTAATAGCTGTAGAGCGCAGCGCCCATTGGATCGGCGAGCGCGATGCGCACGGCGCTATTGTGCGACTTGAGCGCCATGCCGATGCCGGCGAGCGTGCCACCGGTGCCGACGGAGCAGACAAAACCGTCGACCTTGCCGTCGGTCTGCCGCCAGATTTCCGGCCCGGTCGTCTCGACGTGGCCCTGGCGATTGGCGACATTGTCGAACTGGTTCGCCCAGATCGCTCCGTTCTTTTCGGTTTTCGCCAATTGCCCGGCGAGCCGGCCCGAGAGCTTCACGTAATTGTTGGGGTTGGAATAGGGCACGGCCGGCACCTCGACCAGCTCCGCGCCGCACAGCCGCAGCGTGTCCTTCTTCTCCTGGCTCTGGGTCTCCGGGATGACGATCACGGAGCGGAACCCCATGGCATTGCCGACGAGAGCCAGCCCGATGCCGGTGTTGCCTGCGGTGCCCTCGACGATGACGCCGCCGGGCTTGAGCTCGGCCTTTTTCACCGCGTCCTCGATGATGAACAAAGCGGTGCGATCCTTGACCGACTGGCCGGGATTCATGAATTCGGCCTTGCCCAGAATGGTGCAGCCCGTCGCCGCGGATACGCGTTCGAGCTTGATCAATGGAGTGTTGCCGATCGCCTCGATGATTCCCTTGCTGAACTGCATCGGAACAAAATCCCAAAGGGCGCCGACCCTAAATGACTGAACCCTTGGAAAGCAAGAGTAGATCAATTGCCGCGAAGACGCGAAAGATTGCCGAAACCATAGCCGCGCGTGATCCGCGCCGACGTACGTGTATTCACCGATTATTTCCATCCATGGCGGTATGCGGACACAGCCGGGGTTTTCCAGCGATCGCTTGCCCGTATCAAATCTGGTTGAGCGCGATGAATCTTGACGTCAACACACTGTTCCTCGTGACCATCTACGTGGAAGCGATCCTCGGATTGCTGTTGCTGTTCGCCTGGGTGCAGAATACCGCGATTACTGCCGTGGCGTGGTGGGGCTTCGCGCACCTGTTGCGCGCCGCCTCGGTGATGCTGTTCGGCTTGTACGGCGGGGTGTCCGATCTGATCTCGATCGATCTCGCCAATGCCATCCTGTTCACGGCCTTTGCCGTGACCTGGACCGGCGCGCGGGTATTCGACCATCGCCGGGCACTGCCGATGCTCCTGTTCGGCGGCGCCGCCGTTTGGCTCTTTGCGTGCCGCATGCCGGGCTTTGCCGATTCCTTTAGTATGCGCGTGCTCCTGAGTTCCGGCATCATCACCGCCTACACCTGGGCAACGGCATACGAGTTCTGGCGCGGGCGCAGCGAACCCTTGGTCTCGCGCTGGCCGGCGATCTTCATGTTGTTCGCGCACGGCTCGCTGTATCTGTTGCGCACGCCGTTCGGCGCCATGCTGCCGTGGTTGCCGACCAGCAACCAGGTGTTCGAGAGCGTCTGGCTCACCGTGCTCAGCTTCGAAGCGCTGCTGTTCACGATCGCGATCGCCTTCATCCTGCTGGCGATGGCGAAAGAGCGCACCGAGTACCGCCACAAGACCGCCGCGCTCATCGATCCGCTGACCGGCATCGCCAACCGCCGCGCCTTCCTGCAGGATGGCGAAGCCCAGCTCAAGCGGCAGGCGACCGATCCGCGTCCGACCGCGGTGATGCTGCTCGACCTCGACAATTTCAAATCGATCAATGATCGCTTCGGTCACGCGATCGGCGATCGCGTGCTGGAGATTTTTGCCGACGCGGGCAGCGGCTGCATGCGTCACATCGACCTGTTCGGCCGGCTCGGCGGCGAGGAATTCGCGGCATTGCTGCGCGACACGACGCGCGAGCGGGCCATGGCCGTCGCCGAGCAGATTCGCGCGTGCTTCGCCGATGCCACACGCGAAGTCGAGGGCCGGCCGGTCGTCGCCACGGTGAGCATCGGCATCGTCATCTGTCACGACGCTGTGCTCGACCTCTCGGCGTTGCTGGCTCAGGCCGACCACGCGCTCTATCGCGCCAAGGATAACGGCCGCAATCGGGTCGAGATCGCCTCGATCGAGCTTATCCTCGATCGCGCCAAGCGCGGTGCCGCCGACCTTGTCGCCGCCGTCGGCGCCAACTCTTCCGCGGCCAAGTCTTCCGCAGCCAAGTCTTCCGCGGCCAAGTCTTCCGCAGCCAAGTCGTCTTCCGCGGCCAAATCGGCGGCGAAGTCGGCGGCTTGACCCGCGGTCGCCGGTTCTTCCTTCGAATGATGCGTTCATTCGTGCCGCGCGGGGTCAATCCGCGGCGGGATGTCGAACACGTGTTTTTACCGCCGTAGTTTCACGTAGGCGGTATTCGTCACGCTATTAACAGAACGGTGATCCTGCCGCTGTTCCTATTGCGCACGCGGCAAGCGCCGCCGGCGTGTCGGGTTGGCAGGCATAAACATGATGATCAATCTTCACGTTCTGCTCGTCGATGACGAGACCGATGTTCGGCAGACCGTCGAGGCGTCGCTCGCGTCCGATCCGTTCTTTCGGGTGCGCGACTGCGCCTCAGGCGTGGAGGCGCTGACCGCGGCCGTCGCGTGGCGACCCGATCTCATCCTGCTCGACGTCAAGATGCCCGACATGGATGGTGCGACGGTGCTGGCGCGATTGCGCGCAGACAAGCGTACGGCGCCGATCCCGGTGGTATTCTTCACGGCGCACGTGCAGGCGCGCGAATGCCGGCGCTTCAAGGCGCTTGGTGCCGCCGGTGTGATCGCCAAACCGTTCGATCCGATGCTGCTCGCCGCGGAGCTGCGGCGCTTCGTTGCCGTTGAAGGCATTCTCTCGCCGGCGCGCGAGGGTTTCCTGCAACGTCTCAAGGCCGACGCCGGCGTGCTTTCGGCCTGCCGCCTGCGCTTGACGCAGGCTCATGCGGAAACCGCGCTGATCCGCATCAACGAGATTGCGCATTCGCTTGCCGGCGCCGGCGGCATCTACGGGTTTGCCGGCATCACCTGCGCGTCCGCGGCGCTCTCGGACGCCGCACAAAACAATCTCGCCGGGCGCGCCAAGCCGATCGAAGTCGAGCGTGCCCTCAACAGACTGCTCGAGCGCATCGAGGTGCACTAGTGTTCCGCTTGCATCGGAGGATTCCCAAATCGACGTAGAGATGCGAGTCTGGCTGGATGGGCAAGATCGAACGCATCCAGGTTCCTCCCGAAGATCGGGAGCGGCTTGTGGGACTGG
>JBEKNW010000125.1:0-13250 GCA_049522435.1 Xanthobacteraceae bacterium
GGCCGCCCTGCACCTCCTCGAACGTGCTTTGCCGGCGAGCGACTTCCAGCATCGGCCGCACCGTCTTCGGCGCGTCGGCGTAATACCAGGTATTGAGCTTGTCGATGCTCGCCAGTTCGTGCCGTTCCGGCGGCGCATAGGCGGTGCCGCGCAGCCACGCGTCGATGTGGCGGGCGGCCTTCTTGCCATGACCGACCGCCACCGTGACCGTGCGTTCGGAGGGAACCATGTCGCCGCCGGCGAAGATGCCGGCATAGCCGGTCATCATATTGGCGGCGACCTGCACCACTCCGTCCTTGATTTGCAGTCCGGGCACGCCGTCGAGCAGCGATAAATCGACATCTTGGCCGAGCGCCAGCACCAGTGAGTCGGTCTCCAGCGTCTCGAATTCGCCGGTCGGCTGCGGGAAGCCCTTGTCGTCGAGTTGCATCTTTTCGACGGTGAGCACGCCCTCGTCCATGCGCTTGATGGTCGAGAGCCATTTCATCATGATGCCTTCCTGCAGCGCCTCCTCGACCTCGAAGTCGTGCGCCGGCATGCGACCGCGGGTCCGGCGATAGACGATGATCGCCTCGGTCGCGCCAAGCCGTTTGGCGGTGCGGGCGGCATCGATGGCGGTGTTGCCGCCGCCGTAAACGACGACGCGCCGGCCGAGCAGCGGCTGGTCTTGACCTTCCATCGAGCGCAGCAGCGCGACAGCGTCGAGAATCTTCGCCGCCGAACCGGCGGGAATATAGCAGCGCTTGCCAATATGGGCGCCGACGGCGAGGAACGCCGCATCGAAGCGGCCGGTCTGCATGCTGTCGACGATGCGGTCGACCTTGCTGTTGAGTTTCACCACGACGCCGAGGTC
Organism: Xanthobacteraceae bacterium; assembly: GCA_049522435.1. Taxonomy (GTDB): domain Bacteria; phylum Pseudomonadota; class Alphaproteobacteria; order Rhizobiales; family Xanthobacteraceae; genus BOG-931. The sequence goes on from JBEKNW010000125.1 coordinate 854, forward strand.
GATAATGCGCTTGATCTCGGCATCGAGCACGTCGCGCGGCAGACGATATTTGGGAATCCCGAAACGCATCATGCCGCCGGCAAGCGGGCCGGCCTCGTGGAGCTCGACGGCATGACCCATCCGTCGCAAGTGATAAGCGGCGGACAAGCCCGAAGGACCCGCGCCGACGACCAGCACGCGCTTGCCAGAGTCGGCTTGCGGCGGCGCAAATCGCCAGCCGTTGCGGATCGCCACGTCGCCGAGGAAACGCTCGACCGAATTGATGCCGACGGCTTCGTCGAGCTGCGCCCGATTGCAGGCGTTTTCGCAGGGGTGGTAGCACACCCTGCCCATCACCGCCGGCAGCGGATTGTCGGTCGTCAAGGTGCGCCATGCGGTTTCGTAATCGCCGGATTCGGCGTGGTAGAGCCAACTCTGAATGTTTTCGCCGGCCGGACAGGCGTCGTTGCAGGGCGGTAAACGATCGACATAGACCGGCCGCGAGGTGCGCCACGACCCGGTCAGGTTGGCAAGGCTGGAGCCGACATCGAGACTGATGGCGAAGGGATGTCCCATCAGGCGTCTCCCTCCGCATCGAGCAGATGGTATTCGGCGATGTTGCGGTCGGCCAATGCCTGCAACCGACCGATGCGCCTTTTCCCCTCGTCCGAGATGAAGAGGTGGGCGAAGCGCCGCTGCGGTTGCAGGTATTCGGCGACGGGCACCTGCCGACGGATCTTCCGGCTGCCGGTGACAACGCCGTGCTCGGCCTCGAACAACGGGAACAGCCCGCACTCGACCGCGAGCCGCGCCAGCCGGATCGTATCATGGGAGGCCGAGCCCCAGCCGAGCGGGCAAGGCACATGAATATGCAGATAGCGCGCGCCATGAATGCCCATCGCCTTCATCACCTTGCGCTCGAGGTCATGCAGGTCGGCGACCGTGGCGGTGGCAACATAGGGGATGCCGTGGGCGACGGCGATCTTTGGCACGCTCTTTCCGGTACCGAAAACGTTTCCCGGCTCCGGACCCAAGGCCGGCGTCGTCGCGGTGCGTGCCGCCGGCGGCGTCGCCGACGAGCGCTGCACGCCGGTATTCATGTAGGCTTCGTTGTCGTAGCAGATATAGAGCACGTCATCGTTACGCTCGAACATGCCCGACAGGCAGCCGAAGCCGATATCGGTGGTGCCGCCATCACCGCCTTGAGCGATGGCGCGCACTTCGGATCGTCCTTTCACGCGCATCGCGGCGGCAACTCCGGTCGCGACCGCGGCCGCATTGCCGAACAACGAATGCAACCACGGCGTCTGCCACGAGGTTTCCGGATAGGGCGTGGTGAACACTTCCAGGCAGCCGGTGGCGTTGACGGCGATCACGTTGCCGCGGGTGGCCCGCATCGCGGCGTCCATGGCATAGCGCGCACCCAGTGCCTCGCCGCAGCCTTGGCACGCGCGGTGGCCGCAGGTGAGCGCATTGGAGCGGTCGATCGAGGCCTGCACCGCGCGCTGTTGGTCGGAGACGAGGCGATTGCCGACCGTGAAGGTGCCCTTCTGATAGAAGTGCAGCTTCTGCGTCGCATCCAGCGTTGTTGTGCGATCGTTCACCGGCTTTCCCCCTATACGGCGGCTTTTTCGCCGGCTTGGCCGAGGCGACGCAACAGGTTTTCGGCGGTCGGACCCGAGCGCCGCACCTTGCGAACGTAATGCAGTTCTTTGGCCACGATTTTCTCATTGAGATCGAGGAAATGCGAGCCTTCCCATGGCTGCACTAAAGCGAGGCGCAGCACGCGATGCAGCGCCGCGCGGGTGATCGGCCGCCCGCCGAGCCCGGCGATCACCGAATGCACTTGCGGCGCCCCCGCCACGTTGCGCAAGGCAAGATCGACATTATTGGCGAGCGGACCGCCCATGCCGACCGCCAGACTCTTCTCGATCACGACGACGTTGCGCGCGCGAACCAGCTGTTCGCGCAGCGCCGCGGTCGGGAATGGGCGGAACGACACCAGCGTGACGAGGCCGACGCTCAGGCCGTCGGCGCGCATCTCGTCGATGGTGTCTTTGATGGTGCCGTTCACCGATCCCATGGCGACGACGATCAATTCAGCGTCCTCGCAGCGATAGGAACGGAGCAGCCCGCCACTGTCGCGTCCGAAACTACTTTTGAACTCGGCGGCGAATTCGGGAATGAGCCGCAGCGCGAGGGTCTGCTTATAATGTTGCAGATAGCGAACCTCGGTGAAGGCGTCCGGTCCGACCATCGCCCCGATCGAGATCGGGTCCTGCGGATCGAGCACCTGCACCGGTTCGTAGGGCGGAAGATAGGCGTCGACATCGACTTGCTCGGGAATGTCCACCCGTTCGACCGCGTGCGTGAGGATGAAGCCGTCGACGCAGACCATCACCGGCATCGACAATTCCTCGGCCAGGCGGAAGGCCTGGATATGCAGGTCGGCGGCCTCCTGGTTGGTCTCGGCGAACAGCTGCATCCATCCCGAATCGCACACGGCCATGGCGTCGGAATGGTCGTTCCAGATGTTGATCGGCGCGCCGATCGCCCGGTTACCCAAGGTCATCACGATCGGCAAGCCGAGGCCGGAGGCGTTGTAGACCGCCTCCGCCATGTACAGCAGGCCCTGGCTGGCGGTGGCGGTATAGGCACGCGCACCGGCAGCGGACGCACCGATCGCGACCGACAGCGCGGCAAATTCGGATTCGACGTTGATGAACTCGCATTTGGTGATTTCGCCGGTCCGCACCATTTCGCCGAGGCCCTCGACGATGTGGGTCTGCGGTGTGATCGGGTAGGCACAAATCACCTCGGGCCGGCAAAGACCAATGGCCTCGGCCATCGCCCGTGAGCCTTCGATTTGCTTGAGCATGGCGATGATCCTTCAGGCAGCCGCGTCGGCGCTGGCGAGCGCGTCATGCGCGGCGGTCGCGGCGGCGATATTCGCCATTGCGATCTTTTCGGGAAATGCGTCACGGATCGCGGCGGCGACCGATTGCAAATGGATGATGCCAGTGAGACGGGCAAATGCGCCGAGCAGAGCGGCATTGGGAAGCGGGCGGCCGACATGCTTAAGCGCGAGCTCGGATGCCGGCACGGTCAGGACGTGGCCCGCGGGCAGTTGCCTGGCGATGGCGTCGAGATGAAGATCAGTCAGGCTGCGATTGCTGTTGACGAGCAGATAGCCGTTCGGCTTCAGGCCCTGGCAGACGTCCATTGCCTTAAACAGCGTCGGGTCTTGTACGATCAGGGCATCGGGCTCGAGGATCGGCTCGCGCAGCCGGATTTCCTTGTCGTCGATCCGGCAGAATGAAATCACCGGCGCGCCCATGCGCTCCGAGCCGAAGCTTGGAAAGGCCTGGGCATGCTTGCCCTCAAGGTAGGCGGCAACCGATAGAAGTTCTGCGCCCGTGACGACACCCTGCCCACCGCGGCCGTGGATGCGCACTTGGAACATAGAGGTTGGTCCTCGCTTTACATGGCAATTTTGCAAGCCGCCAGGATCGGCCAGTCGCCAACATTGGCGCTTATAATGAGAATGAAAAGCGAACTCCGCCTTGAGCTAGGTCAATTGCCGGCATCCGAGCCAACGACGAGCGCATGGAGGGTCGTCGTCGTGTCGGGGCCGCCCTGCCGGCATGCGTGGCCGGGATTCGACCGGCCCCCCGGCGTTTTTTTCTGCGTGGGCTCAGTGCCGGCCGACTTGCTCTGGCGCAGGGATTTGCCAGGCATCGTGGTCACTCGCTAGTTGTCGAGCAGCGCCACGCAGCGGGTCCAGCCCGCCGAGGCGGCTTCGACCTTGACCGGGAAGCAGCACACTTTGAAACCGAATGGCGGCAGCTTGTCGAGATTGGTGAGCTTCTCCATGTGGCAATAGCCGATCTCGCGACCCGCCTTGTGGCCTTCCCAAATGAGGCTGGCGTCGCCGGTCTCGGTAAACCGCTTGCGCGTGAACGAGAACGGCGCGTCCCAGCTCCAGCCGTCGATGCCGGTGACGCGGACGCCCTGCTTGAGCAAATAGAGCGTGGCTTCGCGGCCCATACCGCAACCCTTGTCGAGGAAGTTGGGCTCGCCGTAAGCGGCCGCCGCCGCGGTGTTCACCAGCACGATGTCGAGCGGCTTGAGCGTGTAACCGATGCGGTCGAGCTCGCGTTTGACGTCATCGGCCTTGCAGACATAGCCGTCCGGCTTGCTGCGGAAGTCGAGTTTCACGCCGGAAGAGAAGAACCATTCCAAGGGAACTTGGTCGACCTTCAGTGACGGTTTGCCGCCGTCCATTGTGCTGCTGAAATGCCACGGCGCATCGAGATGGGTGCCGTTGTGCGTCGTGATCGTGACACGCTCGATCGCCGGTCCTTCGCCGGCCGGAAGCTGCTCGGCCTTGAGCCCCGGGAACATGGCCATGAACTCCTTGGCGCCTTCCTTATGGTCCCGATACTCGATGCTCGGCATCATGCTCGGAGGGTCCGAAGCAATTCCAGTCTTGAGCGCAACCGAAAGATCGATGATCCGCATGGATAGCTCCTCAGGCATTTGACCGAGCGGGGTGCACGCTTGGCGCCGCTCACGCGCGGATGAGCGTACGGCACTTTGCGCCTGATGCTCAACCTTGCATCATGATCGCCAGTACCGTGGCGACTTCCGAGACGGCCCGTGCTCAATGATGATCTTGATCGGCGCACCCAGTACGATGCCGGGCTGATCGGCGAGATCATCCGTATTGACCGCGAATCCGGCGTGGCGCCGAAACCCGCAATTAAGCGCAACCGCACACGGTCGATGGGAACCGCTTTTCTCGCTCTTGCGAACTATGCGAGTTCTGGCTAAATAGACGGGATCGAGTTTTCGGCCGAATGACTTGGCCTTGCAGCGACGATAAACGCGCCTGACGGACGATCTTTCACCAAAACCTCGAGCGAACCGAGCCGTGCATCTCGCGCGGCTCATATCTTGTTTCCTAAGCAGGAGTGTCCCGTGAGCAACGGAACAGTGAAGTGGTTCAACGCGCAAAAGGGTTATGGATTCATCCAGCCCGACGGTGGCGGCAAGGATGTCTTCGTCCATATCAGCGCCGTTGAACGCGCCGGGCTGCGCGAGCTGAGAGAAGGCCAGAAGGTCGCGTTCGAGGTCGTGGTGGACCGCAAGACCGGCAAATCGGCCGCCGAGAATCTGAAGACCGTTGGCTGACGACGAGACCGCAGCGGCGGTCTCGTCTCCGTTCCGATCTCGTCTCTAATGGCAGTCGGCTCGGCTATTTGTAATAGCCGACGCCGCAACCTTGGTTGCCGACTACCGTCACGAAGGATTGTTTGGGAACGGCCTCGGTCGTTCCCGGCTTCGGGAAATTATAGTCAACCGTGGCGACGCTTCCTTCCGGCGAGCCCTTCATCGCGTCGTAGAGTCTTTGTCCTAACGGGTCGTCCTTGACCTTCAAGGCGCGGATGTCCGTGCCCATCAGGGACGGATTGGGATGCGCCGTGAATTTGCCGTCGGAGATGTTGCCGCAGAAGACGTAAAGGTCGCGGTCGTGGAACTGCTTGTTGCTCTTGTCGTTGAACGCGCTGAGCGCCGTGGCCTCGTTGGCTTTGAGCGCGACAACGGCGCCGTCGAGCATGGCTTTCGCTTCCGCTGCCGTGCCGTTTTGGGCGCTAGCCAATCCGGCACTCCATAACAGCGCCAGTGCCGCGAATGCGACCGCAAACAAGTTCCTGCTCATGGTGTTCCTCCTGGTGATGGACCGCTTCAAAAAAGGGCGGCCCTTCGTCCTCCAGATCATAAGCGAATTCCCCTACGTTCGTCTCTCGTTCCAAAGTCTACACGGCGTTGCGCTGAGATGGTGCACAACCGCGGTCCCGGAGTAGGATAAGTGGTGATCACAGCTCGCGATTTCTCTTGGGTCTGGCAGGGGCGGGAGATCGTGCTCGGGCTCGACGAGGCCGGGGAAGGGACGCTTGTTGTGCTGTTTCCGGCCTTGAGCTCGATTTCGAGCCGAGGCGAGATGCGCCCGCTGATGGAGCGGCTGGCGCCTGATTTTCGCGTCGTCGCCGTCGATTGGCCGGGGTTCGGCACGCATCCGCGTCCGCCCGTGCACTGGACGCCCGATGTCTTGTCGGCGTTCTTGAGCCATCTCTTTCAATCGGTCATTGCCCAGCCCGCGCCGCGCATCGTGGCCGCGGGGCATGCCGCCACTTATCTCCTGCATCACGCCGCTCATCATCCCGGCGCGATGGACCGCATCGCTCTCGTTGCTCCGACCTGGCGCGGGCCGCTGCCGACCATGGCCGGCGGCGATCGTCCTCTCTTCGCCAAGATCAGGCGCGCCGTCGAGGCGCCTCTGATCGGTCCGCTGCTTTATCGGCTCAACGTCAATGATTTCGTCGTGCGCAAGATGGTCGCCGGCCACGTCTATAGCGATCCGGGTTTCCTCACCACGGCGCGATTTGCGGAAAAGCGCGAGGTCGTTGCAGCGCCGGGCGCGCGCTTTGCGTCGGCGGCCTTCGTGACGGGTGGGCTGGATCGCGTGGCGACGAGGGACGATTTCCTGGCGCTTGCCGCCCGCGCCGCTTTGCCGCTTTTGCTCGTCTACGGCGCCGAGACGCCGCCGCGATCGCGCGCCGAGATGGAGGCGCTGGCGGCGCTGCCCGGCATACGCACCGAGCGATTACCGCGCGGCAAGCTTTCGGTGCACGAAGAATTTCCCGACGACGTTTACGCCGCCATAAAATCCTTCCTGGCGTAGTGATCCATCTGCGGCCGTGATGGTGCTGGAAGGGCGTAGCGCCGATCCGGTCCATCAACGCCCGCCGGACAGACCGGGAATTTCCACGCCGAATGTCTGCGCGATGAGGACGGTGTTGAGCACGAGCACCATGGCCGTGGCGATCAGGGCGGCGATGCGGGTGAGCCGGCCGTTGGTGAAGGCGCCCATGATATCGGTCCTGCCGGTGAAGATGAGCAGCGCGATCATCGGCAGCGGCAGCGCGATGCTGAGCACGACCTGACTGATGACCAGGGCATTCGTCGTATTGGCGCCGAGGGCGACGACGGCGAAGGCCGGCAGCATCGTGACCAGCCTGCGGATCCAGATCGGGATATGGAAACCGACGAAGCCCTGCATGATCATCTGGCCGGCCATGGTTCCGACCGTAGAAGCCGACACTCCCGAGGCGACGAGCGAGAGCAAAAACACACCGGCCGCTGCGGCACCGAGCAGCGGCGTCAGCGTGTGATAGGCGGTCTCGATCTCCGCGACTTCGGGATGACCGGCGTGGAACGCGCTCGATGCCATCATCACCATGGCCATGTTGACGAGGCCGGCGACAGTGAGCGCGAGGACCACTTCCTGGTTGGAAAAGCGCAGCACTTGGCGCCGCTCGCTGTCGTCGCGAACCGGCATGCGGGCCTGGGTCAGGCCGGAATGCAGATAAATCGCGTGCGGCATGACGGTGGCGCCGATGATGCCGACCGAAAGCAGCAGCGCCTCCGCGTCGGCGATCTGCGGCGTGAAGGTGTGGAAGGCCGCCGCCGCCCAATCGACCGGGGCGATGAACATTTCGATGAGGTAGCAAAGGCCGATCACGCTCACCAGGGCGCCGATGATCAGTTCAAGCGGCCGGAAGCCGAAGCCTTCAACCATCAGGAGGCCGTAGGTCACGATCGCGGTAACGACCATCCCGGCCAACAACGGCATGTGCATCAAGAGAGCAAGACCGATGGCGCCGCCGAGGAACTCGGCGAGATCGGTCGCCATGGCGGCGATCTCGCTGACGACCCACATCGCCCAGACGACCGGCTGCGGAAAATGATCGCGGCACAATTCCGCGAGGTTATGGCCGGTCACGATGCCGAGCTTGGCCGAGAGCGCCTGGAACAGCATCGCGATCAGGTTGGCGAGCAACACCACCCACAGCAGGCCATAGCCATACTTCGCTCCCGCCTGAATGTTGGTCGCGAAGTTCCCCGGGTCCATATAGGCGATTGAGGCGATGACCGCGGGTCCGGCGAAAGCCAAGTAAGCGCGCAACCCGCCGCGCTGCCCCTCCAGCACCCGGCGCGCCCTGGCGACGGTGCGTTCGGACAGCGATCGCCGGCGTCCGCCGGTCAAATTGCTCATGTTCACGTGCACAAGCACTTACCGGCACGAAGCACTTACTAGCATGCAGCACCCACTAGCATGAAGTACCTACTAGAAAGTGTAGTATCTATTACATGATAAGGCGGCCGCACCTTGGCGTCAATGGTTACATAATGTAGCATATGCTATATTTTGACATGATCGGAAAAGTGTGTTCTCCGCTTGCAGGCGGCAATCGGGATGACTTCGCAACCATGACCTTGGCGGTGTCGGACACGGCGAAACGCAAGCAGGGTCGCGCCACGGGAAAGCTCCCCGCGGAAGGAACCCAGGCGCGCCGCTTCGGCAAGACCCGCTCGGCACAGTCGACCGCATTGCTGCAAGACTATGTCGAGTTGATCGCCGACCTCCTGGTCAGCGGCGGCGAAGCCCGGCCGACGGATATCGCCCGGCGTCTGGGCGTGTCCCACGCCACCGCCGTCAAGACCATCTCGCGGTTGAAACGCGCCGGATTGGCGACCGCGCTTCCTTATCGGGGGGTGTTCCTGACCGAGAAGGGCCAGGCGCTCGCCGACCGCGTGCGCGTGCGCCACCGGCTGGTGGTCGATCTGCTCTGCGCACTGGGCGTTCCGACCGAGTCGGCCGAGGCGGATGCCGAGGGAATAGAACACCACGTCTCGGAAATTACGCTCAAGGCGTTTGCGCAATTCCTGAAATCGCGCGGGTGATGCTTCCCGCCCCCGCACGTAGTGCGGGGAAGGGGGCATAGGCGGCCTCCCAGCCGCCGTACTTTACGTAAAAACGCCGACGCAAAGCGTCGGCTATGCCGAAGCTCGCGACTTGTCCACCGTGGCGCGCAGCGCGAAGGTGGAAGCGCGATGGAGGGGCGCCTTATTCGAAAGCCTGGGCCGCGAGAGTGTCCAAACGCCGAAGTTCCTTCTTGTCTGGGCCATCTGCGCGCTGAGTTATCGACATCGCGAGAGCTGCAATTTCCGCGTGGACTTTGTTCTGCTTGTCATACTTAGGGACCTTCAAATATTCGACTACACTCACCCCGAGACTCAATTGCGCGCCATACGCGGATATGGATTCCGATATCGTCGGCGCGTTAAGTATTCCGGTTAGAAACGCGGCCTCTTCCTCGTTATCTGCTGCGACGAAGTATAGCTTGTGGTCTGGAACTACTATTTTCCTTCCCAGCACGGCGTGTTTCGCACTTCCAATGTATGCTGCAGAGAACCGGCCGCCTGCCATCTCTCTCCATAAAACTTTAAATGGCGAAAATGTATATGGTCCTGTGCTCCAAAGCGACCAATACACCTGGCCCTTCTGAAATCGCTTATAGCTTGAACGTTGCCCTAGGATTTCCTTGAAAGTCGAAAGGAATCTGTACGTGAGTGGCGCAGTAGCCGGTAATTTTGGATCACCGTGCATACTGCGCTGGGGGACCAGCACACAATAGTTCTGGTCTGGCCGAGCGACAAATGCATCAACCCCGCGCCCCCGAATCAAAGGGAACAGATGCTCCTTCTCGATAGTCCGCCGTACTCTTGGAATTGAATCAGTTCGGCCGATATTCGGGTCATTTTCGACAACGCAAGAGCTTTGTCCGGCGTCCTTCAGTATTTTGACGAAAAAAATTCCATTTCGATCTGTTGTTACGCCCTTTCTCGCTACATAATTTGGTGATTGTGCTGCATTGAAAAGGCTCTTCCATCTTTTGTGTTGCGCGAGCGTGCCCTTCAACCAGGGACCACCGTCTGTTCCTGGAACTGGCGCTGCCAACAGATCGATGCGACCCGCTAGTTTCCGAAAAGTTGCGGCATCCGAATAGGATCGTATCGGTCGCCCCTCGCGCGTGGCGGGTTGCCAGATGGTATAGGGGATAGGGAATTGTGTTCCCCCGTCGTGCTCAAGCAGCAAGAGAGTTGGATGGTTTGTGACGCCATCAAAAGGCGCAACTGCCCGGAAATCTTGAACTTCGATGACGTTAGCTGAGGCTCCAGTATCTTCGATATTAAATCGCCGAAATCCCTGACTTGACTCGTTGGCGAACACTGTTCCTGTAATGAAGAACCCTAACTTTCCTGCTTTGCCTAGCCACTTTCCAATCGCTTCAAACGTTATGACCGTCGAAATATCTGATTCAATTCCGCCCACCCAACGATCGTCACTGAAAACGCCTCGTTTCAAGCAGCGTTCTTTAATGAACGAGGCATATTCAGGGGGCAAATGACTCCACTTCACCCAAGGTGGGTTGCCAGCAATGTATGAAACACGGGGCAGCGCACCCGCGGAAAATCGATCAGCTAATATCGAACACCAAATACCGTCCCACTCCTCTTTGTGGAGGTCTTCAAGAGTGCGCAAAGTCTCATTGAGAATAAAGCTCTCGTCACCACTCAACTCGCTTAGGTCGAACTCGGCCGCGATCCTAGCTCCAATTTCATTTGCAGGCTGGTTCCCATCAATAAGCCCTCGAATCCTCTCAAAAAGACGATAAAAGTCTTTTCTTCTGACGATTTTCGACGGCACCGTGAAGGTTTTTGGCCCAAGTTCGGTTTGAAGCGTATGAACGAACGTGCCACCGACGATATCGGCAGAGTTGATCGCGTCTGCAAGGAAGATAGGGATTTGTATGGGTGCCGACGATTTCAAGAACGGCGCCAGATACACGACTATTGAGGCGCGGGCGGCCAACACAGCTAGTGGGTTGAGATCAACTCCAAAGAGTCCCGTTAATATTTCTCTTGGATCGATCGCAGTACCGCTTGCTTTCCGAGCCATCAGACGGCGCCGGATTGCTTCCAAAAGGAACGTTCCCGTACCACAAGTCGGATCGAGTAGATCGTCTTCCGGTTTCCAGCCAAGCGAGTCGAGCGCATGCGATGCAAGCCAATCGGGAGTGTATACTTCACCCAAAGCGTGTCGTAGTTCCCTTGGAACAAACGTCTCGTACACCCCTTTAAATAAGTCTCTTGTGCTCGCAGGTGATTTTTTAGTCACATCGAAATTGACTCCAGACAATCTGGTAACAAGCTCACTGATCGGGCCTTCAAATGATTTCCATTCGACATTGTCGATGTACCACGAAAAAAAATCTCCGATTAGCATATTCACGATTCCGGCATCTGAAAAAACCGATCCGAGTTCCAGAGAGAAAAGCCTATTCCTTAAAAGCACTGATGCATCGAGAATATTTTGGCTGCTTCCTGACAAAGACAAAGCCGCCACTATCTTTGCAACGAGCGCGATGTAAGTATTCAATGCGAACAAATACTGCGGTATGTATTTATAATACGCCTCCCCGTGGGAGGCCCCCTGTCTACGCAACATCTCTTGTAGCTGACGCGATTGAATTCCAACGACCTGGCCAAAGAGTCGATTCCATTCCCGAAAGAGCAACTTCGTCTTAGTTGTGGGGGAACTTGATTTTGTCGCTTTAGTCAAAGCGTGAAAGAAGCAGGGTATTAGCGCAGCGCCTACTTCGGTTTCAGGGCCTATCAAGTAAGATAAGAGCCGGGGATGAACGAGAGGCCGCCCGTCATCACGCAAATGCTGGAGTACGCGTTGGGCCTGATTCTCGTCAAATGGGACTAAAGGCTCCCATTTTGCAGTTTCGTCGAGGAAGTGACCGACACTTATGTGAGCGCCATCCCACGCAACAAGCACATACTCGCTTAGTGGCCGGCCTTCCTCTTGCTGAATGAGCCTGGTGTAGTCTTCAGCCTGGATTCTAGCGTGACTGAGATTCGCTCCTTCCATGCCGGCAAACGAGTGCGGCGGCTCATACTCAATCACCACGGCTCCATGGGCCACATCGACGAATCGCGGTCCTGCACCATTATCTGCCCAGAGGGTCTGATCCAGCGTAAAAGGCGTCCAAATTATTCCGAGGTTCTTACATGCGACCTCAAGTGCTTTCTCGATTTCGTGACGAAGGCTTGCTTCGTTGTTCGCTCCGCTTGTAGCAATTGCTACAGCTGATGAGAGCTTTTTCGCTTCAACCCCGATTTCAATCATGGATCTCACCGCAGGCAGTGCCAACAAGTGCAAGTCAACGACGTTTTGTCAGGCATGCTGTGCATTTCACGATTCGGACGCTAGCGGCTGGCAAATTGCCGCACAAGACTAACTGAGCGCCGACCCCCGTACAGCCAGCGTAGCCCGGATGAGCGGAGCGACATCCGGGGTCTCCGCCTTTCCGGCTGCTTATCCCGCATGTCGCTTTGCTCATGCGGGCTTCTGTAACGGGCCTCTATAAGTCAATCCCTTTTTGCTCCATCCACTCGCCGGGGACTTGCTTCTGTACGGGATCGGCGCGTGGCCGTCGCCTGA
>JBEKNW010000126.1:0-13179 GCA_049522435.1 Xanthobacteraceae bacterium
GCTGGCAGCGCTCGGCATCGTACTGCGCGAGGTGATCGCGAAGAACCGCATCGGCTACGGGATCGTTTACCTTCAAATCACCCGCGGCGTGGCGCGGCGCGACCACGCCTTTCCGCCGCCGGAGGTGCCGCCGAGCGTGGTGGTGACCGCGCGCTCTCTCAACCGTGCGCGCAACGAGGCGCTGGCCGCCAAGGGCATTGCGGTCGTCAGCGTGCCGGACAACCGCTGGGGCCGCGTCGACATCAAGACGATCGGCCTGCTCCCCAACGTGCTGGCACGGCAGGCCGCGATCGAGCAGGGCGCGCGCGAGGCCTGGTTCGTCGAAAAGGACGGCACCGTCACGGAAGGCGCTTCGACCAACGCCTGGATCGTCACCGAGGCCGGCACGGTGGTGACCCGGCCCCCCGATCACGCCATCCTGCGCGGCATTACGCGCACGGTCCTGTTCGAAGCCATCAAGGCGCAAGGGTTGGCGATTGAAGAGCGGCCGTTCACTCTGGAGGAAGCCTATGCCGCGCGCGAAGCTTTCGTCACTGCGGCGAGCCAGATCGTGCTGCCGGTCGTGCGTATCGACGGCCGCACGATTGGCGACGGCGGACCCGGCCCGGTTGCTACAGCGTTGCGGCGTGAGTTTCACCGCTATGTGGAGATGGGGTGAGCGTGAAATGAGGGCCTTTGTCCTCTCCGGGGGTGTTAGGGAGCACGGTCGCCTGCTATTGGCTTCCAAGTTGGGCTTGCATCGCCTCTCGCCGTGCCCTCTAATCATTGGCTTGGCTCCGTCGGCCGGCCGGCGGGCCGCCGGAACCTGTAGGATGGGTTTTAGCGAAGCAGGACCCATTTCGTTCGGCAAGGCAGCTTGCGGTGGGTTTCGCTTCGCTCAACCCACCCTACTTGAAGAAGCGTAAGAAAAGACCCGCGGGGCAGGGGCCCGCGGTACAAGAACGGAAAGAACGGCCATGGCAGCCGACCGCTCGCAAAACCTGCAAGACACCTTCCTCAATCACGTTCGCAAGAGCAAAATACCGCTCACCATTTTTTTGGTGAACGGCGTCAAGCTGCAAGGCGTGGTGACTTGGTTCGATAATTTCTGCGTGCTGTTACGTCGCGACGGGCATTCGCAGCTCGTCTACAAGCACGCCATTTCGACCATCATGCCGGGTCATCCCGTCCAGCTCTTCGAAGGCGCCGAAGATGCGCCAACCGGGGAAAAGGACTGATTGGAGCTCCGCCGTCGCGACACGCGCTCTGCGCCCTCTCCCAGCCCTCCCCCGCGTGCGGGGGAGGGTAAGGACGGGGGCGGCTCGGCGACCGGCCGCGCGCTCGTCATCGAGCCGGCACTGCGGCGCGCCGCAGCGCGCGCGACAGCAGCCGAGCGCGCGCCGACGGCGCGGCTCGATGAGGCGGTCGGCCTCGCCCGCGCGATCGCCCTCGACGTCGGACAATCCGGCATCGTGATGCTCGATACGGTGCGGCCCGCCACCTATCTCGGCAAAGGCAAGGTCGAGGAGATCGCCGGACTCATAAAAACCCACGAAGCCGGCGTCGTGGTGATGGACTGCGCGCTCTCGCCGGTGCAGCAGCGCAATCTGGAAAAGGCCTGGAACGCCAAGGTGCTCGATCGCACCGGCCTCATCCTCGAAATTTTTGGTCGCCGTGCGCGCACGCGCGAAGGCGCGTTGCAGGTCGAGCATGCGCATCTGACCTATCAGAAAGGCCGGCTGGTGCGCTCCTGGACCCATCTCGAGCGCCAGCGTGGCGGCTATGGATTCCTCGGCGGGCCCGGCGAGACCCAGCTCGAAGCCGACCGGCGCATGATCGAGGAACGCCTCGCCAAAATCGAGAAGGAACTCGGCAAGGTCAAGCGCACGCGGGAACTGCATCGCGAGAGCCGCCGCCGCGTGCCCTATCCGATTGTGGCGCTCGTCGGCTACACCAATGCGGGGAAGTCGACGCTGTTCAACCGCATGACGCAAGCGAGCGTGCTCTCCACCGACATGCTGTTCTCGACGCTCGATCCGACGCTGCGCGCGGTCGACCTGGCGCACGGCGCGCGTGTGATCCTCTCCGATACGGTTGGCTTTATTTCCGATCTGCCGACGATGCTGATCGCCGCCTTCCGGGCCACGCTCGAAGAGGTGATCGAGGCCGACGTGATCCTGCACGTGCGCGATGTCTCCCATGAAGACGCCGCGGCACAGTTGCAGGACGTAGAAGAAGTCTTGCGCCAGCTCGGCATTGATCCGCATAACGAGTCCCATAAGCGAGTGCTGATCGAGGTGTGGAACAAGATCGACCGGCTCGATGCCGAGGAACGGGCGCGCCTGCAAAACCTCGCCGAACGCCGGCCGGCGGACGAGCGGCCGGTGCTCGTTTCGGCATTGACCGGGGAGGGGACCGCGGCGCTATCCGCCGCCATCGAGGCGCGGCTCGCCGCCGGCCGTGTGCTCATCGAGCTTGTTCTCGATGCCGCCGACGGCGCCGGCGTGAGCTGGCTGCATCGCCACACCGAGGTGATCCGCAAAGCGATCGACGAAAAAACCGGCCGGGTCGCCATGACGGTGCGGGTCGTACCGGACAAGGCGAATGCCGTGCGGGAGCGGTTTTCTCTTCCCTCCCCCCTTGTGGGGGAGGGTTAGGGAGGGGGGTCGGGAGGCGACGCGAGCGCGCCGACGACTGCGCTTAAACCTCACGACCCCCACCCCTTCCCCTCCCCACAAGGGGGAGGGGAAAATAACTACTCCCGCGCCTTTGCTTCCTCCCAAAGCGCATCCATTTCGGCGAGCGTGGCATCCTGCGGTGCTTTTCCGCGCGCGGCGAGGGTGCGCTCGATGGCGGAAAAGCGGCGCTCGAATTTCTGGTTGGTCTGGCGCAGCAGCGCTTCCGGGTCGGCGTGCAGATGGCGCGCGAGGTTCACCGCGGCGAAGAGAAGATCGCCGACTTCGGCCGCCGCGCTTGCTTCACTTGCTCCGGCGCCGTCAAGTGCGTCCTCGATCTCGTCGGCCTCTTCGCGAATTTTGCGAAGGACGGCGCGCGGATCGTTCCAATCGAATCCGACACGGCTCGCCTTGGCCTGCAGCTTGAGCGCACGGGTGAGAGCGGGCAGGGCGACCGGCACGCCGGCAAGCGCCCCTTTGTCTTCCGAACGGCCGCGTAAAGCCTTCTCCTGCGCCTTGATCTCTTCCCACAAGCCCTTGACGGCTTGCGGATCGGTCGCGCGTTCGTCGGCAAAGACATGCGGATGCCGGCGAATGAGTTTCTCCGTGATCGCCTCGACCACGTCGCCGAAATCGAACGCGTTTTGCTCCTCGGCCATGCGGGCGTGGAAGACCACCTGCAGCAAGAGATCGCCCAATTCCTCCTTGAGATCGGCGAGATCGTTGCGCGCGATGGCGTCGGCGACCTCGTAGGCCTCTTCCAGCGTATAGGGCGCGATGGTCGCAAAATTCTGCGCCAGATCCCAGGGACAGCCGCTCTGCGGCGTCCGCAGCGCCGCCATGATGTCGAGAAGCCGGCCGATATCGCGCGAAGGGGTCATGATCAAGGTCTCGCACCGGAAAGCGCGGACCCTATCAGACCCCGAAAGTGGCTGCGACCGGAGCCGTCATGTGCCGTGCCGCACGAGGCGTTCCGTTCCGACGTGGCAGAGAAAGCGAGGGCAATGAAACGGATTGCGAGGCCGTGGCGCACGCGCCGGCGTGAACAGTGCTGCTGTTTGGGCGTGATTCGCATAAGACATATTATGGAATATTTCCGGCATATGAGGAATGGCGGCTCGCTCGTGTTTTAAAGAACTGCCGACAGCCAATTGATAAAACACCGCTATTTTCGAGCGGCACGATCAATCCGCAAGCGAAAACGTCATCCCGTCGTAAGCCGGCTCGACATGCGGCGGCACCGCCTTGCGCAAAACCTCGTAGTCGAGATCGGCGTGCATGTTGGTCAGGATCGCGCGTCGGGGCTTTAAGCGCTCGATCCAGCCGAGCGCGTCGGTGAGCGAGAAATGGCTCGGGTGCGGCCGGTAGCGCAGCGCGTCGACGATCCAGACGTCGAGGTCGGCCAAGGCAGCGAGGCTCTCGGGCGGCATGCCGCCGAGGTCGCAGGAATAAGCGACGCTGCCGAAGCGAAAGCCGAATGAGGCGACGTCGCCATGCTCCTGCAAGAAGGGCAGGGCCGTGATCGGACCGCCCTGCCCTGCGATGCTGATCTGGCGCCCGGCCACCAGACGATGCTCGCTCACGATCGGCGGGTACTCGCTGCCGGGCGGTGAGCTAAAGCAATACCCGAATCGCGTGTGCATCATCCTCGCAGTGTGTTCGTCGAGGTAGACGTCGATCGGTTGCCGCTGCTTCATGAACAGCGCGCGCAGATCGTCGATGCCGTGGGTGTGGTCGGCATGCTCGTGGGTGTAGAGCACGCCGTTGAGCCAATCGACCTCGGCGTCGAGCAGCTGCTCGCGCAGATCGGGCGAGGTGTCGATCAACACCCGAGTTACGCCGCTCATATCGCGCCGCTCGACGAGCAGCGACGTGCGCCGGCGGCGATTCTTCGGATTGTTCGGATCACAGGCGCCCCAGCCCAAGGCCGGCCGCGGTACGCCGCCGGAGGACCCGCAGCCGAGAATGGTGAACTTCAGCGTCATGCTGCCGGAGCATCAAGCTTGGGCGGATGCTCAAACGCATCCGCGTTGGCGGGGCGCGGCACTTTGCCGAACAGGCGAAAGAAGTTTTCCGACGTCTGGCGTGCGATTTCGGCAAAGGAAACGCCGCGGGACTCGGCGAGCACCTTGGCGACTTCGACGACATAGGCCGGCTCGTTGCGTTTACCGCGAAACGGGGCAGGCGCGAGATAGGGCGCGTCCGTCTCGATGAGGATGCGGTCCGCCGGCAGCTCCGCGGCGATGGCGCGCAGCGCCGTCGAATTCTTGAAGGTCAAAATACCCGTGAAGGAGATGAAAAGCCCGAGCGCGACCGCGCGGTGAGCAAGTTCCCGCCCGCCGGTAAAGCAATGCAGCACCGCGGCGAAGGCGCCCTGCCCCATTTCCTCTTCAAGAATGCGCGCGATATCGGCGTCGGCCTCGCGCGAATGGATGACGAGCGGCAGTCCGCTCTCGCGCGCCGCTGTTATGTGGGTGCGAAATCCCCGCTCCTGCGCTTGCCGCGGACTATTGTCGTAATGGTAGTCGAGCCCGGCTTCCCCAAGCGCGACGACCTTGGGATGCCGCGTGCGCGCGACGAGGTTTTCCGCCGTCACATCCAACTCTTCGTGGGCGTAATGCGGGTGCGTGCCGACCGAACAGTAGACATCGGAAAAACGCTCCGCGATGGCGAGCACCTCGCTGTAGCGGGCAACCCGCGTGCAGATCGTGACCATGCGCGCGATGCCGGCGGCACGCGCGCGCAAAACAACGGCGTCGAGCTCGGCGGAAAAGTCGGGAAAATCGAGATGGCAATGGCTGTCGATCAGCATTTCTTGCTTTTCCAGGCATCGGCCGATTTGAATCAGAGAGTGAGTGGATCTGATCGATTGCCGCGCGCTGGCCGGGCTTTTGATTCGGGCGGGGGTATTTTTTCCGCCTCAGCCAATATTGCCCGAACCTCACTGAGGACCTGTTCGACGTTTAGTCGTCCGCCAAGCCAGTGGCCTTTATCGTCTACAATCAAACTCGTCGCATCTGCCATACCAGGCTGATCGCCCGGTATGTTGGTAGCGATGTCCTCCGCCGTGCGGACAAATTGTGCCGGTTTCCGGCCCCTTCCCGCGAGGTATTCGTCAGCGTGTTCGATCATGTCCCGCAAATCCTTTCCCTCCTTTCGAAGGTGGTGGGCTTTATCGTAGGCCAGTTGAATTTCTGGAAAGAGGGAATGAGTTCGTTGCAACTGGCGGAGCAAACTGCCCATTGTCGTGACAAAGTGATACTTGGCTAGCTCAGAGCGCTTCTGCAGCAATTTGCGCTGTTCTTGTGCCTTCGCACGCTCATTGGATGGAATCCTCGTCGCAAGGCCACGCAAAGTGGCAGTAAAATCAATATTAGCCTGAAGAAACGCCTCTCCATCGGTTACGCATGCCCAAAGCCAAAATTGTAAATAGTAGTGATCCATGAACGTCGGCGCGGGCGCTTCGGGCTCGACGTAACGCGGGAACACCGCAGCCGGCGCCGGAAGTTTTCCCCCCGCGGCGATCCGATGAGTCCCGCCGAGAAAAGAGAACAGGCGCTCATCGCCGGGGACCGCCAGGAGATCGAGTAATTTTGCCGCCGACGCCGGCATGAATGGCTGCGCGAGGATGGCGATCTGCCGCAGCACTTCCGCGGTCACGTAAAGGACGGTGCCTTGCCGCTGCGGATCGATTTTTGCCAGCGCCCACGGCGCCTCGCCGGCGAAATAGCGATTGGCATCGGCGACCACGGCCCACACCGCATTGAGCACCTGATGCAGTTGCTGGGTCGCCATGACTTCGCGCGCCTTGCCGATCATGGCGTCGGCGGCGCCGAGGATCGCCTGATCGGTTGCGCTCAATGCCGCCGGCTTCGGCAACACGCCGGCGAAATTGCGCGCCACCATGGTGAGCGAGCGCTGCGCCAGATTGCCGAGGTCGTTGGCGAGATCGGCGTTGATGCGCGCGACGATCGCTTCGTGGCTGTAATTGCCGTCCTGCCCGAACGGCACCTCGCGCAGGAAGAAATAGCGCAGCGGATCGACGCCATAGGCCTTGGCGAGATCGAATGGATCGATGACGTTGCCGACCGACTTCGACATTTTCTCCCCGCGGTTGAAGAGAAAGCCGTGGGAGAAAATGCGCCGCGGCACTTCGACGCCGGCCGACATCAGGAAGGCCGGCCAATACACGGCGTGAAAACGCACAATGTCCTTGCCGATTACGTGCAGGTCGGCCGGCCAGTATTTGCGGAATTTTTCGCTGTCCGTATCGGGGAAGCCGACGGCGGTGATGTAGTTAGTGAGCGCATCGACCCACACATACATGACGTGTTTGGGATTGTCGGGGACCCGGACGCCCCAGTCGAACGTCGTGCGTGAGACGGACAGATCCTGCAAGCCGCCCTTGACGAAGCTCATTACCTCATTCAGCCGCTCGCGAGGCAGCACGTAATTCGGACGCTCATAGAGCTTGAGCAGCTTGTCCTGATAGGCCGAGAGCTTGAAGAAATAGCTCTCCTCCTCCACCCATTCCACCGGCGTGCCGGTCTTGGTCGCAACGCGCTCTTTCTGTTCGTTGAGCTGCGTTTCATCCTCGGCGTAATAGGCCTCGTCGCGCACCGAATACCAGCCGGCATATTTGCCGGGATAGATGTCGCCGTTCTGCTCCATGCGCCGCCAGATTTCTTCCGACGATCGGTGGTGGCGCTCCTCCGTGGTGTGGATGAAGTCGTCGTTCGAGCACTCCAGCCGCTTCACCATGGCCTCGAACAGCGGCACGTTGCGGTCGAGCAATTGCCGCGGCGTCAGGCCTTCGCGCGCCGCGGTCTGCTGAATCTTCTGGCCGTGTTCGTCGGTGCCGGTGAGGAAGTAAACGTCGTAGCCGTCGAGCCGCATGAAGCGCGCGATGGCGTCGGTCGCGATCGCCTCATAGGCATGGCCGATATGCGGCGGGCCGTTCGGGTAGGAGATCGCGGTGGTGATGTAATAGGGCTTGGCAGCCATTTCGATTTCCGGTGCCGCATAAATAACCAAAGGCCGGGCCTTTGCCGCGCCGAAGGGCGAGCTTGCTCGACGCGAACAAATGCTACGGCCCCGCAGGCGGGACAGGCCCGGCCAAGGACGACGGATAGGTATCAACCGCGCGTGGCCTCGGCAAGCAAGCCGAAAACGCTGAAGACCAGGGGTTTTCGTTCCAAATTGTAGGTTTCGGCGTCGCGCGCGGCTTGATTGATCCGTTCCCAGGCCTCGGCCAGCCGCGCTAGCCGACCGATCTCATCCTCCTTGCGGTCAAGGCGCTGCGCCAGCCAGGCATTGACGGTATCGACGAAGGCGGCGAGCGGCTGCGGGTCGGCGCCGGCGAGCGCATCGCCCAGCGCATGCAGCGCGTTGGCGTTGAGCGCCGGCAATCGATCGAGCTCACCGAGCGCGCGCCGGCGCAGCGCCAATGCGCCCTCATCGAGGAACGCGAGCGCGCGTTGGACGCTGCCGTCCGCGGCTGCAGCGGCCGCTTCGACCCGCGGATCGCTCGACGGATATCCCACCGCCGCGGCCAGCGCCGCCGCGACGTCGGTCTGCGCCAAAGGCCGCAACGTCATGATGCGACAGCGCGAGCGCAGCGTTGCCGGCACCCGCGCCGCGCAATGGCACACCAGCAGCAAAAGGGCGCGAAGCGGGGGTTCCTCGAGGACCTTGAGGAGTGCATTGGCGCCCGATCGGTTGAGCTCATCGACCGCGTCGACGATGGCGATCCGCCATCCCCCCTCCCCGGCCGTGGCGCCGAAGAACGACACTGTGCGGCGCACCTGCTCGACGGCGATCTGCTGCCGCAGAACGCCCTTTTCGTTGGCCGTTCGCTCGAGGATGAGGAGGTCGCCTTGCGCTTGTGCCGCCATCCGGCGCGCCACCGGGTGCCGGGGATCGACGGCAAGGGAAGTCGCCGCCTGGACCGCGGGTGCGGTCGGGTCGGGATGGGCGAGCACGAAGCGGGCCATGCGGTAGGCCAGCGTCGCCTTACCGATGCCCTTGGGACCCATGAGCAGGAATGCGTGCGGAACGCGTCCGCTGCGATAGGCGGCCAGGAGCGCGGCCTCGGTGTCGGCGTGGCCGAACAACATCTCGGTCCTGCGCGGGGGCGCTGCGTCCTCGGGTTCACTCGCCGGCGGGCTCATGAGGCCACATTTTCGAGCGTGGTTGCAGCCATTGCCGGTTCGAGCCTGGAGTTCACGGCCGCCCACACTTGGTTGGCGACCTCCTCCTTGGTCGCGCCGGCATCGATGATCACGCACCGATTCGGCTCCGCCGCAGCAAGCATAAGGTAGGCTTCACGCAGTTTTTCGTGAAAATCGATTTTCTCCGCTTCGAAACGATCGGGATTCGAGCCGCCGCGCCGCCGCGCCGCCCGCTCCAGTCCCAATGCGACGGGCACATCGAGAACGAGAGTGAGGTCGGGATAAAGATCGCCCAGGGAAATTCGCTCGAGCGCCTTGATGAAGCGCTGATCGACTTCGCCGAGGGTCCCCTGATAGACGCGCGTGGAATCGGCGAAGCGGTCGCAAACGACCCAGTCGCCCGCTTCGAGCGCCGGCAGGATGGTGCACCGGATGTGGTCGTCGCGTGCGGCGGCGAACAGCATCGCCTCGGCCTCTGGTCCGAACGGCTTTGCCGCCCCGGACAGCAACACGTGCCGGATGATCTCCGCGCCGGGCGAGCCGCCAGGCTCGCGGGTAAGCTGCACGCGAAGACCGAGGGATTCCAGACGAAGCGCCAGCATCGCCGCCTGGGTGGACTTGCCGGTTCCCTCGCCGCCCTCGAAGGTGATGAACTTTCCTCTCATATTTGCGTCTCGCTCAGGAGAGCCCCGGCTTGCCGGCAGCAACGCCTACGACGCCCCACGCTCGGTTAAACGGTAAAGATTCAAGTGCTTTATGGCTCTGTCTTCGTACGCCATGCGAAGCAACAAGCGGTGAAAGCAAGAGCAATGGCCATATAGGCGCACGCACCAGCGGGCGCATCACCCGATCGTACGCAAGCAACGGCCGATCATAGCTTATCCACACCGGCACGAAACAGACCGATCATCAGCTCCGTCGCGGCATCCATCGCGCGTCGCGACATGCTGCCCGTCCCCACGTCCTCGGCGGCCTTGAGCGGCACTTCGAGGGCAAGGCTTTCGCCGCGCCACACCTTGAGCTTGCCGATACTCTGACCTTTGCTGACCGGCGCCGGCACCGGCCCGGTATAGACGATGCGCGCGAGCAGCCGTTCGCTGGCATTGCGGGGCATCATCACCCGGATGGTGCCGGGCCCGACAAGAGGAACGTAGCTTGTGTCGCCGCCAAATACCTTGGCCTGGCCGATCGTCTGGCCTTCGGCGAACAAGACGCGGGCCTCGAAACCGTGGAACCCCCAGTCGAGCATTTTGCGCGCTTCCTCGGCGCGCTCTTTTTCCGACTTTGCGCCGGTGACCACCACGATCAGGCGCAAATTGTCCTGCACCGCCGATCCGACCAGATTAAAACCTGCCTCGGCGGTTTCGCCGGTCTTGAGCCCATCGGCGCCGATACCCATGGCGAGCAGCGGATTGCGGTTCTGCTGCCGGATGTTGTTCCAGGCGAACTCGCGCTCGGCAAAATACGGATAGAAGTCGGGATAGGCCTGCATGATGTGGCGTGCGAGTGCGGCCATTTCCCGCACGGTGACGCGCAAATTGGGGTCGGAATAGCCGGTCGCGTTGGTGAAAATCGATTTTTCCAGTCCGATCTCCCGCGCACGTTTCGTCAGCATGGCGCCGAATTCGGGCTCGTTGCCGGCGAGCGCTTCGGCAATGGCGATGCACGCATCATTGGCGGAGTCGACGATGATGCCATGAATGAGGTCGTCCAGTTTCACCTGGCTGTGGATGGCCGCAAACATGGTCGAGCCGTGCGACGGCGCCCCGCCCTTGCGCCAGGCGTTTTCGCTGATGGTGAATTCGTCGTCGAGCTTGATGTGGCCTTGCTTGATTTCGTTGAACACGAATTCGAGCGTCATCAGCTTGGCAAGGCTCGCCGGGGCGACGGGCTGATCGCCGTTCTTCTCGAACAGGACGCTGTCGCTGTCGGGATCGAGCAGAAGCGCGGCGGACGCGCTGGTCTGGAAAGTCTCGTCCTTCTTGACGGTCATGTTCGAGGCGGCTTGACCGGCAGCAATGGTCGCGACGACAAGGCCGGTCGTCAGGGCGCAAACAGACCACCGCGGCAGCAAGCCTGGACGATGCCTGGTCCGCAAGAGAGCCTCCAACTCGCCGCCAACTCGCCGCCAACTGCACGGAAGACCAATTCTCACGCGAACTTCCCGCGCGCAATAGGGCGCGCGCAAGGCGACGATGCACGCGACAATGACGTACGGAGAAAGTTCAGATCAATAGAGCCCGCGGCCGTTGAGGAACTGCTCGGTGCCGTCCACGCCGCTTGGCGGATCTGCGTACGACATCGGCCGCGACCCGGTCGTCTCCGGCGATGCGTCGTTGGCCGAGGCGCTTGCGAAGCGGGTATTGCGCGCCGGCGGCGACGTCAACGCGGCGGGAACAAGCGGCGTCGCGGCAAGCTTGATGCTGCCCGGAGGAGGCGCCGCTTCGTCCTGCCGCAACGTCGCGGCCAGGATCCGGTCGTCGGACCCCTGCATCGGCGCGCGCCCGACATATTCGACGCGCACCCACGCGGTGCCGCGATTGTGGAAATCCAAGAGATGCGCGGCCTTCATCGATACGTCGATGATGCGGTCGCCACGATAGGGCCCGCGATCGTTGACGCGCACGATGAGCGAGCGGCCGTTGGCGAGGTTGGTCACCCGCACGTAGCTTGGCAACGGCAGCGTCGGGTGCGCCGCCGAGATGCCATTGAGGTCAAAGATTTCGCCGTTGGCGGTCGACCGGCCGTGGAAGTCTTCGCCGTACCAGGAGGCGAGACCCACGGCCTGATAGTGCGGGTTCTCTTCCGGAACATAGACCCGGCCGGCGACCGTGTAGGGCGAGCCGACCCGGTAGACGCCGCCGCCCTTAGGCACCGGCTCGCCGTCATCGACGACGCGCGGGCTCGCGGACACGCCGTAGCGCGGGTCGATCCGTCCGGAGTTTGAGCAGTTGGCGAGCAGGACGCAAAAAGCAATGCAGGCGCCGATCGGCGCAACCCGTCTGCATGCCGCGCGTGCCCGACCCCGCATCGTCCCCCCGATCCCCGCCGCAAAGGTATTAAACCCGAGCGTGGTCAGATTGTGGCGAAAATGGGCGAGACGCTCCCGATAGTGAATGGAAAGTTTTGCCGCGGAGCGGGCAGAGCCTTGCCTTATACTCCGCCGACTATCGGCACGCCGGCATAGAGCAGGATGAGGAACACGACGAGACCGCCGATGAAAGCCCCGAATATGACTTGTGCAAATGTTTGCCAGTGTGCTGCGAGTTTCTTCTGCAAGGATCCGAGCAGCTTGATTCCACGTGTCGACATTGGCACTGGTGCCTTTCTTGAATGTTGCGGTGTTTTTGAGGGTCCGGGACGCCCGGTTAGCGCGGGACTAATCACATAGCGGCTAAAATGTCCATAACGCGTCGGACGATTCAGTTGGTCATGCTCGCAGGTGCGCGCTCTCCCGCAACGTGGCAAAATTGCGGACGGAAGGGTGGCCGAGTGGTTTAAGGCACCGGTCTTGAAAACCGGCAGACCCGCAAGGGTCTCGTGGGTTCGAATCCCACCCCTTCCGCCACCCTTCGCCCTGCCGGGCTTCGGGTGGCAGGCCACCCTGAGCCCGCCAGGACGAAGGGTGTCTCCCGAAGCTCCGCACAAACGCAGGACCGCCGCCCCTGAGCGGGTTTGCCGAATTAAATGCGCTGCAACTCTGTCCCGGTAAGCTCTGTCGCCGCAGCTCGCCGTGATTCCGCATTCGAGAGTCGGTCCAATCCTACATTGGGCATCCTCTCATGCAATTTGTGTGAACGTCGCCACAGTACGCAAAGCATCTGTACCAGTCGTGCTGGGCCGTACAGGTGCGCATACATTCTTGTTGCGCCCCGGCGCATCCACTTTCACATTGGTTTACGACTGGCCCAGGAGGCTGTTGCGGCGGAGCCGGCGGCGGCAACGGTTGGCAAACCGTCGAGCCTGGCGGATAATAGCATCTATTGTTTGGATCGATCAGCTGAGCTTTCGCAATATTGGGCGATAAAATCGCCCATGATACAATAAAAACAAATGAGAGAATTGGGAGGAATTTGGATCGGATGCCAGACGGTACTTGCATGAGACCCTCCTAAGAGGTTGCACGCCCCGACATTGCCCGGATGCCCTTGTGGCAGTGAAAATCTGCTCCATTTACCCGGTTCCGGCAATCAGAAACTGTTGCGGCGGACCCAGATCGGCGGGTTACGCCTGCGGCTAATCTTACTGCGTCATAAAGCATAGCGGGTGTTCGGTTTGAAGCTGCGGGCACAGCATGGGCATCGCGGCAGGGTTCTGGCGATGCCGACGATCAATCTTCGATGGATGGTGGCGAT
>JBEKNW010000127.1:0-12999 GCA_049522435.1 Xanthobacteraceae bacterium
CCGACGTCTCAAGGCTTCGCTCCTACCGTTGTACGACCGTTCACGATTGTCTCCTGCGCCGAACGTCAGGAGAGCGAGCAGCTGCGCCAGGAGCTTGACAATGGGACATGAGAGCAATCCAGAATGCCCCCCCATCCCTCCCGCATGTGGGGAGGGATGGGAGATGGATTGCTTCGCTTCGCTCGCAATGACAGGGCGCGCGCTTCAAAACGCGCCCGCGCTGAAATTCAGGCGCTGGGTGACGTCGTAGCTCTGCTTGGCGACCGGATAGGCGTAATCGACCCGAAGCGCGCCAAACGGCGAGTCCCAGATCAAACTGGCGCCGACCGAAGCGCGGATGGCGCGCGAATTGGCGATTTGTTGTGATGGCGACAACGATGCGAGGCTTGAAGCGCTGGATGCGTTGGTAGTCCAGAGGCTCCCCGCGTCGGAGAACAGAGCGACCTTCAATTGTGCGTCCGCCGAAACCAGCGGCATCGGTGCTTGCAGCTCGGCGGACGTTGTCCAATAGATATTGCCGCCGACGTTGTCCTGGGTCGTCCCTGGAGTGATGTCGCGCGGGCCAAAACCATTGGGCGCAAACCCGCGCACGAGTTGCGGGCCGCCGAAGAAACCGTCGAGCAGCGGCAATTGCCGACCGCCCCACGGCGTCACGTAGCCGCCCTGGGCCCGCGCCAAGCCGACCACGTCGCCCACGATCTCATGGTAGTAGCGAACGTCATCGGTGGTGCGGGCGAATTTGGCGGCGCCGCCAAGGCCGGCCAATTCATTGTTGAACTGGGCGCGAATTCCATTGGTCGGATTCTTCGGATTGTCGAGCGTAGAGTAGGTGACGCCGGTGCCGATGGAAGACACCCACATCGGGCCGGCCTGCGCCGCCTGTTGAATGGGAAGCGAGGCTGTTCCTACCGCCGGATCGAGCGAGAGGCCTTGATTGTAGATCGCGTAGTTCCACTGCATGCCGAGCTGGTCGCTCAACGGCGTGCCGAGCGAAATCTTGGCGCCGTAAATCGTGCTGTCATAGGATTGATAGGAGCTGGCGAAGGTCTCCTTGCCAAACAGATCGACGCCAAGCGCAAGCCGCGGCCCGAGCGCATAGGGGTCGGTGAAGGCAAGATCGAAGCCTCTGGCATATTGTCCGTAGGTCACCGACGCCTTGACGATGTCGCCGGTGCCCAGGAAATTCCTGTCGCCGACAGAGATTGTCGCCTCCGCGCCATCGGCGGAGGAGTAGCCGCCCATGATCGAAAAATTTCCGGTCTTGTCTTCGTCGACCGCGACGTCGATAACGACGCGGTCGGGCGCCGAGCCCGGTTGTGTGCCGATCTTTACGGTCTTGAAATAGCCGAGCTGCTTGAGGCGGCGCTCGCCGCGGTCGATGAGCGCGCGATTGTAAGCATCGCCCTCGACGAAGTCGAATTCGCGGCGGATCACGTCGTCACGCGTGTTTGTGTTACCGTGAATGTCGATACGTTCCACGTACAGGCGTTTGCCGTCCTCGACAGTGTAAACAAGATTGATCACCCCCACCCTACCCTCCCCCGCACGCGGGGGAGGGTAGGGTGGGGGTACGCGTTCGCTGTGCGGGAGAGCAGTGGCGAAAGGCGCGCCGTTCCTGGCCAGCCCGACGGTGATTTCCTCGACGGTCTTGTTCACGGCATCGGCGTCGTAGATTTCGCCGGGTTGCGTGCGCAGGTAGGACCGCAGCGCCGTCGCATCGACGGATTTCAAGCTTGTTTCGATATCCACGCGCCCGAGGCGATATTGCCGGCCTTCCTCGATCATGAACGTGACCACGATTCCCTTCTTGTCAGCCTCGTAGGTCGCAGCCGCGCGAACGCGCACATCGGCGTATCCGTGCGCGAGGTAGAAGCGGCGGATGAGATCGAGGTCGCCCTCGATGCGGTCGGCGTCGTAGATGTCGTTGTCGATGAGAAAGCTCAAGAAATTCGTCTCGCGCGTTTTGATCACGCCCTTGAGCTTGTCCTGCCGGTAGGCGTCGTTGCCGACGAACAGAACCTCTTTGACCGCGAGCTTGTCGCCTTCCTTGATCTCGAAGACGAGATTGACGCGTTCGTGCCTGGCATCGATCGTTTTTGGCTCGACCCGCACGTCGAAATAGCCGCGCTGGCGATAAAGCTCGATGATGCGCTCGACATCGCCGTGGACGATGGCGCGCGAGAGCGGCCCGCGCTCTTTCGATTGCACGGCCTTCTTGAGGTCGTCGTCCTTGATCTTCTTGTTGCCCTCAAACGCCAGGCGGGCGATCGTCGGATTTTCGACGACATTTACCAGGACGTGATCGCCAGCTTGCGAAATTTTCACGTCCTGGAAAAGGCCGGTGGTATAAAGGCTCTTCAGCGCCGCATCGAGCGCGACGGCATCGAGCCGTCCATCGGCGCCGGCGCGAAAATGCGAGCGGATCATCTGTGCATCGACGTGCCGGTTGCCGGCGACCGCGATGATGGAATCCGTCGGCGTCGCCGATTGTGCGCGCTGGCACGCCGCGATGGCGAGAAATCCGAAAAAACCAACGGAGAAAATGGCGGCTGTCAGGCGGCCAAGCATCAGGCAGCTCCGTGACCGAACGGCCAGGCCCGATTACAATCGGTCGCCGCGGCGCAAGCGTGACGGATTGTGTCGAAATGTGAGGAATTATTGGGGCGCGAAGCTACGGCCGGATTCGCGACTTCTCAGGGATCACGCGGGACTGAGCGCCTTCTCGATCCGGTCCTCGCCGCACAAGAGTTCCGTTCTCGACACAATGGTTGACGCGCGCCTGGGTGCGGCCGGCGGCGTATTTCGATTACTTCACGACCAAGACCGGGCAGGGCGCCAGGTGAACGAGCCGGTCGGCTCGGCTGCCGAGCATGCGTTCATAGAACTGTGAATGGCCGGTCGATCCGATCACCAGCAAGTCGGCCTTCAGTTCGACTGCAAGCCCGACGATGTCGCGCACCGCATGCCCGGCGAGGACGTGTGTGCGGATGTTGACGTGCTGTTCCTCGGCCATCGCCCGCGCCCGTTGCAGGACCTTGTGAAAACGCCGTGCCGCGGTCCCGGTCTCTTGTCTTATTTCTTCGACGAATTCCGGCATGTAGTCGATTTCCTCGACCGAGACCATGTGGAGCTCGGACTTGTTCGCCTTGGCGAGCGAGATCGCCACTGCCAGCGCACGAGATGCGCGCTCCGATCCGTCATTGGCGCACAGAATTCTGCTGAACATCGATCCCTCCGAACTCAATCGGCTTTTCCCGCAGCTTCCCGTAGCGGCATCATGGCAGCGGGCTCCTTCGTGGCTTGTTCCGGCTCATCGGGGAGCAGATGGCGCGGCAGATAAAAGGCGTTCGCGATCAGCGTGGGAATTACCGCGCTGGCGATCACGCCGGCGACGAGGATCGAATACTGCGACTGATTGATGATACCATGGGAGAGCCCGAACAGAGACGAAATCGTGCCGAAGGTCAGCCCCGTGGACATCAAGAGCGTCGTATACATCGCTTCCGGATTGGGCGTTTTGTAGATGCGGGTCACCGGGTAGACGCCAACGAACTTGCTCACCATTTTGGCCAGCAGCATGAAGATGAAGGCGAAGGGCGCGGCGATCAGGGCAGGGATGGAGACGAATGCGCCGGCGCGGATGAAATAGAACGGCGTGAGCAGGCCGAAAGTCAGCGCCCTTAACCGGCGGACGAGCGCGTGGTCCCTGCCGACTGTGCCGGCGAGCATCATGCCGATGATGTAAGCGGGAAGCACCGCCTCGCTGTCGGCCCAGCCAGCCAACGCTCCCAAGCCCAGGAGGCAAAACAGCAGGAATTTTATCTCCATTTCGGAAGGTCGATTGCCGAACATGCGGAAGAATCTCGGCGTCATCCAGGGCAGGGCGGCGAATACGACGATGGCGACGACGGCGAAGATCACCGTATGCAACGTGAACGGTGCGAAAATGAAACCGAGCGCAAGCACGGTGCCGAGGTCGTTGATGAAGCAGGCTGCGAGCACGGTCTTGCCATATTCGGTCCTGTTCAACCCATATTCGATCATGACCGCGTACACCACGGCGACCGAGGTGGTGGACAAGGCGACGCCGGCGAGCCAGCTCGGCAGCACCGGCCAGCCGAGAACGAAGTAGGCCGCCGCCGCGCAGCCGAAAAAGGGAAAGAAGAAGCCGACGAGTCCGAGCGCGGTTGCCTCCTTCCATTTCTTTTTGAAAACCACCGGATCGAGCTCCGCCCCGGCAAGAAACGTCAGTACGATCGCGCCGAACCCGGCAAGGAATTTGACCCACTGCTCGTCGATGCCGAGCGCGGTGGCGCCAAACGCAGTGCCGATGACCAGTTGCGCCAGCGTTCCGATGACGATTTCCGTGAGTGCGGTGGAGACGCGCAACCAGGCCGAAAGCAGGCTCGCAATCAGTGCAAGACCCAACCAAAGCGTTACCAGTGCCCAAACAGCGGTCATCCGCAAGCCTCCTGCGCAATCGTTTAGGCCACTCGAAGCAGCGCGCATGTGCGCCTGCATTCGATCGGCCACATAGAACAGACCTGGAGGCAGTGGGAGTACAAAAGCGGACTCCTACCGACGCCAAGCGCCCGGCAGGAGTCATCAGCCTTATCGGCGGTTACGGGGGGACCCCATCCCCTGCAGTAATGCCATTCTAACCGGGAATCCGGCGCTGACAAGCCGGAATTCTTTTCCGGCAAGCGCGTCGTCAAATCGCCCGGCGCTCGTGCGAGGCAGCGTCGTCGGGCTCTTTTGGCTTATTGGTTCGGCTGGATTTATGATCTTCGGCAATGAAAGACTGATTCGCGATGCGACGCGAAAACGTGGGTTCACCCGCCGTGATGGACGGTCCGCCGCAAGCTTCGCGAAGCTTGCGCATGCAGGAGCTCGACCGGTCGTTGGAGCAAGATCCGGACGCGGTCGAAGCCCGTTTCGAACGCGCCGGTCTGTTCCGGGAGCAAGGCCTATTCGAAGAGGCAAAGCGCGACTATCTCGAATTGCTGCGGCGCAAGCCGACCGATTTCGGCGCGCTGAACGACTTCGGGACGCTGGTCCTCAAAGCCGGATATAAGGACGCCGCGCGCTCGCTGTTCAGCGCGGCCGTGCGGCATCATCCGAACAATCCTATGGGGCAGGTCAATCTCGCAAATCTGCTGTTTTTGCTCGGCGAACAAGAGCAGGCCCGTCTCCACTTCGAAGCCGCCTTGCGGGTCGATCCCGATCATATTCATGCCCACCGCGGAATGGCCAATCTCCTGGCCGAGATCGGCGACGAAGCAGGCGCCCGCCGGCATCGCGACAAGGGTTTCAAGAACCAGTTCCTGACACTATTGCCTTATCGCGGAGAAGAGCCGCCCGTGCCGGTCCTGCTGCTGGTTTCCGCAGTCGGCGGCAACATACCCACGGCTTCGATTCTCGATGATCGCTATTTCCAGACTACCGTCCTGGTGACGGAGTATGATGACCGAAAGGTGCCGCTGCCGCCCCACGATCTGGTCTTCAACAGCATCGGCGATGCGGATTTATGCCGGGAAGGCCTCCAAGCGGCGTGTGCAGTGTTGGCCCGAACGGATCGGCCGGTGATCAATCATCCGCTCGCGGTGCTCAAAACCGGACGCGCTGCGAATGTCGAGCGGCTGCGCGGCCTGCCGAACGTTGTCGTTCCGCGCATGGCCACGCTCCCGCGGCATCTCCTTGCCGGTTCAGATGCCGCCGCAGCCGTCGCGAGTCATGGATTTGCTTTTCCGTTTCTGCTGCGAGCGCAGGGTTTCCACACCGGCCGTTATTTCGTCAGCGTGGAAAACCCCGAGAGCTTGGCGGCAGCGGCGGCGAAGCTGCCCGGCGACGATTTGTGGCTCATCGAGCAACTTGATGCGCGCGACGCCGACGGATTCTTTCGGAAATGTCGCGTCATGATCGTCGATCGAAAGCTCTATCCACTGCACCTCGCGATTTCCCGCAACTGGAAAGTCCATTACTTCAGGGCCGATATGGCGGGTTCAGCTCATAATCGTTCGAAGGACGCCGCGTTTCTCGAGAATATGGCGAGTGTCGTGGGGGAGCGCGGCATGGCCGCCCTTGAGCGGATCAGCGCAATGCTCGACCTGGACTACGGCGGCATCGATTTCGCGGTGAACGCGCAGGGCGACATTCTCTTCTTCGAAGCCAACGCCACGATGGTCATGATCCCGCTCGCGCCCGACGAGAAATGGGCCTATCGCCGGCCGGCCTTCGACAAGGTGTTTGCGGCCGTGCGCACGATGCTCCTTGAGAGATCGGTCGGGACACCGGCCCTCCGCGTTTGATGCACAGAATAGTTTTGTGTCTGCCTATTTTTTAGTCAGGGCGCCCACGAGGTCTATGCGTCGTTTCCTCTTGTTGTGCGCCTCTTGGAAATTCCCAAGCCATTTCAAAGCAATCGGCATGGACCATGGAGGCCGCCGCGCTGGCATGGGCTTTGCGATTGCTTAACCGCAAATCGAAGATTGCCCCATCGTCCTGATGGCCAGCCACCAGCGGCGCCGTGAGCGCTCGCGTGCATAAAGGGAGCATGCAATGAACCTCGACAACATTTCCCGTCGCCGCGTCCTGCAAGGAACGGCTGCCTTGACCCTTGGTACAGCATTGCCGCTGCGCCGGGCTTTCGCCAAAGACACGACAATAGGCTTCATCTATGTCGGCTCGCGCGACGATTATGGCTACAACCAGGCCCATGCTGCGGGCGCTGCCGCGCTCAAGAGCATGCCCGGCATCAAAGTCGTCGAGGAAGAGAAGGTCCCTGAGACCGACGCCGTCGAAAAAACCATGGAGTCCATGATCAATCTCGACGGGGCGACGCTGCTGTTCCCAACGTCGTTCGGTTACTACAACCCGCACATGATCAAGATGGCGCTGAAATATCCGGCGCTGCGCTTCGAGCATTGCGGCGGCTTGTGGACGGACAAGGATCCGAAAAACGCCGGCAGCTACTTCGGCTACATCGACGAGGCGCAGCACGTCAGCGGCATCGTGGCCGGCCATATGACGAAATCCGGCAAGCTCGGCTTCGTCGCCGCCAAGCCCATTCCGCAGGTGCTGCGCAATATCAATGCGTTCGCCCTGGGCGCCAGGCTTGCCAATCCGAAGGCCACCTTGCAGGTGATTTTCACCGGCGACTGGTCGATGCCGGTGAAGGAGGCGGAATCCACCAACAGCCTTATCGACCAGGGCGTCGACGTCGTCACCTGTCACGTCGACGGTCCAAAAACCGTAGTCGAGAACGCGGCGCGCCGCGGCGCCATGGTGTGCGGCTATCACGTCAATCAGGCGGTGCTCGCGCCGCAAGCCTATCTCACCGGCGCGGAATGGAACTGGGAAGTGCTCTATCCGCGCTTCGCGAAGATGTTCACGACCGGCGAGACCATCCCGAACTTCTACCGCGGTGGGCTGAAGGAAGCGATCGTCAAGGTCTCGCCCTATGGCAAGATGGTCGGAGAAGCCGCGCGTAAGCAAGCCGACGAGGTCAAGGCGGAGCTGACCGCCGGCACCTACGTCATCTTCAAGGGGCCGATCGCCGACAACAAGGGCAAGACCGTTATCGCGGCCGGCGTCGCGCGTGGCCAGACCGATCCCGAGCTGGAGAAGATGGATTATCTGGTCGACGGCGTCATCGGAGCGACTTCGTGAAGGCCGATGTCGGCGCGCCTGTTGCTCCATCCGGGGTGAGCCGGCTTCTTGGCTTGCCGGCTTTCGGCCGGAAAATCGGCGGCGTGGCGGAATATATCGTCATCCCCGCGCTCGCCCTGGCTGCATCCCTCGTCCTGTTCGGCATCTTTGTCGCGCTGTTCGGGAAGAATCCGCTCGACCTTTATTTCTACATGTATCAGGGCGCGTTCGGCACCTGGTTCTCCTGGCAGAACACGCTGACGCGCGCCGCTCCTCTCATCCTGACCGCATTGTGCACGGCGCTGCCGGCGCAACTCGGCATGGTAATCATCGGCGGCGAGGGCGCGCTGCTTATTGGCGCGCTCGCCGCCACCGGGGCGGCGCTGGCGCTGCAAGCCGCCCCGCCGCTCTTCGTCGACGTGGCCATGGCCTGCGCCGGCATGATCGGCGGCGGGCTGTGGATCATGTTGTCCGGGGCATTGCGCCAGTATCGCGGCGTCAATGAAACGATTTCGAGCCTGTTGCTCGTCTATATCGCGCTGGCGATTCTCAATTACCTGGTCGAAGGTCCGATGCGCGACCCGACCAGCCTCAACAAGCCGTCGACGCGGGAAATCGGCGCCGCCAACATGATCGGGACTATTCCCGGTACCGACGTGCATTGGGGCTTGGTCTTCGGCGTCATCGCCGCCGTGCTGTCCTACATCCTGATTTATCACACGGTGTTCGGCTTCGCCGCGCGCGTCGCCGGCGGCAATATCCGCGCCGCCAAGGTCGTGGGGCTGAGCGTCGGCAAGCTCATTCTCGTCACCTGCTTTCTGGCCGGCGCCGCCGCCGGGCTTGCGGGCATGATGGAGGTCGCCGCGGTGCAGGGCCGCACCAACGCCAATCTGGCGGCGGGCTACGGCTTCGCCGGAATCCTGGTGGCCTTCCTGGCGCGGCAAAATCCCTTGGCTGTCATCCCGGTGGCGATCCTGCTCGGCGGCATCGGCGCCAGCGGCGGCTTGCTGCAACGGCGGCTAGGACTGCCGGACGCCTCGGTCCTGGTGCTGGAGGGCACGATCTTCGTCATCGTGCTCGCGAGCGACTCGCTTTACGGCCGCATCGGCTTCTTGAAGGAAAAGGCGTCCTGACCGTGGCCGACCCGGGAAACATCGGATTGTGGACGGTGCCGCTCGCGGTGCTTGGCGGCGCCATCCGCGTCTCTACGCCGTTCCTTTTCGTCAGTCTCGGCGAGTGCATCACCGAGCGCAGCGGCCGCATCAATCTCGGCCTCGAAGGCACGCTCGTCATGGGCGCAATGAGCGGCTACGGCGTCTCCTACATCACCGGCTCGCCGTGGCTCGGCGTGCTCGCCGCCGGCGCGGCGGGTGCGGCGCTCGGCGCTTTGCACGCCGGGATTTGCGGGCTGCCGCGCGTCAACGACATCGCCGTGGGCATCGCCTTGATGCTGTTCGGCGTCGGGCTGGCGTTTTATCTCGGCAAGCCGCTGATCGAGCCGACGGCGCCGCGATTGCCTTCGATCGACTTCGGCTGGTGGAGCGACATTCCGCAGGTCCGCTCCGCGTTGCGGATCAATGTCTTGTTTCTCATCGGCGTCGCGCTGGCGCCGGTCCTGGTCTGGGCGCTGCGAACCACGCGGTGGGGCTTGATCATACGAACGGCGGGCGAGAGCGCGGACGCCGCGCGCGCCATGGGCTATTCGGTCAACCTCATTCGCCTGCGCGCCACCATGTTCGGCGGCTTCCTCGGCGGCGTCGGCGGCTCGTTCCTGTCGCTGTTCTATCCCGGCAGCTGGAACGAGGGCTTGTCCAGCGGACAAGGCATCACCGCGGTGGCGCTCGTCATCTTCGCGCGCTGGAACCCGATGCTGTGCCTGGGGGCGTCGCTGTTGTTCGGCGGCGCCGCCGCGCTCGGGCCGGCACTGCAGTCAGTCGGCGTGACCCATGCCTATCATCTGTTCAATGCTGCGCCGTACATTCTGACCTTGCTCATCATGATCGCGACCTGCTCACCGAAGCGCACGCTGATCGGTGCGCCCGCGGAGCTGTCGATTACGAGGTGAGCTCATGCCCGGACTGGCGCGCAAGGAGAGCGAGATGGCGGAGCGTTACGTGACCGCCGATCCCTACCTCTGGCCGTACAACGGCGATCTGCGCCCGCAAAACACCGCGCTCATCATCATCGACATGCAGACCGACTTCTGCGGTGTCGGCGGCTACGTCGACAAGATGGGCTACGATCTGTCGCTGACCCGCGCGCCGATCGAGCCGATCAAGCGCACGCTTGCCGCGGCGCGCGCGCAAAACTTCCACGTCTTCCATACCCGCGAGGGTCATCGCCCCGATCTCGCCGACCTGCCGGCGAACAAGCGCTGGCGCTCGCGGCAGCTCGGCGCCGGCATCGGCGATCCCGGACCTTGCGGCCGCATCCTGGTGCGCGGCGAGCCGGGCTGGGAAATCATCCCCGAGCTAGCGCCGCGCGCGGGTGAGCCGATCATCGACAAGCCGGGCAAGGGCTCGTTCTGCGCCACCGATCTCGAGCTGCTGTTGCGGCTAAGCGGCATCGACAACATCGTGCTCACCGGCATCACCACCGACGTGTGCGTGCACACAACCATGCGCGAGGCCAACGATCGTGGCTTCGAATGTCTGCTCTTGGAGGATTGCTGCGGCGCCACCGACAAGAGCAACCACGACCACGCGCTTAAGATGATCAAAATGCAGGGCGGTGTGTTCGGCGCGGTGTCGGATTCGGCAAAATTCATCGAGGTTATTTCGTGAGAGATCCGACCGCCCCCGAAACATTCGGCGTCGAAGCCATCAACATGACCAAGCGCTTCGGCGAGTTTGTCGCGCTCGATCAGGTTTCGTTGAAGGTGAGGGCCGGTAGCTTCCACGCGCTGCTGGGCGAGAACGGCGCCGGCAAGTCGACGCTGGTCAAGTGCATCATGGGCTATTACCAGCCCGACGGCGGCGAAGTCATCGTCGGTAGCCACCAGGAGATCATCGGCAATCCGCGCGCCGCCCATGCGCTCGGCCTCGGCATGGTCTATCAGCACTTCACCCTGGTCCCGGCGATGACGGTGGCGGAGAATTTCGTGCTGGCGCGCGACGAGTTGCCGGCGGTGGTCGATTGGACGCGCGAGCGCAAGGCGCTGGAAGAGTTTTTGTCGCGCATGCCGTTCCGCGTGCCGCTCGGCGCCAAGGTTTCCGCGATTTCCGCCGGCGAGCGGCAGAAGTGCGAAATTCTCAAGCAGCTTTATCTCCAGCGGCGCTTTCTCATCCTCGACGAGCCGACCTCGGTCCTCACCCCCGGCGAGGCCGACGAAGTGCTCGGCATGCTGCGCGACATGGTGGCGAGGGGCGTTCTCACAATTCTGATGATTACCCACAAATTTCGCGAGGTCATGGCTTTTGCCGACGAAGTGACCATCCTGCGGCGTGGCAAATTGGCAGGGAAGGGAGAAGTCAAGGACCTTAGCCCCGACACCATGGCACGCGCCATGATCGGCGCCGAGGAGCTGACGGTGCAGCCCGCGCGCACCGGCGAGTTCGGTGCGCCGCGGCTCGACATCGAGAAGTTGAATGCGCTCGACGACGGCGGCCAGCCGGCGGTGCGCGACGTGTCGCTGTCGATCCGCGGCGGCGAAATCGTCGGCGTCGCCGGGGTGTCCGGCAACGGCCAGCGCCAGCTCATCGAAGTCCTCGCCGGCCAGCGCGAGGCCGAGAGCGGCTATATCTATCTGCAGGGCGAGCGCTATCACGCCACCCGCGAGGAGATGCGCCATAACCATCTGTCGGTTCTTCCCGAGGAGCCGCTGAAGAACGCCTGCGTCGCGCGCATGAGCGTCGCCGACAATCTCGCCTTCCGCGAATTCGACCGCCCGCCGTTCGCGTCCGGCGGCTGGTGGCTCAATCGGGCCAAATTCCATGAACAGGCGATGCGCAAGATCGGGCTCTACAAGATCAAGACCCGCTCCGACGATACCGCGATCGGCGAGCTGTCCGGCGGCAACGTGCAGCGCACCGTGCTGGCGCGCGAGCTCGCCGGCGAAGTCGACATCCTGGTCGCGGCCAACCCCTGCTTCGGTCTGGACTTCGCGGCGGTCGCGCAGATCCACGCCGAGATCATGGCCGCGCGCAACCGCGGCGCCGCGGTGCTGCTGGTCAGCGAAGATCTGGACGAACTCCTTGAACTCGCCGATCGCGTCGTGGTGATGTTCAACGGCGCCCTGGTCTACGAGGCGCGCGCAAGCGAAGCCGATCTGACCGAAATCGGCCGCCATATGGCGGGGCATTAGCGCCGTCATTGCGAGGCACAGAGCACCGGAAGGCGCGTGGTGCCGAAGACTGTATGTCCCTTCCCTGGAGCAGATTCCGGTGGTGTTGAATCGCGCCCCTCGAAGCGTCATTGCCGGGCTTGACCCGGCAATCCATGCTGCGGCTGCGCGTGCACGCACTTACCGGGAGCTCTCAATCGCGGCGCGTCAGCATGGATGCGCGGGTCAAGCCCGCGCATGACGAGCATAAAACGTGGCAGCATTAGCTGGGCGCCTTTGCCAACCCTACGTTTGCTGAAACCTCATACCAACGCTCGTTGAATATGACCCATTCACGTCGTCATGGCCGGGCTTGTCCCGGCCATCCACGTCTTTGATTCGACCCGCATTTTAAGACGTGGATGCCCGCGACATAGGCGAGCGAAGCGACGCCGTTCTTCGAACGGCTATGCGCGGGCATGACGAGTCAGAAACCAAGGCCGCTGGTATCAAACACTGAATTTATCCGGATTCATTTTGCACTGATTTTTTAGGCGTCAGTCGGCGGATGGTTGCCTATTATGAACAGGGCGCGAGGCCCATTCCGCGCGTCGTCGCGCTTGCGACGCGCGCGCTCGACCACGCTTGAAGCGATCAAAACCGTATGCGGGTCGCGATCAACTGCGGTGTAGCGTGGCCGCTTATCGAGGAACATCTGCCGCGCCGGCGGCGAAGTGGCGCGGCAGAAAATGACCCTTCCCGGACTCCGACTGTGCAGCGCAGCAGTCGGGACAAAGCGGATTTATGCGGTCGGAGAGGTTGGTTTACCTCCCAGCGACCTTCGGACGGGCGAACCGGGAATCCACTCACCTGGAGAAGCTTTAGTTTGGATGGATCGCGCGTAACGAGGCGAGCGGGAAATCGAACTCGCAAATAACGCCTGAGTGTTCGAACCGCAATCGCGCATCACCATGGAGTAGTCTGGCAAGGCTATTCTCGATAAGTCGCGTGCCAAAACTACGCCGGGTCGGTTCCTTAACAATCGGGCCGCCCTTCTCCTCCCAGATCAGCTTGAAACGCTGCGCGTCTTC
>JBEKNW010000128.1:0-12861 GCA_049522435.1 Xanthobacteraceae bacterium
ACCGTGCCGGCGGCGAAAGTGTTCATCATGGGCGTCGGTGTCGCCGGCTTGCAGGCGATCGCGACCGCGCGCCGGCTCGGCGCCATCGTCACCGCGACCGACGTGCGTCCCGCCACCAAGGAGCAGGTCGAAAGCCTGGGTGCGAAATTTCTCGCAGTCGAGGACGAAGAGTTCAAGAACGCGCAGACCGCCGGCGGCTACGCCAAGGAAATGTCGAAAGAATACCTGGCCAAACAGGCCGCTTTGGTAGCTGAGCACATCAAGAAGCAGGACATCGTCATCACCACCGCGTTGATCCCGGGACGTCCGGCGCCGAAGCTGGTGTCCAAGGAAATGGTCGCCTCGATGCGGCCCGGCTCGGTGCTCGTCGATCTCGCGGTCGAGCGCGGCGGCAACGTCGAAGGCGCCAAACCCGGCGAGGTCACCCAAGTCGGCCCCGCCAAGATTGTCGGTTATCTCAACGTGCCGGGGCGTCTGGCGGCTTCCGCTTCCGCGCTCTATGCGAAGAACCTGCTCACGTTCCTCGAGACCCTGATCGACAAGAAAGAGAAAACGCTCGCGATCAATTGGGACGACGAACTCGTCAAAGGCACCGTCCTCACCCGCGACGGCGCCATCGTTCATCCGAACTTCAAGCCGAAGAGCGCGGCGTGAGCATTAAACCAATCACATCGACGCGGCTGGTGTTATCCGCTCGTCCCCGCGAAAGCGGGGACCCAGCAGGTTCCACGGCAATATCGGCCCTCTCCGTCTGGATTCCCGCCTGCGCGGGAATGAGCGGAAACCTGCATCAAGCACACCCGAACACACGCCACCGCGCGAAAGAGGTAGAACCATGATCACTCTTTCAGTCCTCGCTCAACTCGACATCGTCGCCGTGGCGACGTCCGGCGTGCCCGCCGCGGTCAGCGACGCCGTCGATCCGTTCGTGTTCCGGCTTTCGATCTTCGTGCTCGCGGTCTTTGTCGGCTACTACGTCGTCTGGTCGGTGACGCCGGCGCTGCACACGCCGCTGATGTCGGTGACGAACGCGATCTCCTCGGTCATCGTGGTCGGCGCGCTGCTCGCGGTCGGCGTCGCGCTCGTGGCCGACGATAACGGCCGCATCTGGGCGCGCGCCTTCGGGTTTGTCGCGCTCACCTTCGCCTCGGTCAATATTTTCGGCGGCTTTCTAGTGACGCAGCGCATGCTCGGCATGTTCCAGAGGAAGCAGAAGTAATCATGAGCGCCAACCTTGCCGCGCTAGCCTATCTGGTTTCCGGGGTCCTCTTCATCCTGGCGTTGCGCGGCCTGTCACATCCGGACACCAGCCGGCGCGGCAATATGTTCGGCATGATCGGCATGGCGATTGCGGTCGCCACCACGCTCGCCGCGCATCCGCCAGCCGATCTCAGCGCCTGGGTGCTGGTACTCGTCGGCGTCGCGCTCGGCGGCGGCGTCGGCACCGTGATCGCGCGGCGCGTGCCGATGACCTCGATGCCGGAACTCGTCGCCGCCTTCCACTCGCTGGTCGGCATGGCCGCAGTGCTGGTCGCAGCCGGCGCGCTCTACGCGCCCGCGGCCTTCGACATCGGCAGCGCGGGCGCCATTCATGGCCAGAGCCTGATCGAGATGTCGCTTGGCGCCGCCATCGGCGCCGTCACCTTCACCGGTTCGGTGATCGCGTTTTTGAAACTCTCCGGCCGCATGAGCGGCAAGCCGATCACTCTGCCCGGGCGGCACGTCGTCAACGTCGTGCTGGCGCTCGGCCTCATCGCCCTCATCGTCTGGTTCTTCGAGCGGCAGGAATATCTCGCCTTCTGGCTGATCGCGGCCGACTCGTTCCTGCTCGGCGTCCTGATCATCATCCCGATCGGCGGCGCCGACATGCCGGTCGTGATCTCGATGCTCAATTCCTATTCCGGCTGGGCGGCGGCGGGCATCGGCTTCACGCTGGGGAATTCGGCGCTGATCATCACCGGCGCGTTGGTCGGCTCCTCGGGCGCGATCCTGTCCTACATCATGTGCAAGGGCATGAACCGCTCGTTCATTTCGGTGATCCTCGGCGGCTTCGGCGGCGAGGTGGCGGCCCCGAGCGGCGGCGCCGAAAACCGGCCGGTGAAGCTCGGCTCAGCGGAAGATGCCGCCTACCTTCTGAAAAATTCTTCGAAGGTCATCATCGTGCCGGGCTACGGCATGGCGGTGGCGCAGGCGCAGCACGCGCTGCGCGAGATGGGGGACAAGCTCAAGGCCGCGGGCGTCGAGGTCAAATACGCGATCCATCCGGTCGCCGGCCGCATGCCGGGCCACATGAACGTGCTGCTCGCCGAGGCCAACGTGCCCTATGATGAAGTCTTCGAGCTCGAAGACATCAACTCGGAATTCGCGCAGACCGACGTCGCCTATGTGATCGGCGCCAACGACGTCACCAATCCGGCCGCCGAAGACGATCCGAAATCGCCGATCTACGGCATGCCGGTGCTGCAGGTGTGGAAGGCGGGCACGGTGATGTTCAACAAGCGCTCGCTGGCGTCGGGCTATGCCGGCATCGACAACCCGCTGTTCTACCGCCCCAACACCATGATGCTGCTTGGCGACGCCAAGAAGATGACGGAACAGATCGTCAAGGCGCTGTGAGCGGGAACCCTCCGCTCATTCCCGCGAAAGCGGGAAACCAGCGTCTGCCGCGGCGCAAAGAACTGGGTCCCCGCTTACGCGGGGACGAGCGGAATCTGATGTATCATCCGGACCTCGCATGAGAGCATCTGGAGATGACTACACAGAACAGTCCGCCGAGACCGCCTGCCTCGCGCCATTCAAGTCGCTGGACCGCCGCAAGATCATCGCCCAGCCGACCCTATCGCTTGACGTTCCGCCTCCTCGGTATCCCCGCGCTCGCCGTCGCCGGGGTTCTGCTCTACAGCGGACTCCACGACCGTTTCGTGCTGCCGGAGTGTGATTCGGGGCGCGCCCAGCAGACGCTGTCCGACATCGTCAAACAGCTCAAATTCGAGCCGCTGCGCTACGAACCGATCAAGACCATTTCGACCAGCAAGGACGAAGTCGTTTGCAGCGCCGTGCTGCCGCTTGCAGATGGCGCCAACCTGAACATCGACTACAGCTTCTTCTGGCAAGGCAACACGGCGAACATGAAGTATTCGATATCGCGCAAGCCGCCCGGTAGCTCGTAAATCAGTCCGCGACGCGCGACGGCTTGCCGTATCCGCCCGCCGTCGGCGTCTGGATGATGATCGCCTCGCCGGCGTCAATGATGGTGGCGTCGCAGCCGGCGAGCTTTTCCATGCGGCCGTCCTGGCGCCGCACCCAGTTCTCGCCGACCTGACCGTCCCCGCCGCCGGCGAGCCCGAACGGCCGCACCCGGCGATGCCCAGACAGGATGGTGCATTCCATTTTTTCCAAAAAGCGGATGGTGCGAATGACACCGTCGCCGGCGTTCCATTTGCCGCGACCGCCGGAACCTTTGCGGATATGGAAATCCTCGAGCAGGACCGGATAGCGGAATTCCAGAATTTCCGGGTCGGTGAGCCGGGTGTTGGTCATATGAGTGTGCACGGCGTCGGTGCCAGGAAATCCGGGCCCCGCCGGCGAGCCGGAACAGATGGTCTCGTAATACTGATAGCGCGCATTGCCGAAATTGAGATTGTTCATGGTGCCCTGCGCCGCCGCCATGGCGCCGAGCGCGCCGAACAGACAATTGGTCACCTCCTGCGAGGTCTCGACATTGCCGGCGACCACGGCGGCGGGAAATTCCGGCGACAGCAGCGATTTTTTCGGAATGATGATCCGGATCGGCCGCAGGCAGCCGGCGTTCATCGGGATGTCGTCATCGACCATGACGCGGAACACGTAGAGCACGGCGGCGCGGGTCACCGGCTCGGGCGCGTTGAAGTTGTTCGGCTGCTGCGGACTGGTGCCGCTGAAATCGACGGTCGCTGCGCGCCGCCTCTTATCAACGCTGATGCGCACCTTGATGGTGGTGCCCTGGTCCATCTCGACGCGAAACGCACTGTCATGCAGCCGGTCGATGACGCGGCGCACGCTTTCCGCCGCATTGTCTTGGACGTGCCGCATATAGGCGCGCACCACCGGCAGCGTGAAATGGCGCACCATCTTGCGCAGCTCCTGGACGCCCTTCTCGTTGGCGGCGATCTGCGCCTTCAGATCGTTGACGTTCTGCAGCGGATTACGCGCCGGATAGCTGCCGCCGGTCAGCAGCGCGTAAACTTCCTTCTCGCGGAAGCGGCCGCGTTCGGCGAGTTTGAAATTGTCGATGTAGACGCCTTCCTGCTCGATCGTGGTCGCGTTCGGCGACATCGAGCCCGGCGATATGCCGCCGATATCGGCATGGTGGCCGCGTGAGGCCACCCAGAACAGAATTTCCCCTCCGCCCCGGTCCGTCATCCTAAGGTGCCCGCGCACAGCGCGGGCCTCGAAGGATGCGGCCAAGGCGCCCGGGCCGTCGCCCTTCGAGGCTCGCTTCGCTCGCACCTCAGGGTGACGGTTCAATGTTTCAAACACCGGCGTGCAGACAGTGATGTCGGGCAGATGCGTGCCGCCATTGTAGGGTGCGTTGATGGCATAGACGTCGCCCGGGCGGATTTTTCCCTTGTTCTCGCGAATGATGGTCTCGACGGCGCGATCCATCGAGCCGAGATGCACCGGCATGTGCGGCGCATTGGCCACGAGCGAGCCGTCGCCGTCGAAGATTGCGCAGGAAAAGTCGAGCCGCTCCTTGATGTTGACCGAGTACGCCGTGTTCTGCAGCGCCACGCCCATCTGCTCGGCAATCGACATGAAGAGATTGTTGAACACTTCGAGCATGATCGGATCGGCGTGGGTGCCGATGGCGCGCGGGCGCGCGAGTTTTGCGATCCGCCGCAACACCAGGTGATTCTTGGCCGTCAGCTCGGCCTGCCACCCCGCTTCGACGACGACCGTCTGGTGCGGCTCGATGATGATAGCCGGGCCTTTCACCTTGTGCCCGGGAGCAAGCGTGTCGCGGGTGTAAACGAGCGCGCGGTGCCATTTGCCGTTGGAGAAGAAGCGCGTGCGGCGCGCCGGTGCCGCACGCTTGATGCGCTTTATCTTTCGCGCTTTTTCCTTGAAGATTGCGCCGCCGCCGACCGCCTCGACCGACACTGCCTCGATCACCAGCGATTTCTTTCGATCGATGAATCCGAATTGCGCTTTGTGCGCACGCTCGAAAGCGGTTTTCATTTTGCTCAGCGATAACCCACCGCTGCCGATACGTCCCTTTCCGGTTGGAGAAGGGTAGGAAGTACCTG
This sequence comes from Xanthobacteraceae bacterium, assembly GCA_049522435.1. Taxonomy (GTDB): domain Bacteria; phylum Pseudomonadota; class Alphaproteobacteria; order Rhizobiales; family Xanthobacteraceae; genus BOG-931. The sequence continues at coordinate 5,286 of JBEKNW010000128.1, forward strand.
CGTCGACGATCAACGGCGTATCGGTGCCGGCGTAACGAATATGCGCGCGCACGTGCACGCCAATCTTATTGGCCGCGACTCCTTGGCCCAAAACCTCAGCCATCGTGTCGCGCGCCAACCTGAGCGCGACGGTCCAGAGTGTTCCACGCGCTTTGTCGCCGAACGGTTCCTCGATCGCCTGCTGGCGGACGCTGCGGATGTCGGCAAGCCCCATTCCATAGGCGGACAAAAGCGACGAGAACGGATGAATGAGCACGCGCGTCATGCCGAGCGCGTCGGCGACGAGGCAGGCGTGCTGGCCGCCGGCGCCGCCGAAGCAGTTAAGCGCATAGGGCGTCACGTCGTAGCCGCGCTGCACCGAAATTTTCTTGATCGCGTTCGCCATGTTCTCGACCGCGATCTTGATGAAGCCGTCGGCGACCTGTTCGCCGAAGCGGCCGCCGCCGATGTCCTTGGCGAGCGCCGCGAAGGCCTCGCGCACTGCGTCGGCGTCGAGCGGCTCCTTTTGTTGCGGTCCGAATATCTTCGGAAAGAAATCGGGAACAAGCTTGCCGACCATGACATTGGCATCGGTCACGGCGAGCGGACCGCCGCGCCGATAGCATTTTGGCCCGGGATTGGCGCCGGCGGAGTCGGGGCCGACGCGAAAGCGGGCGCCATCGAAGTGCAGGATCGAGCCGCCGCCGGCCGCCACCGTGTGGATGAGCATCATCGGCGCGCGCATGCGCACGCCGGCGACTTCCGTCTCGAACGTGCGCTCGTATTCGCCGGCAAAATGCGACACATCCGTCGAGGTGCCGCCCATGTCGAAGCCGATGAGCCGCGTAAAACCCGCCGCCCGCCCGGTCGCGGCCATGCCGACGACGCCGGCCGCGGGACCCGAGAGGATCGCGTCCTTGCCGCGGAACAGCTCCGCCGCGGTCAATCCGCCCGATGACATCATGAACATGAGGCGGGTCATCTTTTCCCCTCCCCCTTGTGGGGAGGGAATTAGCTCCCCCGCGACTTGCGCCACATAGCGGCGCAGGATCGGCGAAAGGTAGCTGTCGACCACGGTGGTATCGCCGCGGCCGACGAGCTTAATGAGCGGCGATACTTCGTGGCTGGCCGAGACCTGCGGGAAGCCAAGCTCGTGCGCCAGCGCCGCGACGCGCCGTTCATGCTCGCTGTAGCGGTAGGCGTGCATCAGCACGACGGCGACGGCGCGGATGCCGTCATCACGCGCGCGTTCCAGCTCGACACGTACCGCATCGAGGTCCATTGCGCGCTCGATCGTGCCGTCGGCGCGCACGCGTTCATCGACCTCGACCACCCGCTCGTAGAGCATGTCCGGCTTGATGATGTGACGCGCGAAAATTTTGGGCCGCGCCTGGTAACCGATGCGCAGCGCGTCGCCAAAGCCCTTGGTGATCAGAAGGAGCGTGCGCTCGCCCTTGCGCTCAAGGAGCGCATTGGTCGCGACCGTGGTGCCCATCTTCACGGCGCTGATGCGCGCGGCCGCAATAGGCTCGCCGGGCGCAAGCTCGAGCAGGCGGCGGATGCCCGCAACCGCCGCGTCCGCATAGGCTTCGGGATTTTCCGACAGCAATTTGTGGGCGATGAGCTTGCCGTCCGGCCTCCTGCCGATCACGTCGGTAAAGGTGCCGCCGCGATCGATCCAAAACTCCCAGTTTCCGGGCATGTGGTGATTATAGTCCAAACCGCTCATTCCCGCGAAAGCGGGAATCCAGCTACCCGCAAAGAACTGGGTCCCCGCGTACGCGGGGACGAGCGAAATTATTTGTCGCGCTGCAAAATGCCGGCGACCGTCCTGATCTCGTTGCGCACGTATTTGGGCAGGCCGGCGCTGATCGATTCGCCCGAATTGAACGAAGACTTTCCCATCAGCACCTGCGCCGGCACGAGATTGCGCAGCACCGGCACCTTATCGTATCCGCGCCTGTCATCGAGCACGCTCGTCTTGATCGCCAGCACCATGAAGGCGGTGACCACCGTCTTGTCGGCGTCGGTCGGGTGGCCCTGGAACACGGCGAAGAATTTTCCGAACTTCATGATCTGATTGACGTAGAAAATGTTCTGTTCGAGCACGCCGGCGACCGGGGTGTCGACCACCGTCAACTCCTCCAATCCGGCCTGATCGACGTCCGCGGGCGAAAGCTGCGACAGCTCGCTCTCAAAATCGATGTGGTCGGAAACCTTCTTGGCGCTGTCGCGCAGCTTGTTCACCAGCATGATGCCGATGGGAATCTTGCCTTCGAGGGCGTAGCTCGACTGGATGCAGATCAGCGTTGTCCGCCCGCTGCACCATTTGCGCTCGGGATTCTCGTTGCCCGCCCACTGCTGATCCTTGAGCGGGTTAATTTCGGCGGCGGTGATCGCCTTGTGCTTGATGGCCGGATCGATTTTTTCCAGGAACGGCAGCGTCACGTAGCGCGAGAGGTTGAGCGCGCCCGGCGGCTGGTCGAGAACGAAACGCGCCTGCGCCACGTACATGGTGAGCTTCTCGGTGACCGGGCCGGCGTCAGCGCCGGCAGCGCTCGCCGCCTTGGTGACGGTCGGCTCGGTATAGCCGGGAAACAGCGACAGGAATTTCTTCTGGGCGGGGCGCGTGCGTGCCCAGTCCGCGAAATTGATCAGGTTCGTGGCGCCGTCGGCGGCAGCGCCGCCATCCTGGTCGCGAAACGCGATGGTGCCGGGCTTGAGCTGCGCCAGGTTCCAGCTCGGCGCCGAACCCGCGTCCTCGATGCGAAAATCCTGCGCGCCCGCGGCGGAGAACGACCCTATCAGGCCGACAAGCACGATCGCGTGCCGCATCCACATTCGAATTTCTCTCGGTCGCGTGGGATTCAGTTGATACGTCCGCCCCAGAAATAGCCCGGATCACGGCGTGCGCGATTGCGCGCATCGTCGGGATCGGACCACGGCGCGAACAGGCCGCGCGCCAACGGCCGCGGCGGCGGCGCCGGCGCCGGCTGCGGCGGCTGCGGCGACTCCGGCTGCCCGCCTTGGGAGGGATAATAGGACCGGCCATTTCCTGCACCCCAGCCCCAAGCACCCCAGCCTTCCGCTTGGTCTTCGTTGCGCGAGGCATAGGCGTCCTCGCGCGTAACGAGCTGATATTGCGTTTCATCGAAACGGCCGTCGGCGTCGAGCCGGAAATGCTCGACGAAGCCGCGCCCGCCGGTTACGCGATTCCCGGTCATGAAGTCGATCGGCAGATCGATGAGATGACGCTGCGCCTCGCGCGAGGGTCCGCTGAGCGCCGTCTTGGGCGCGACCCCCTCCGCCCAGACCGCCGCCATGATCGGCTCGAAGATCGGCAGCGCCACCCGCGCCCCGCTCGCGCTCGCTCCGAGCGAGCGGCGCTTGCCGTCGCCATTGTCGTAGCCGACCCAGACGGCGACGGTCACGTCGTTGGTGAAGCCGACGAACCACGCATCGACCGCGTCTTCGGTCGTCCCGGTCTTGCCGGCGACGTAGGGCGATAGCGACTTGAGCGCGCGCGCGGTGCCGCGGTCGACGACACCCTGCAGCATGGTCTTGAGCTGATAGAACGAAGTGCGGTCGGCCGCCCCGATCCAAGGAAGCGGCGTATTCGGGTACTGATAGATCGTGTGGCCGTTCGCCTCGATCGAATCGATGCCGTGAGCTTCGGGCCGCGCACCCTCGTTGGCGACTGCGGCATAAAACGCGGCGAGATCGATCATCCGCACCGGCTGCGCGCCGAGCACGAACGGATAGTAGCGAATGCAATCGCTGTAGATTTTCGCCGCGACCGCCGTCGCGCAAACCTCATCGAGGCTCTTTTCCGGATCCGCATCAATGCCGCCGTCGAGCAGATGGGCGGTCACGACGTTGACCGAATTCTCCAGTCCGCGCCGCAACGTGTAGATGCCGCCCGCGGCGTAATCGGCGTTGCGCGGCGACCAAAAATCCTCCTCGCGGGCAGTGCCGCCGAATTCGCGGGCGATGATGTTGCGGCCGTCGGCGCTGCCGTTGCCGATCGGCGGCAGCGTGATCGGCTCGTCGAGCACGAGCGTGTTCGGCTGCAAACCTTTTTGCAGCGCCGTGAGGTAGGTTATCGGCTTGATCGCCGAGCCGGGCTGGCGCTGGGTCTGCGAGGTGCGATTGAGCTGGCTCAAAGGATAGGAAAAGCTCCCGGCCATGGCGAGGATGCGCCCGGTCTTGTTCTCCAGCACCAGCGCCCCGCCTTGCACCGTCGGCCGCACGCGTAACTGCGCCTGGGCGCCGGCCGCGCCGGCCGCACCGGCTGCGCCGGCCGCACCGGAGCCCGCCTTGGCTTTGGCGGTCGCCTTGCCTTCGATTACGCGGACATAGACCACATCGTATAGGCTGAGGCCGCGCCTGATCTGGCCGGTCCAGGTGGTGAGCGGCAGGACGCGGCCGTCGGCGAGACCGACGTGGATTGCGCCATCGCCGCGCTTGCCGCCTTTGTCCAAGACGACGGCGGGTTGCCAATGCACGTCGTACAGCGGCAGGTGCAAGGCTGCGAGCGCCTGCTGCCAAACCGGCATTGCAGTCGGCGTGCCGGTCGGCGGGCCGGCTTGCTTGTCGGCGTTGAGCTTTTGTAGGGCGTCCGCGACATTGGCCTCGGCGCCGTGGAACTGCATGCGGCCGCTGGCGATTTCGTAGCGCGCCAAACCCTCCTGCAACGCCGCCTCGGTATCGCGCTGCAACGTCGCGTTGATGGTCGCATGCACCGTATAGGATTCGGCGGTCAGGCTGTCGACGCCAGCCGACTTCGCCTCGCGGCCCAGATAATCGATGAAGTGGAAGCCGGAGTCGCGCCGCGGCCGCTCGAAGGCCACGAATTTCGGCGCGGCAAGCGCGTGGTCCTTCTGCTCGGCGCTGACGACGCCGTCCTCCTGCATGCGGCCGAGCACGTAGGCAAGGCGCTCCTTGGCGCGATCCGGATGGCGGTCGGGATTGAAATAGTTCGGGCCTTTGAGCAGGCCCGCCAGCATGGCGCCTTCGGCGAGCGTGAGGTTTTTTGCCGACTTGCCGAAATAGCTGCGCGCGGCCATCTCCACGCCCCACGAGCCGCGCCCGAGATAGGCGGAATTGAGGTAGAGCTCGAGAATCTCGGCTTTGCCCATGGTATTCTCGAGCCGCGAGGCGACGATCATCTCGCGAATCTTGCGTTCATAGGTCACGTCCTCGCCGACCAAGAGGTTCTTCACGACCTGTTGCGTGATGGTCGAGCCGCCCTGCGGCCGGCCCGGATCGGCGAGATTGCCGATGAAGGCGCGGATGATGCCGCGCTCGTCGACGCCGTGGTGGCGAAAGAAACGCCGGTCCTCGGCGGCAACGAATGCCTTCTGCACGAAATCCGGAATATCGGCGAGCGGTACCCAGATGCGCCGATTGCCCGGCTCGAACATTTCGGCGAAATTTCCGCCCTTGCCGTCGAGGACCACGCTCATGCTCGGGAGCTTGCGGCCTTTGAGGCGCGTGTGGTCGGGCAGATCGGCCGCCGCGTTATTAAAGAACTCGATCACCTGACCAAGGTCGACGACCGCATTGGTGACGCTCTCGTTCTTGCAGAACTGGCGATAGGCGGTGTTCAGGTCGGCGAAGTTGATGCCGTGAAAGGCCTTGAGGTCGGCGCCCAGGGCCTTCGGGTCGTCGAGCGCGGTGGCGATGAGGCCGTCGAGGTTGATCGACTCGATATCGAAGGCCTGGCGCATATGGGCACAGCCCGCGCGCAGGATCTGCACCACCTCGTCCCGGTCGCGCACGGGGTCGAATTGCGTCTTCACCGCCTGCGGCTGGGTCATCACCTCGCTCAGTGCGAGCGCGGTCGCAAAAATCTTGACAAGGATCATGTCCATGGCGGGGACGGCGGAATAGCCCGGTTCGAGGAACGCTAGAAGGAGGAACGCCGATTATAGCTATCCGATCCTTACAAAAAGACTTTTTTGCGGATCTTTTGCCGTGTCCCGGTTGCGTGTCTGTGACACAACCCCTTCGCACCGGCGCATCCCGGACCGCGCCCGGATCGATATCTCCTTGACGGGCCAGCCCAAAACGCGGCCCAGCTCGTGTGGTGCCGCTCAATCATTTCTTGCTCGGCGCCAATCCGTCGAAATGACGGCGCTTCTGCAGCCATGCCAGCAAGGCAAGCGCCGGTAGGCCGGCGAGCGCGCAGATGACGAAGAAGGAGGCCCAGCCGACGGCCAGCGCCAAGTAGCCGGTACCGAGCGAGAAGACATTGCGCCCGAGCGCAGCGAACGCGGTCAGCAGCGCAAATTGCGTGGCCGTGTAGAGCGGGTTCTTGCACAGCGCGGAAAGGTAGGCGACGAAGATCACGGTGCCGACGGCATCGGTGAAGAACTCGATCGTGGTGGTCAGCGTGAGCATTGCCAGGCTCTTGCCGACGACGGCCTGCCAGGAAAACGCGAGGATCATGATCGTTTGCAGGAGGCCGCCGATCCACAGACTTACCGCCAGCGGCAGGGCCCGCGCCACCAAGCCTCCGACAAAACCGCCCAGCACGGCGACAACAAATCCAACCCCGTTGCGGATGGTGGCGAGTTGCGTCAGCGAAAACCCGAGATCGAGCACAAACGGCGTCAACAGCGCGAAGGCCAGCGCGTCGGCGAGCTTGAACAACGCCACGAACGCCAGCACCGCGATCGCCAGATCGCGCGACAGGAAATCGCGGAAGCTGTCGAGCGCCGACCAGAATGCGCGCTTGAGCGAATTTTTGTGCGCCGGCAGGGCATGATCGGCCTCCGCCGCGGCCGAACTTGCTGGCTCGGCCGCCAGCAAGGTCGCCGCGACGCCGATGAGAACGAGCATCGCCATGACGACGTAGCAGGCGGTCCATGCAGACCTCTCGCCGAGCCTTGACTGGAAAGCCGTCACCAAGAACAGCGCTCCCGCCCCCGAAACCAGCGCGCCGACGCGATAGGCGGCAACATAGGACGCCATGCCGGCGGCCTGCTCATTTTCCGGCAGGCTTTCGACCCGGAAGGCATCGACGACGATATCCTGCGTCGCCGAAGCGGTGGCGAGGATGAGCGCGCCGATCGCGACAATGAACGCCGAGACGGCAGGATCGCACAGGCCGAGGAACACGATCGCCGCCATCAGCCAGGCTTGCGAGAACAAAAGCCAGCCGCGGCGCCGCCCCAAAAACTTCGACAGCACCGGGACGTCGAGCGCATCGACCAGCGGCGCCCACAAGAATTTAAAGTTGTAAGGCACGGCCACGGCGGCGAACAGACCGATGGTTTTGATGTCGATGCCGCTCTCTTTCATCCAGGCCTGCAGCGTCGAGCCGACCAGCACGATCGGCAGGCCGCTCGAGAAACCGAGCAGCAGCACGATCAGCACCCGCCGTTGCAAATAAACTGCGAGCGTGTCGGCGATGGATGTGCGGGCAGGTGCGGGATCGGTCGTGGCGTCGGGCGGCGCGATCATGCGCACGGCCTAGTCGCCCGCGTCCTTGATTCTGCGGTGTTTTTCTGAATCTCTGTCGCCGCGATGCAGCGATGGAGGTGGTTCGTGGCGGGGAAAGAGATTGCGGTCAAGAAGTACGTTGTGCGGCTGA
>JBEKNW010000129.1:0-12811 GCA_049522435.1 Xanthobacteraceae bacterium
TCGCGATGTTTTGGAACAAAACCTCGCTCGCATTGTAGCGTTCGGGTATGCTGAAATTGATTTCCCGCGCAGCTGGACAATTGGGCGGAACTGCATCGTCTATCAGGTATGCCGGCGTTGACGGCATTATCCTCGCGCCTCCGAAAGTTTGCCTGTTGTGGTTCGATGCGCGGCTTCAAAGCGCTCCATAAAGCGTGGTGACATCGCACGCAGGCGGGCGTGGTCAATGCGGCCGGAGCGGATGATATAACTGTAGGCGAAATCAAGCGGACCAAGGCTCATGTGCGCGGCAAAGCGCTCGTACCATTCCCCGCTCGCCTTCGCGGCTTCAACAAGGGCTGTTACGATGGGCCGCCGCTCAGCTTCGTAGCGCGCGAGACTGCGCGCGATATCGGTTTCCTCCTCCAACGCCTTGACCAATGCAATGACATCTTCCATTGCGAGCCGCGTGCCCGAACCGATGGAGAAATGCGCAGTATGTAGGGCATCGCCGACCAGAACCATGTTGCGGAAGTGCCAATGGTCGTTCCAAAGCCACGGAAAATTGCGCCAGATTGATTTGTTGGAAATGAGCGGATGGCCGTCAAGCGTCCGCGCAAACACCGTTTCGCAGACAGCCTTCGACTCCTCGATGGACTTTCCTGCAAAGCCGTAGCGCTCCCAGGTCTTCTTATCGCATTCGACCAGGAACGTGCTCATATTGGGCGCATAGCGATAATGGTGAGCTGTAAACGTACCTAGGTCGGTTTCAAGGAAGGTCTGACTCAATGTCTCGAAACGCTTGGTCGTCCCATACCAGGCAAATTTGTTTTCGGCATAGGTCAGTGAAGTCTTAAATTTGTCTTCGTGCGCGCGGCGCACAACAGAATTCAGCCCATCGGCGCCAACGATGAGGTCGACCTTGCCCAGGTCTTTGAGAGAATTGACGAGCTCTCCAAATCTGGGTTCAACGCCAACGGCACGAACTCTTTGCTGAAGCAATTGAAGAAGTTTAAGGCGCCCGATCGCCGAGAATCCTACACCATCGAGCACTACCTGCTCGCCCTTGAGATCCAGCGTCATGTTCCGCCAGGTCTCCATGTGGGGCGAGATGAATTCGGCTGTATCAGGATCGTCAGTGCGCAGAAAATCCAGCGCGCGCTCGGAAAACACGACGCCAAAACCCCAAGTCGCGTCAGCCAGGTTTTGTTCGTAGAGTTCGATATTCGATTGTGGGTGGCGCTTCTTCCAAAGATGCGCAAAGTAGAGCCCGGCAGGACCGGCGCCCACAACGGCAACACGCATGGGAGCGTTCGCGCGCAAGCGCATCTCCGCGCACAACCCCAAAAAACAATGAAAGATAGCAATAACGAGGATGGCCCGAAAGGGGTGCGGCGGATCGCGCCAGAGGTGCAGGCATCAAGCAGACTGATGCGGACACCAGCGTTTGCGAGCGGCGGGGGGTCGGGACACCGAAATGTCACAGCGGCAGACGCGTGGACGTCTGCCGCCGTTAGCACTTCATAGGCCGTTCACTTCATCGGGCAGCGGTCATGATATCGGTCCTGATCGTTCTCGACGATAGTCGCAACCGTCTTAAGGACATAATCGTCGCCTTGCTTCACCGCCTCCTGGAGATAGAAGTTCTGGATCGGGATGTGATTGTTGCCGAACTTGAAGTTGCCGCGCACGGATTTGAAATCAGCCTTCTCCATTTCCTTGCGCATCTCGTCCTTTTTGGACAGGTCGCCTTTGACCGCCGTGATGGCGCTGTTGATCAGCGAGGCCGCGTCGTAGCTCTGCGCGCCGTAGAACGAGGGCCTCGATTTATACTTGGCGATGTAGTCGGCGACGAATTTCTTGTTGGCTTCGTTGGGAAGGTCGTTGACCCATTCCTGGGCGCCGGGAATCCCGACCGCGAGGTCCTTCAGCCGCGGCAGCGACAGCTCGTCGATGGTGAACGCCGTGTAGAGCGGGATTTGTTCCTTGAGACCCGATTGCACATATTGGGTGATAAACTGGACGCCGGCTCCGCCCGGATAGAACACGAAAATGGCATCGGGCTGGGCCGCGCGGGCCTTGGAGAGCTCGGCCGAGAAGTCAAGTTGATCGGGCCAGCGGGTCATTTCCTGGCCGACGACCTGCCCCGCGAAGGTCGTGCGGACGCCTTGCAGCATGTCCCTGCCGGCGGCGTAATTGGGGCCGATCAGCAACGCCTTCTTGACCCCTTTCTGATTCATGTAAAGGCCGATCGCCTGCGGCGTCTGGTCATTGTTCCACGATACCGAGAACACGTAGGGCGAGCACAGCTCGCCGGAGAGCTGCGAGAGGCCCGCATTGGCCACGACCGTCATGGTCTTGCTGTCGGCCAACGGCTTGAGCGATGCCAAAAGCACGTTCGACCAGATGTAGCCGACGATGAAATCGACCTTGTCGGATTCGATCAGCTTCTGGGTCTTCTGTACCCCGACTTCGGGCTTGGTCTGGTCGTCCTCGTAAATGACCTCGACCGGCAGGCCACCCAGCTTGCGGCCGAGATGATCGAGGCCGAGCTCGAAAGCGTTGCGCATGTCGTTGCCGATGGCAGCGACCGGACCGCTGAATGTGCTGATGAAGCCGATCTTGACACTCTTCTCCTGGGCCACGGCCGGCCCCGCGAAAAGCGCGAGCGCGGCTGCGGCTAAAACTCCTATCCTCATCATCGCGTGCATCCCTCTGGTTACCGCACTTGTCGGTGCGGAGGCGTTTCGGTGGTTTTTTGAAGCATAGGTATCTTGCGGGCTAGTTTGACCGCGATCGGGCGCCCTAATCAAGCCGGATGCAAGGAGGCCGGCAGAAAACCTACGCCAGAAGCGCGCTGTCGCCCGGCAACACTGCGCAGCCTGCCGGTGGCTTACGGGAGCTCGTGCTGCCTGCTATCGTCTACGCCGTTCGTCTGGGGAATGTCAGCTAAATACATCATATCGGCCAAATATCTGCCAAGCGCGATGCCGGAACGGGCGTGGCCGGATATGACGACATTCACGGCCGCACCGGCGGCGGTGCTAAAGCCGCAGCAACGAACCTGATAGCGGGGGGAGCGCCATGGAATTCGGCTACTTTACGCTGAGCGACAACCACTATGAAAACAATGTGCGCTCCTCGAACCAGTTCGTTACCGACATCACCGCCGAGGCACTCTATGCCGACAAGCTCGGCATGCACTCGGCCTGGATCGGCGAGCACCACTTCAACTCGCTCGGCGTGCTTTCCTGTCCGGACCTGGTGCTCGCCTACGTCGCCGCCAACACCAAGCACATACGGCTCGCGCCGGCAGTGACCGTGCTGCCGCTGCATCATCCAATCCGCGTCGCCGAGCAATGGGCGACGCTCGACCTTCTCTCCGGCGGCCGCGTCGATTTCGCCGCCGGGCGCGGCTACGACAGGCGCGAATATTTGCCGTTTCACGTCTCATTCGAGGACAATCAGGGAATTTTCGACGAGGGACTGGAGCTCGTTCGCAAGCTTTGGCACGCCGAAGGCCGGATTTCGCATCGCGGCAAGTACTATTCGTTCGACGACGTGCGGATCACGCCGAAGCCGATTCAGCGACCGATCCCGACCTATGTCGGCTCGTTCTCAAAACCCTCGATCGAACTCGCCGCACGACTGGGTTGCGGGCTTATTGTGGCGCCGTTTGCTGCGGCCATCAGTTATGGCGGCCTCAAGCAGGTCGCCGATCTCTATCACGAGAGCTGCGCGAAATACGGGCAAAAACCCGGCCGGTTGATGTGCAGCTATTTCACCCATTTCGCCGACAACAAGGCGCAGGAGGACGCCCAACGCGCGCGGCAGATACGCTATTACAAGGAGTGCGTCATCCCAGCCTTCCCCGGCGACCCCAAATCTGCGCCGCCGAGCTACCGCTATTTCATCGATATGGTCGAGCGGCTCAACAAAGTCAGGCCCGAGGACTTGACGGAAAACTCGGTCCTCATCGGCTCCCCCGCGAGCATCATCGAGACCTTGAAGAAGGTCGAGGCGGCCGGCTTCTCTGAGGTGATCCTCTATTTCAATGTCGGGCTCAAGCCGCACGAGCAGGTCAAGAACGAAATGGCGCGCTTCATGGCCGAAGTCGCGCCGGCGTTCGCGGGCAAGCACAAGCAGCGTGCCGCGTGAGGCGGATCAAAAAGCGATAGCTCACGGGGTAAAACCGAGCGTCAGGTGCTGTGGAAAGAACGGCATCGAAATGGTATAGCAGGTGACTTTTAATCACCGGGTCCAAGGTTTTAGTCCCTGCGGGCTCACCATCGCACGTAACGCGGTCGCAAGCGGGAGCCACCATGTCCATCTTCGCAGTGAATTATCTCTGCCGCGAGGTTTTGCGCGACCACGCTTTTCGCGCGGCCATGAAGGCCGATCCGGCAAAGGCGCTGGCCTCGCTCGACCTTACCGATGACGAGCGGCGCGCGCTGATCGCCGGCGATGTCGGCGCGCTCTACCGCATGGGCGTCAACGGCTTCCTCATGGGCTATCTCGCCCGCTTCGAGGCCTGCGGCCTCAATGTCGAGAACTACAACCAGCGCATGCGCGCGGTGAAGGTCGATGAGGTGGGGCAGCCGGTCTGAGCCGCCTCAGCGGCGGCAGGCATCGCGACCATCACGAAGCTATGCCGCGCCCTGACCTTCCCTGCCCTGTGTGTCCGGAATCAGCAACAACAAGACAATAATTCCGACAATAGCGAATAGTGCGCTGTAATAGAATACGGCGACGTGCCCGACCCGGTCCCATAGCAAGCCGGCGACGATGCTGGCGACGAGCTGCGACAATCCCACGGTCGTATTGTACCAGCCGATGCCGCTGGCGCGCAGGCGCTCCGGCACCAGTTGCGAAGCGAACGCCTTGCCGACGGTACGAAATATCCCTTGGTACAATCCGTAGAAAACAAAGAATCCCGCAATGAGAGCGACGTTCTGCGTCAGGGCGAAGCCGAGATAGGCAACCAGAAAGATGATGAACGCGACAAGCAGCACGCTTTTGCCTCCCCATCTGTCGGTTAGCCGCCCCGCCGGATAGGAAATCAGCGCGGCGACGAGATTGAACGCGGCGTAGATCAGGATGGTCCGTTCCAGCGAAGCGCCGATATCCTGCGTTCGCAGAATAAGAAAGGCGTTGCTGGAATTGCCGAGTCCGAAGAGGGCGGTTACCAACAGATATTTCCAATAGGTAAGCGGAAACTGCCGCAGATTGATGTCGATCTTCGCCTTGGCGGCCACCGCCCCACGCGGTTCCTTCACCAGTAGAACCATGCAGAACGCCAGCAAGCCGGGGATGACCGCCAGATAGAAGATGGAACGGATGCCCACGTGAAGCGAGTAGAGAAGAAACACCGCCAGCAACGGCCCAAGAAATGCTCCGGCATTATCGCCCACCCCTTCGAGCCCGAAGGCGCGACCCCGGTTTTCCTCGGACACCGAAGACGCAATCAGGGCATCGCGCGGCGCCGAGCGCGCGCCCGCTCCCAGCCGGTCCAGCAATCGCGCGCCGAACACCACTTGCCAGTTGGTCGCGAGGCCCATGAGCGGCTTGCTAATCGCCGCAAGGAAATATCCGGCGAGCGCGACAGGTTTTCGCCTTTGCAGCTTGTCCGAGAGCATCCCGGAAAAACCCTGCACGATATTCTGAGTGGCCTGCGCAAAGCCGTCTATCAGACCGACGATGCTGCCGCTGGCATTCAGGGTTTGCGTCAGAAAGACCGGCAAAACCGGATACAGCATCTCCGTAGAAATATCGGAAAATAAACTGGCGAATGTGAAAAGAAACGTGGTCCTGGAAAGGCCGGTAAAATATCGTTGGATCGCCCCGTCGGTCATGGCAAGTCACCACTTGGCCAGCGCGAGCGAAATTCCCCCGATCGCGCCGACGACGACAACCAAGAGCGGCGGCACGCGCCAGACGGTGAGGAGAACGAAGCCGACGAGCGCGACCCCGAAATCTTTCGGCGTTTTGACTGAGCTCACGCCGAGCTTGAGGTAAATGAGCAAGACTTCAAGCGGCGAACCCATCTGCGGGCTCCCGGCCGCGGCCTTGGTTGCGGCAAAGGTCGCCGCATCATTTCTTTCTCTGCCTGCGGTGTCCATCTCGCCAAATTGCCATGACTCATAGATCGCGACCGCTCTACTCCCGCAATACGCTAAAGATGCGTTCCGCGATTCCTATGAATAGGTGATCAGTCCGGCGAAGCCCTCGTCCATATGGTCCTGATGGTGACAGTGGAAGAACGTCGGGCCTGGATCGTCGGCCAGAAAATCGATCTCGGCGGTCGAGTATCGCGGCATGCTCAGAGTGTCCTTCATCAACCCCGAAATCGACGTGTCACCCACTTTAGTGACTTCGAAAGTATGCCGATGCGTGTGTACCGGATGAACGTCGCCGCTGTTGTTGTGCATCATAAGCCGATATCGCTTGCCCTCTTGCACCGTGAAAAGCGGGTTGGTGTCGGGCCACGACTTTCCGTTAATGGTCCAACGGTTATAGCCGCCGCGGCCGCCGGGGACTTTCTCGAACGTCAACTTGATCGTCTCATCCGGCGCTTTCGCCGGTGTCGCCAGAGCGAACGCTGTGTAATTCCAGGCCGTTTTCGGGGGCGACAGCTATTGCGGCTCGCCTTGGCGGTTTTCGTACTCGATCACCACCCCCATTCCCATGTTGCGATCTTCGTCATCGGTCGATCCAAACACCCAAATACCAGGATTGTTCATCTCCACAATCACGTCCGCACGTTCGGCGACATCCAGTTTCAACACATCCACGGTCGCAGGCGTCGGGACGGGATTGCCATCGAGTGCAACGACTGTGAAACGATGCCCTGACAATGCCAGCGAAACATCCATGGTCGCGCTAGCATTGAGCAGGCGGAACAGAACTCGCTCGCCTTGATGGACGCGCATGGGTTCGTCGTGCCCGAGCATCCGCTCTCCGAGCGTCGCCGAATGATACATAACTTCCAGTCCATTATCCGGAGGCGGTCCCTTGCGCATGTCTTGCATGCTGACCCAAGAACCCTCCCAGCGGCGAGCGGCGAGCAGCACTTCACGATCATAGCGGCCGGGCTCTCCCGCCGCTGGCTCGATGATCAGAAACCCGAACTCGCCCGAATAGGTGCTGCGGGTGAGGTCCGTCATCGCCATGGCATGGCTGTGATACCACCGCGTGCCGGCCGGCTTGGGCGTGAAGGAATAAACAAGCGATTGTCCGACCGGAATGATCGGCGATCCCTCCTCGGTCGCTCCGTCTTGAACAGCGGGCAGGTAAAGCCCGTGCCAATGGACAAGATCCGGGTAGCCGGCGTCATTGATAACGTTGATGGTGACCGGGCGTCCCTCACGAAGCCGTAATACGGGCCCCGGAACTTTGCCGTTATAGGCCGTGGTCGTTATCGTTTTGCCAGGCGCCAGTTCGAGCGACACGGGGGCAATGCGCAGCGAGTAGTCCGCTTTTTCCGTTGGCGGATCGTCGGCAGCCCTGGCGAGACGTGGTGCCGCGCTCACGACGGGCAGGGTTGCGGCGTATTTGAGTAACGAGCGGCGATCAATTGACATGATCTTATTCCTTTCGCTGCAATGCACAGAATGCTCGACAGTTCCGCTAGCTCGCCTGCTACCTGCTATGGGCGATTTCGGCTCAGCAGCGCATCCAGCGACCACGCTCCGCCGCCCTCGACCAGCAGATAGATCGATCCCAGCAGCATGCCGAAGTCGTCGCGGGCCTCGTGCAGCATGCTCCAGAATCCGTAGCGCGCCAACTTGGGCAGATGAAAAATCCAGAAATCATGCCCGAGCAGGATCGGGATTTTGGTTGAGACGATGGCAACGATCATGATGATAATCAACGGGATCGCGGCGAGCCTGGTCAGTAGGCCGAGAATGATGAGCGCGCCGCAGATGGTCTCGACCACGCCGACAAACGGACCCATCAGCTCAGGATAGGGAATGCCGATATTGGCAAAGCGCCCGGCGCCCAGAATGTCGGGAAACGCCAGCTTCTGAATCCCTTCCGGAAAAAACACCACCAGGCCGACCAGCAGGCGGACGAGAATCGACCAGCCGGGCGCACGCGTGCCGAGGACAAAAGTCCGCCAGCGGATCCTTTCGCGTTCGCTCATTTATCGCCACCCGTTCGCCGTCAGCCTTTGAGGTAATTCTCTTTGTACCAATCGACGATCTCGCTGCCGGTCGTCACCCACACCTCCTGGCGCGAGGTGACGTGGGCGAGCGCCTTGGCGAAATACTTGCTGCGGTGCGGGTAGCCGACCAAAAACGGATGCAGGCAGATCGACATCACGCGGCCGGTCTTGGCGCCCTCCTCGTAGAGGACGTCGAACTGGTCGCAGATCATTTGCCCGAAAACCTCCGGGCTCTGATGCAGGTCGAGCAGCGCCGGAATGTCGTTGATCTCGACGGAATAAGGCATGGAGATCATCGAGCCTTTCTTCACCCGCATCGGATAGGGTTGATCGTCGTTCACCCAGTTGCCGACGTATTCGATGCCGTTCTCGGCCAGGATGTCGAGGGTGCACACGGTCTCGCTCAAGGCCGGGCTGAGCCAGCCGCGCGGCGCCTTACCGACACTCTTGGCGATCGTGCCGACCACGTCCTTGATCAGCGCGCGTTCTTCCGCCTCCGACTGCTTGTTGATCAGGGTCGAATTGTTGGTGCCGTGCCCCATCCACTCCCAGCCGAGCTTGTTTCCCTCTTCGATGATGCGCGGATAGCGCTTGCACACATCGGAGTTCAACGCGACGGTGCCCTTCACGCCGTACCGCTCCATCACTTCCATCATCCGCCAGATGCCGACGCGCACGCCGTAGTCGCGCCACGAATAGTTGAGGACATCCGGGTTGACCGGCAGGTCGGTGATGCGCGTCGAGGGGCGATCGAACAGGAAATGCTCGATATTCGGGATCACCCAGAGCGCCACGCGGGCACCGTTCGGCCAGGAAAGCCGCGGCCGATCGACGATCGCCGAATATTCGAAGCGGCCATGCTCGGTCGGTATCGTCGGTTGCGGCGGCGCGCTCGTTCGCGCGGTATGGCGCGCCGGGGCGGCAGCGCGGGGTTTGGCTGGGCTTTTCTTGAGTGACTTGCGAGGCACGTGTTCCTCCCGAATTGTCGAACGGCGTTATGATCTGGCGGCTCTGCTCCAGTCCGGCTAATGTTGCCACAACAGCTGCGTGGAAGTGAATGGACTTAAGGAGTTCAACGAAATGGCCAATATCGTCGCCGGGTTTGGCGTACCGCATACCCCGGTCTTTCCGTTCTTCGTCAAGCGCGATGGCCCCGACTGCGAAACCGCCAAATTGTTCGCGGCGCAAAAGGAACAGCTCGCCGCCGCGCGTCCGGACGTCATCGTGATGTTCGACACCGATCACCTCAACACATTCTTCCTGGATAATTTGCCGATTTTCGCCGTCGGCGTAGACGAGACTTTTACCGGCCCGAACGACGAACCGCGGGAAATGCCGGTCTACAAAATCCCATCGGCGGTCGATCTGGCGGCGCATATTCGCAAGTCCAGCATCGAAGCCGGCTTTGATGCCGCGCTCACCCAGCATTTCTCGGTCGATCATTCGATCGCCGTGCCGTTGCACTTCCTCACGCCGGACATGCACGTGCCGGTTATTCCCTTCTTCATCAGCGGGCACGTGCCGCCGCTGCCGTCGGCGCAGCGCTGCTATGCGCTCGGCCAGGCCGTCGGCCGTGCGATCGAGTCATGGCCGGCGCCGTTGCGCGTCGTTGTCATGGGCAGCGGCAGCTTCTCGCTCGAAGTCGCCGGCCCGCGCATGGCGCCCGGCCGCACCGATGGCGTGCCCGATCCTGATTGGGCCTTGCGGGTCATCAAGTACCTCGAAGACCAGCAGATCGAAAAGCTCATCGGCGAAGCTACCCCCTACCAGCTCCTGAAAGCCGGCAATGTCGGTGGCGAACTGCTCAACTGGATCGCGATGCTCGGCGCCATCGGCAATCGCAAGCCTAATTATATTGCGCCACAGATGCAGAACGGTCACGCTTACGGCGTGTGGTGCTGGAACTGAACGGCTCCGTCGCGTCGGCAATAGGGCCGAAGCTCTTCGATAGGTGACGGACGCCGACGACGGATGACGCGCCGTCGCCGCCCTCCCGCTGCGTGCCCACGCCGCCGCTGCGTGTGTCCCCAAGCGGCACGGCCGGCTCCGCGGCGTGCAACATTGTTGTCACGTTCATGGTGAGGGTGCCGATCAAACAGGCGCCATGGCATGCAACCAGGCGCCGCAGCTGGCCTGTTCTCGACCCGGCGTTATCTTGTTCATGTCCTTCCAACATTGCATTATCGGCAACGCGTTTTATCGCGCTCTTCGCCGGCGCGGAATGATGATAGATAAATCATGCGAAAGTGCAATTGTCTCCCGCGAAGGCGAACATGGGCGCCGCATCCGGACGCGCGCGAGATGGCGGATCGAAGTTTACGCGCGAACCAGGCCGCCATTGACGAAGATCGTCTGACCGGTCACGAACACGGCGTCATCGCTCGCCAGAAACGAGACGACCCCGACGAGGTCGGAAACGGTCTCCACGCGCTTGATCGCCTGCATATTGGCGATGACGCCGAAAAACTCCTCCTGGGACATGCCTCCCGGGATTTCTTTTCGGCCTTCGGTGCCCGGTGTCCGCGTCTGCCCGGGCGCGATCGCGTTCGCGGTAATCCCGTCCTGGCCAAGCTCGGTGGCGAGCGCGCGCGTGAGCCCGATGACGCCTGATTTGCTGGCGATGTAATGGGTAAATCCCGGCACGACGAGGCTGACCGTATCCGAGGCCATGTTGACGATGCGTCCCCAGCGCCGCTGCCGCATGCCGTCGGCGAAGGCTTTGGTCATCAGGAACATCGAATCGAGGTTGACGGAGAGAACCCGCCGCCAGTCGTCGAACGTGATCTCATCGAAGGACTGCATCGGATAGATACCGGCGTTGTTGATGAGGATGTCGCAGTGTGCGCCGCTTCTCTCGACCTCCTCCTTGAGCGCGGCGACGCTCGCCGGATCGCTGACGTCGCACTGGATTGCCGTGGCCCTTCCTCCAACGTCTTCGATCAACCGCAAGGTTTTGTCGGCTTTGTCGCGGTCGGCAATGACGATCTGGGCCCCCTCCTGCGCCAACCGGACCGCCGATGCCTGACCGATACCGGCTGACGCGCCCGAAATAATTGCGGTCCTTCCCTGGTGCCTTTTGGTCATGGATCATCCTCCCGTTGCTCGTCGCGCGATTGTTCGCATATAAAGGTGACGGTGGTGAAGGGTTTGGCAATCGAATCCATCACCACCGCGTCGCTTCGATGTTCTAACGTGGCGAGAAGGAGTGCGGGTCGTGACCAGCGGCAAAGAGGACGAGGAATTCTTCCGCCAACGGGGTTTTGGTATCAAGATCGGCTTCGGCGAGCGGCCGGCGCTGATCGTCATCGACATGCTCAAGGGCTTCACCGACCCCTCAATGCCGCTCGGCGCCAACCTCGACCCTCAGATCGAAGCGCAGAAACCGCTGCTCAAGGTCGCCCATGAGCGCGACATCCCTGTCATCTTCTCGACGGTGATCTATTACGAAGCCGACATCAAGGACGCCGGCATTTGGGGCCTCAAGCAGAAGGGCGCGCTCACACTCACGGCGGGCTCGGAGGCGATCAAGGTCGATCCGCGTCTGGACAAGCGGCCGAACGATAGCCTGCTGGTGAAGAAATACGCCTCGTGCTTCTTCGGCACCGACCTCGTGCCGCGGCTGACCAGCCGGCGCGTCGACACGTTGATCATCACCGGCTGCACCACCAGCGGCTGCGTGCGGGCGACGGCGGTCGATGCGGTGCAGAACGGCTTCCGTCCGATGGTTGTGCGCGAGGCCGTCGGCGACCGCTCGGCGGCGGCGCACGGGCAGAGCCTGTTCGACCTCAACGCCAAATATGCCGACGTCGTGTCGCTCGACGAAACCTTGCAATATCTGCAGACCGTCGGCCACAACCGGCCGGGCTGAAAGTCTGGGAGATGATGCCGCTCGTCCCCGCGAAAGCGGGGACCCAGTCCACTCGCCGATGCACCGAAGCAGCCGCTCTGGATTCCCGCTTGCGCGGGAATGAGCGGTAAAGTGTTAAAACATCGGATAGGCCGGGTTGAGGGGAAGCCCGAACTCGGTTCGTCCGAAGTTCTCGGCCGGCACGTCCCAGTTCATGACGACGTGTGACGAGATGGCGTGGACGTCGCGCCAGCATCGTTGCGCCGAATTGCCGTCCATCAGCCCGCTCGACCCGCTGATCTTGATCAGCCAGTCCATCGCCTCGCGCAGCATGCGCATGGCGTAGGTGAAGTCGCGCCGCAACAGCGTGCGCGTCTCCATGGTCATGCCGGCGTAATCGTTGCGGGCGGTCGCGAGCGCGCGCCGCGCCAAGAGTTCCGCCGCGTCGATCTGCGCCGCGATCTCGGCGATTTTCAGCTGCACCGGCACGTGCTGGGCGATACTGAGCTGGGTGTAGGTCAGATAGCGCTGCCGCGTCCATTCCACGAAGTCGGCGTAGCCGCCGCGCGCCAGACCGAGCGCGGGACCAAAGAGCGCATAGGTGTGCACGGCGATGAAGGGCGTGCGGTAGATCGGGTTGGTATTGACTTTCGAGCCGGGCGAACAGGCGTCGCGCAGCGCCGAAAACGATACGCTGCGGTGCTCCGGCACGTGCACATTGTCGAGCACCGAGGTGATCGAGCCGGTGCCGCGCAGGCCGGCGCAATACCAGGTATCGTCCTCTTTGACCTGCGACACCGGCACCAGGAACAGCCGCATGT
>JBEKNW010000130.1:0-12743 GCA_049522435.1 Xanthobacteraceae bacterium
GCGGCTTTGTCGCGCGTCAAGGAGCATTGGCGCGGTATCGGCGTTACGCTCTTCATCAACTGGGCTATAAAGCCGTTCTCCATGGCGTTCTTGGGTTGGCTCTTCATCGGCTGGTTGTTCAGACCTTACCTTCCGGCGGACCAGATCAATAGCTATATCGCGGGCCTCATCCTGCTCGCGGCGGCGCCTTGCACGGCAATGGTGTTCGTCTGGAGTAATCTCGCTGATGGCGAGCCACATTTCACGCTCAGCCAGGTCGCGCTCAACGACGTGATCATGGTGTTCGCCTTCGCGCCGATCGTAGGGCTTCTCCTCGGCTTGTCGGCGATCACTGTGCCATGGGAGACACTGCTCCTGTCGGTCGCTCTCTACATTGTCGTGCCGGTCATCATTGCGCAGATCGTTCGGCGGAGCATCATCGCGAGCGGTGGAAGTGGCTCGCTGTCGCAACTCCTGTCCACCCTGCAGCCGATCTCGCTCGTGGCATTGCTCTCGACGCTCGTGCTTCTGTTCGGCTTCCAGGGTGAGCAGATCCTGGCGCAGCCCTTGATCATCGCAATTCTGGCGGTACCTATCCTAATTCAGGTTTATTTCAATTCGGGGCTGGCCTATCTCCTCAACCGAGCTACCGGTGAGGCGCATTGCGTGGCCGGCCCCTCGGCTTTGATCGGGGCGAGCAATTTCTTCGAGCTTGCGGTTGCTGCGGCAATCAGCCTCTTCGGATTCAACTCGGGAGCCGCGCTTGCCACTGTCGTCGGCGTGCTGATCGAGGTCCCTGTCATGCTCTCTGTCGTCAAGATCGTGAACAGCAGCCGGGGTTGGTACGAAGCGGGCGCCGCGGTAAAGCGGCAAAAGACCTTGAACGTCGCCGCCGGAGGTCCGAGATGACCATCGCTATCCATCACAAATCAGATTGCGGCACGTCCCGCGGGCGCAGTCACACCATGCACCTTCGCCGGCATCGAACCCTCCGCCGCGCCGGCCTTCATCTTGGCGCAGCTCATCGGCATGCTGGCGGCGGTCAAGCTGTCCGGTTGGTTGTGGCCTTCGACCGGATAAGAACGGTCAGTTCAGGCGGCCGATCGGATAGGGGCCGAGCTTGCGGCCGCTCCTGGATGAATACGCCGTAAATATCGGTTTTCCAGTCGGCCGGCTGGGCGTGCCCGCGCTTTGCTCAGAACTTGATACCGGCACCGGCGCGGACAGTATTGATCTGCACGATCGTGCTCGCTACCGGTTGGAACTGGAGATATTCGTATTCGGCCCGCAAAAAAATGTTGCGCGTCAGCGCAACATCCAAACCAGCACCAATTGTTAAACCGTACATCCACTCCGAGTCCTTTCCGGCGGTACCGGTAAGCGAGAAGGGGTAACATGGCGGAGTGCTGCTGGAGCTACAAGTGCCGAAGGCGGGCGGATTCTGCTCTCCCGAGGTGGTTTCCGTGATGTTGACATTGGCCCGCCCGATCGCAACGCCGGCAAATGCGTAGGGCAGGAAATTGCCAAGGGCCCAGCCGGCCCTCGCCCGTAGCGTGCCAAAGTCGAGATTCGTCACCGTACCGCCGCCGGTAATGTTGACGAGATAGTTGTTACCTTGACTGTCCGCCGGCGTGATGCGCGAGATCGGCGAATTCGGTGCCATGACGGAAAGCGAGGCTTGATCATAGTTGGCCTCCAATCCCAGCACAATTTTCGCGTATTGGGTCATGTATTCGGTGCTGTAGCCGACAAAGCCTCCAAAGCCGGCCGCGCCGTGAGTCGCCGTGCCCAGCACGGGCCAATTGGAAGGAGCGATCTCATTCTCCAACGTCGTTTCACGCAGACTGTAGGCGATTGGCGCTTGCGTCGAGCTGCTGAAATCAGCGCTCGCGTCGCTGTAGCCGAACTGACCGCCGACGTAGAAGCCGCGCCAGTCCATGAAATTCGTGGGCCCGACGGAATGCGAACGGGGCAGCATACTGAACTCGTCCGCGAATGCGGTCGGCGGCGCGGCGTTTTCCGTGAGCGGCGACAGCCATGGCAGGACCGGTTGATCGGCCGCGAAGACTGGCGTCGCGGAAAGCCACACGATCGCGATCGAACGCAGTAAATGATTCCGTACCGACATTGCACGCCCCGCGTCTGTTGCTTTTGTTGTTTTTGACGCGGAAATATTGAATCGAATTGTTTGCGTATTCCTTTACCGCGGCGGGCTGATCTCGATCACGCTAAGCGCTTCGTAAAATTGAGTTCTGATTAACCTCATCCGCTCGTCCCCGCGAACCGCCTACGCTAAAGCATATGGCAGAGCTTTCAGACAGACAGCGGGACGTTCTAACCCGAATTGGCGTGGCCTTGCTACTAATTCAATCCACTGAGCTGGCAATACAATTTTGTCTGGAATTTCCGTTGCAATCTGGCGATCTTTTGACGCTGGAAAAACTTGAGCGCGAACGGACCGACAACAGAAAACGGACGCTGGGACAATTCTCACCAAATTAAGAACACGGGTTGATCTGGATGACAACTTTGACGCGGCGCTAGCTGAATTCTTGGAAAAGAGAAACACGCCAATTCATCATATCGAGACTGTTTGGACGCTGGAGGATGAGCAGGGGATCGAAGGGGCTCGCCGCTTCATTGACCGTGTGTTTGAGCTAAACGCCATCGTCCTGCGAGTTTTTCTCGCCCTGATCCACACATGGCAGGCTGAGGCGGACCTAAACGTTCCTCCGCCGGAGAGTGTATTTAATGCGCCCGACGAATATTATCGAACGCTGGCCAACTCCGTCTTCTTCAAGAAAGAGTAGAAGCGGACTGCGTGTCGGAAGGTTTACTTGCACATTGAGACACGTTTTTTTCAGAGAAAATAGATGCGTCAAAAGGGCAACCGCAAGAGTTCGTAGGACGGGTTGAACGGAGTGAAACCCATCGCCTCGGTGGCATCGGGATGCTCAGAAAGATGATGGGTTTCGCTGCGTTCCACCCATCCTACGAGGTTGTCTTATTGCTCCCCTGCCCACGGCCGCCGCGATGTGTGTCGGATGTGCGCGATCTCGACAATGTCGCCGCGCACGCGATAGAAAATTTTGTACGGATAGCGGATAACGAACTTCACACGCACATCGGGATCGTCCGTCTTATATCCGCTGTATGGCTGCTCGCGCAGCAACTTCACGGCGTCGCGGATGCTCGCCATCACATTGCGGGCGCCGCTCGGCGAGCGTTCCTGCAGGTACGCGAAAATTCCTTCGCGATCCGCGAACGCCTCCGGGGTGTACTGAACCCTCATAGATCGTGGCGTTTGTCTGCTTCTGCCACGACGTCGTCGGCTACAAACTCTCCCCGATCGGCTTGCGCCAATCCCCTACGCACTGCGGCGCGCTCCTGATCGCTCATGATGTATATGCCGGTGCGCCGCGCCTGGATTTCGCGCGCGTACTCGGCCAGTTCCTCCTGATCCTGTTGCGGCCAAGTTTCGGCTTGGTCCAACACGTCCTTGAGCAATTTCGCTATCATGTCCACCATCATACCACGCTGCTTTGGCAAGCGCGACCGTTCATAGCGGCGTGCCGTGCTCCCGCCGTTACAATCCCGCCACCGCCGGCAGCGGCTTCACTTTGCCTTGGCGCTTGGCCTTGAGGAGATCGGCGAGGAGAAATGCGAGGTCGAGCGACTGCTCGGCATTCAGCCGCGGATCGCACACGGTGTGGTAGCGATCATTGAGGTCCTCGTCGGTGATCGCGCGCGCGCCGCCGGTGCACTCGGTGACGTTCTGGCCGGTCATTTCCAGATGCACGCCGCCGGCATAGGTGCCTTCGCCGGCATGCACTTCAAAGAACGTCCGTACCTCCTTGAGGATCTGATCGAAGGGGCGCGTCTTGTAGCCGGTCACCGAGGTGATGGTGTTGCCGTGCATCGGGTCGCACGACCACACCACGTTGCGGCCCTCGCGTTTGACGGCGCGAACGAGCGGCGGCAGGTGTTTGGCGATCTTGTCCGCGCCCATCCGGCAGATCAAGGTGAGGCGGCCCGGCTCGTTGTCCGGATCGAGGATGTCGATGAGCTTTAGCAGCTCATCCGGCTTCTGCGTCGGTCCGGTTTTCAATCCGAGCGGATTCTTGATGCCGCGGCAGAACTCGACATGGGCGTGATCCGCCTGCCGGGTGCGGTCGCCGACCCACAGCATGTGGCCGCTGGTGCAATACCAGTCGCCCGTCGTGGAATCGATGCGCGCAAAGGCCTGCTCGTAGCCGAGCAGCAGTGCCTCGTGGCTGGTGAAGAAGTCGGTCGTCCGCAGCTCGGTATGGCGCTCGGGATCGACGCCGCAGGCGCGCATGAAGCCGAGCGCCTCGGTGATGTGGTTGGCGAGATCCTGATAGCGCTTCGATTGCGGGCTGTCCTTGACGAAGGACAGCATCCATTGATGCGCATTGGAGAGGTTGGCGTAGCCGCCGGTGGCGAAGGCGCGCAACAGGTTGAGCGTCGCCGCCGATTGCCGATAGGCCTGGAGCTGCCGCTGCGGATCGGGCGTGCGCGCCTCTGGCGTAAAATCGGTGCCGTTGATGATGTCGCCGCGATAGACCGGCAGCTCGACGCCGCCGCGTTGCTCCGTCGGCGAAGAGCGCGGCTTGGCGAATTCGCCGGCGATGCGGCCGACCTTCACCACCGGCGAGGCCGCCGCATAGGTCAGCACCACCGCCATCTGCAAAAACAGGCGAAAAAAATCGCGGATATTGTTGGCGCCGTGCTCGGCAAAACTCTCGGCGCAATCGCCGCCCTGCAGCAGAAACGCTTCGCCCGACGCGACCTGCGCCAAGGCCCGCTTGAGATTGCGCGCCTCGCCGGCAAAAACCAGCGGCGGAAAACTCGCAAGCTGCGCCTCGACGTCGGCGAGCGCCTTGGCGTCGGGGTATTCGGGCATCTGCACGATCGGTTTCGCGCGCCAGGAAGCCGGGCTCCACTTGGCCGAATTCGTCCGCCTGGACATTACGCTGTCTCCATGTTCCGGCGGTCTTATACACGGCGCTGCGCAGCCGCGACAGCCAGACAAAGCCGCCTATTCCGCTGCGGCGCGGGCGTAGCTGGCGCTCTTCTGCCGCATCGTGACCAGCTCTTCGGCGGTGGTCGGATGCAGCGCCAGAGCGGCGTCGAAATCGGCCTTGGTGGCCCTCATTTTCACGGTAATGGCGACGAGCTGAATTATCTCGGCGGCGCCCTCCCCGACGATATGGCAGCCGACCACGCGATCGGTCATGCCGTCGACCACGAGCTTGATCAGCACCGTCGTGTCGCGGCCCGACAAGGTCGCCTTGAGCGGCTTGAACATGACCCGGTAGACATCGGTCTGCGCCAGCCGGGCGCGAGCCTGCGCTTCGGTGAGGCCGACGGCTCCGACTTCGGGATCGGAGAACACCGCGGTCGGCACGTTGCTGTGATCGACGGCCGTGGGCTTGCCGCCGAAGACCGTATCGGCGAAGGCGGCGCCTTCGCGGATGGCGACCGGAGTGAGATTGACGCGGTTGGTCACGTCGCCGATGGCGTAGATGTTGGAAACCGTCGTGCGCGAGTATTCGTCGACGGCGACGCCGCCATTTTCGGCGATCGCGACGCCCGTCTCTTCGAGACCTATCTTGCTCACATTGGGCTTGCGGCCCGTGGCGAACATGACGCAGTCGGCGGTGAGCCGATTGCCGCTCGACAGATGCGCCGAGAAGCGGGAGCCGGCTTGCTCGATCGCCGCGACCTTGCAGCCGGTGAAGACCCTGATGCCGTGCTTTTCCATGTCCATACGCAGATGCTGCCGCACGTCGTCGTCGAAGCCGCGCAAAATGTTCTCGCCGCGATAGACCAGCGTCACGTGCGCGCCGAGGCCGGCAAAGATGCCGGCGAACTCGACCGCCACGTAACCGCCGCCCTGGATCACCACCTGCGGCGGCAGTTGCGGCAAATGGAACGCCTCGTTCGAAGAGATGGCGTGCTCTATTCCGGGAATAGGATCGCCATAGCTCGGCGCGCCACCGGTGGAGATCAGGATGTAGGCCGCCCGCACCCGATCGCCGTTCGCCAATTGCACCGTATGGGCGTCGGCAAGCACGGCGCGGCTTTTGACGATCGCAACGCCGGCTCTCTCGAGCGTCGCGGTGTAGGCGGCCTCCAAGCGCGCGATCTCGCGGTCTTTGTTGGCGATCAGGGTCGGCCAGTCGAACGACGAATGGGAAACGGTCCAGCCATAGCCGGCGGCGTCCTCGAATTCGCCGCGGAAGCGCGACGCGTAGACGAGGAGCTTCTTCGGCACGCAACCGCGGATGACGCAGGTGCCGCCCACCCGATATTCCTCCGCCAGCATCACCCGCGCGCCATACCCCGCGGCGAGGCGCGCGGCGCGCACGC
This sequence comes from Xanthobacteraceae bacterium, assembly GCA_049522435.1. Taxonomy (GTDB): domain Bacteria; phylum Pseudomonadota; class Alphaproteobacteria; order Rhizobiales; family Xanthobacteraceae; genus BOG-931. The sequence continues at coordinate 6,373 of JBEKNW010000130.1, forward strand.
CCCCAGAGCCCCCGCCAATGACGAAGAGATCGACGTCATAATCGGACATGCTGATCGTGCTCCCTTTGAACGCGAGATCAGGGCCGCTCGACCAGGCGCACCCCGGCCGGACCGGCAAGAATAGCAGTCCGGGCGATGCCGATGAACAGACCGTGTTCCATCACGCCGGGAACCGTGCAGAGCCGCGCCGCCAGCGCCGCCGGGTCGGCGATGCGTTGCAATTGGGCGTCCAAGAGCCAGTGCCCGCCGTCGGTCACGAAAGCATGGCCGTTCTGCGCTTTGCGGAGCAGCGCCGGTCCCGGACAGCCCGCGTCGGCGGCAGCGGCTTCAACGGCGCGGTGGATCGCCGTGGCGCCGAAGGGCGCGATCTCGATCGGCAATGGGTAGCGGCCGAGCATGGCGACCCATTTTGACTCGTCGGCGATCACGATCATCTGCGCCGAAGCCGCGGCCACCACCTTCTCGCGCAGCAAGGCCCCGCCCCCGCCCTTGATCAGGGTCAAATCCGGCGCGATCTCGTCGGCGCCGTCGACGGTCAGGTCGAGTTCGGGTATATCGTCGAGGGTGGTGAGCGCGATGCCGAGCCGAGCCGCATGCGCGCGCGTCGCCTCGGACGTCGGGACGGCCACGATATCGAGACCCGCCCGCACGCACTCGCCAAGCAAATCGATAAAGTGGCCGGCGGTCGAACCGGTGCCGAGCCCAAGCCGCATGCCCGGCCGCACGAATTCCAGCGCCCGGGCGGCGGCGGCGCGTTTTTGTGTTTCGACGTCCATGAGGGTTCATTTGCCCTCTCGGGCCCTCGCAGATCAATAGACGTGGATGCCCGCGACAACAAGTGCGGGCATGACGGAGGAAAAGCGCGCCGATGCTTGCGTCGCCGGCATTCGGAGGCTAGGCCGAAGCCCATGCTCACCATCGTCTTCGATCTCGACGGCACGCTGATCGACACGGCCCCCGACCTCATCGCCACGGTCAACCACATCCTCGCGCAACAGGGCCTGCCGCAGGTTCCCTACCACACCGCCCGGCCGCTGATCGGAGGCGGCGCGAAGGGCATGATCGAGCGGGCGCTGGCCCTCGAAGGGCGCAGTTGCTCGACCGCGGATGTCGACCGGCTCTACACCGCATTCGTCGCGCATTATGCCGCGCACATCGCCGACCGCTCGCGTCCGTTCCCGCAACTCGAAGCGGCGCTCGACCGCTTGGCGGAAGCGGGTCATCGGCTGGCGGTGTGCACCAACAAGCTCGAATGGCTGTCGAAGCGCCTCCTGGATACGCTCCAACTCGCCCAGCGCTTCGCCGTGATCTGCGGCCAGGACACGTTCGGCATGCAAAAACCCGATCCGGAGATTTTTCGCCGGACCGTCATCCGCGCCGGCGGCGAACCGGTACGCGCGATCATGGTCGGGGATTCCGCGACCGACATCCGCACCGCCCGTGCCGCGAACGTGCCGGTCGTCGCCGTCGATTTCGGTTATACCGACGTCCCCATTGCAACATTACGGCCGGACCGCATCATCAGTTCGTTCGCGCAACTGCCGGCAGCTATCCTCGGCCTGCGGACTGGAAAGAAAGCTATGGACGATCAGGACTTTATCGGGCACAAAGGCTGATTACATAGGCTATAAGTACTTGGCTGCCCAATTGGCTCATATGGAGCCTTGATCACGGAAACGCCTGCCGATGGACAGCGTGGAAGTGGAACGAGTGCAAGCTCTCGACCTTGAGGGCGCGCTTGATGACGCGCCCGGGCGTTCTGCGTTGGTCGACCCGTTCGGCCGCGGCATTACCTATCTGCGCGTCTCGGTCACCGACCGCTGCGATTTCCGCTGTGTCTATTGCATGTCGGAAAACATGACCTTCCTGCCGAAGGCCGATCTCCTCACCCTCGAAGAGCTGGACCGGCTGTGCTCGGCCTTCGTCGCGCGCGGCGTGCGCAAGCTTCGCCTCACCGGCGGCGAGCCGCTCGTGCGCCGCGGCATCATGACGCTGTTCTCCTCCCTTTCGCGCCACCTGGACAACGGGCACCTCGACGAGCTGACGCTGACCACCAACGGATCGCAGCTCGCCAAATATGCGCACGAGATCGCGGCGCGTGGCGTGCGGCGCATCAACGTCTCGCTCGACACGCTCGACGCGGAGAAATTCCGCGCCATCACGCGCTGGGGCTCGTTGCCGCAAGTGCTCGCCGGGATCGACGCCGCGCAGGCCGCCGGCCTGAAGATCAAGATCAATACCGTGGCGCTCAAGGGCGTGAACGAGGACGAGTTCCCGCAATTGATCGAGTGGGCGCACGGCCGCGGCATGGATCTGACGCTGATCGAGGTGATGCCGCTCGGCGAGATCGGCGAGGGCCGTCTCGACCAATATCTGCCGTTGTCGGTGGTGCGCGCGCGTCTCGCCGAGCGCTTCAGGCTCGAGGAGATCGATTATCGCACCGGCGGCCCTGCCCGCTTTGCGCGCGTCGCCGAGACCGGCGGACGGCTCGGCTTCATCACGCCGCTCACCCACAATTTCTGCGAATCGTGCAATCGCGTCCGCGTCACCTGCACCGGCACGCTCTATATGTGCCTCGGCCAGGAAGACGCTGCCGACCTGCGCAAGCCGTTGCGCGCCTCCGAAGGCAACGATCTCCTGTTCGCCGCCATCGACCAGGCGATCGCGCGCAAACCAAAGGGTCATGACTTCATTATCGACCGCCGCCACCAGCGCCCGGCGCTGGCGCGGCATATGAGCGTGACCGGCGGGTGATTGACATTCCGCTCGTCCCCGCGAAAGCGGGGACCCAGCTCTTTTCATGCACCTTCTGGATTCCCGCTTGCGCGGGAATGAGCGGAAGGATTCCGTGAGCGACGCCAGCACCACCGCCGCAGCGCTCAAAACAACCAGAGCCCTTCCGACCCCTTGCTCGACCCGATGCTCGTCAGCTCGCACGCCTTGCGTTTTGTTGGAGTCTTGACAGTCGCTAATCCGACCATCACATATGATCGGCATTTGCTTGTGATCGTGCTTGCCGCTCTCGACCTCGATGTATTGCCCTAGGATTAAGCGTTACCGTTAAGATGGCGCTGACGACACCGTTGCGTTTGACGCCAGCACATGAACAATCACGGTTTGTCGCCGACGTAAAAGCAAGCCATTTGCGCTGCGTTGATTGGACCGACTCGGGAGCATCCCAAAATGATTTCGGAGAAGGAACTCCTGGCATTTCGTTTCTCGCGTCTCGCGTTATCGCTCAATGTGATGGAAGAATTGCCGGACGCTATACTTTTGGTTGACAGGTCCGGCATCATTCAACTGGCGAACCGTCGAGTCGAAGAAATGTTCGGCTACTCGCGCTTAGAACTATTCGATAGCTCGGTTGCCATCCTGATACCGGCCGACGTGCGAGAAAAGCACGCTGAACACGTAAAGCATTTCTTTACCGCCCCGCGTAGCCGCTCAATGGGCGGTGAGGGGGAGCACGGCGAGGCGCTTTCCTTGAGAGGCGTGCACAAGGATGGCACCGAAATCCCGGTCGTCATCGGTCTAAGCCCGATCCTGGCAGGGGGCAATATTCTCGTGCTCGCCGTCATTGTAAAGAAACAGAATGCCGGCGAAAATTTAGCGGATAGCATTAAAAGGATAGCCGAGCGCACCGCTAAGAGAATTTCGTCGTCCGTGAAGAATTCCTAAGCAAGCGTAGCCCGGATGAGCGCCAGCGATATCCGGGAGCGGCGTTCGAGCCGCACCATCGTTCCCGCGTGTCGCTCCGCTCACACGGGCTACAGTCATTCAAAACAACCAAAGCCCTTCCGACCCCTTGCTCGACCCGATGCTCATCAGCTCGCGCAGCGGCGCGCATAACGCCTGTGCTCGCGCGCGTTCTGCGTCCGACATTTGCTGTTTGCGCTCCCAATAGCATGGATGCGGAAAGAGGCACCTTCGCTTGCGCTGACAGCGGCTATGTTTGCAGTTAAGCCAATAGCCGAGCAGCTCGCACTGCGCCTGCGCGATGATCCAGCGCTTTCGCCTGTAAAGCGCGCGCCGCCATTGCGTGAACGTCATCCGCCGCGGCTATTTCCAGTTCGCCGCAGAAACCTTTCTTCTCACAGCGCTCTCCTTATTTCTGTTCCCGCGTCGCTTGCGACTCCCTCTCCCCGCACCCGAAGTCGGATGTTTCCGACTTCGGTCACTTATATTGCCGAACTCGGGAACACCCGAGTTCGGTGGGGAGAGGTGAAAAGCAATCCCGTTCTCGCGACGCATCCGCGCCCGAGTTATGCCCGCATGATCCCGAAAAGTGGCTACCGGTTTTCGGACAAGATCATGCGCAAGAAAGACCACTCGCAAAATCGCCCCTCGGAGCAGGATCGCGTCACGCCTAAGGCGGCGGTGGGACCGGCCTTCGGCTCGATCATGCCCAACGAACAAAAGGAAGCGGAACGCCGGCAGGCGCATTAGTCCAAACCTCCGCGCCTTACGGGCGCGGCTCGCGCGAAGCGTCGCGCGCTCGCCTGTCGGCGTTCCACCACGGCGCTTGCTGCAGCGACCGAACGCCACAGCTCAGCTCCAGAACGCGCTTCCTGGGACTTGGCTAAGAAGCGGGCGTTACCCGCCCCCGCCTGTCCCAGTCCAGCGACTAAGTCGCAGACCGGTCATCATGCCGGCCGGGCGTTTTCCCGAAGCCGCCCGAGAGCGGAGGTGACGAGCCCCCGCCCGCGGGAACCGCTCTCGCTCCGTCAGCCGGGGTCGCCGGCCGGCGTCCTTTAGGCGAGCGAGATTCGCGGCTTGTAACGGCAATGAGGACGATTGTCAAGCAAAATGTCGCTCTATCGGGGACGCGACGGCTGCGGCGCTTCGTCAAATCTAAGCCGCTTGCGATTCTGCCTGGAGCCGCGCACGATGCATCGAGCGTCGATAACGCGAGAGGGTTTCCTGGATCTGGCGGGCTTGCTTGAAAACCACGCGCTATTTCAAGGAGCAGCAAGCGTAGGGTAGGCTGAGCGGTAGCGAAGCCCACACGGAATACATCGCCGAGGATCAAGGCGTGGGCTCGGCGTTTTGCGCCTTAGCCCACCCTACCCTCGCTGACGAGGGGCCGCATGCCCAATATACCAACGGTCGCCACTCCTGGAATATTAAAGCTTCTTGCTCAAATTTTGAGTCTCATCGGAGAAGGGAGAAAAAAACATCTGCGATCTCTTAGCGCACTCATAAATAAAAAATTCCGTGAGTTGGACAGATCCCACAAGTTGTTTATTCGACTCCTAGGTCAGCTACATGACCATATCGCAGTGGCGGAAAACTCGTTGAACAAGACGGATGACATCGATGCTATGGTCAAAGAGATTAAATTGACCATGACGAAAATTTATCGCATTCGTAGCGAAGGGCGCGAACGGCGTCGCGCGGAATACGAGGAGGCTCGCGTCTACGCAGACAACATTGTGTCGGACAGGTCCATATTCACGAGAACTCCCGAGGACGTTGCTTTGAAAATCCAAGATTTCATGTCGGCGTACTGCACATATTTTTCACGCGAGCGGACCTACGAACATGAGCTACACCTCGTGCTAGAGTTGGTAGAGAGAACTATACGAATTATTTTTGACTCGCTCCAAAATGATGGCTCCGCTAAAATAGATGAAAAACAAGCGCTTAAGATTGGTTTGGAAAAGAGTCTATCGGAAATACAAACGTCACTTTCCACAAGTCGCGAGCGTTGGGCCCTTGTGGCCAGAGCCTATCATTTGCTTGGCCAGTCCTTTCGAGAGCACGGCCTTATTGAATGAGTTCGTTCTGAAGATACGCGATCACTTCAACAATGTCACGGGCAGTTTCAATATCCATTCTAATCCTCTTCCGGCTTAGCCGCTGACGCACCAAAGTCGCGGCGGCGTCGTGGATCATCGTCCTTTGTGTGTCGATGGCCCACCAAATCTGGTCCGTTCCGGTGAGAAGCGCTTGATATTGCTTTTCGCAGATAGTTACATAATCTTGCAATGTTTTTCGGAACGAGTTGGTGAGTCGCATAGAAGGCGCAATGATTATACCGCCACCTCTGTCATTTACTTCGAAAATCAGCGCGTGCCGTTTGCAATTTATTCTTAGATGATATGGTCCAGTGGGACCGCCCGCTACGGAAAAGGTATTTGATTGAATGAGATTGTACCGGGCTTGTTTGACGGCAGCATTGAAGGCACGGTTGGCATCTAGAATGGAGTCATCAAGTAGCACAGTTAAAGAGGAAAGCCCTTGCTGGTTGCCGTTATTAATCAGACCATAAGTAAGTTCACCATCACGCGGCATATTTGAGGGATGGCTTTTGGTAGAACGATCGGATTTTCTCCGGGTCGTTCTGCAATTGGCGCATTGATAAGCGGACT
>JBEKNW010000131.1:0-12543 GCA_049522435.1 Xanthobacteraceae bacterium
TGGTGAAGACCGCTTCGCCGTAGCGTGCCGCCTGAGCGAGCGAGCCCATCGCCTTGGCTCCGGCCTCGACCAGCGCCCCGATCTGGTCGGGCACGCGATCGTAGACGGCAACATCGTGACCGGCCTCGATGAGGCGGCGGGACATCGCTTGGCCCATCCGCCCCGTCCCGATAAATCCGACTTTCATGGCATATCCTCCTTCATCATAGGAGCTGGCCGCGCACCCAGTCGAGCTCGCGGCAGACATACTCGACAATGTCGCCGGTTTTCAGATTTTCCGGCAGCACGTCCCAGGTATAGGTCTCGATTTCGAGCTGACGCGACAGCGGCTTCGCCTTGTGAAAGCGCAACGCCTCTTCGATGGCGAAGCGCGTGGTGCGAAACTGCCCGAGGTCGTCGAGGAAGACCGGAACATGGATATGGATGCGCCATTCGCGCGGCCCCGGATCCTTCTCAAAGGCGGCGATGGCATCGTCGAGGTTGAGGAAGCGATTGAGCTTGCCGTTGTTCTTTTCCATCGTCTGGGTGAGGTAGATGGTCTTGGCGTAGCGCTTGAGCGTATCGACGATCGATTGCGACACTTCCGGGACACGCAGTGCGGCGGCTTCCTGCAGTTTGAAGATCGGGATGCCGGCGTCGGTGAGCTTCTGCAGCGACTCGGCGATGTTCTCGTATTCCACGGCCTGATGGCAGATATCGAAGACGATGCCGAGATGCCGGCGCAGCGCGCCATGCGCCTCCGAAATCGGAATGTGCGCGAGTTTGGCGAGTTTTTCCGCCGCGGCCCCGGAATAAAGATGATGGGTGAAATAATCGACCGTTTCGTCGGTGCTTTCGAGGAAGCAGAAGGGCTCGGGCTCGAGCGCGAGCTGCACGGTGCGCCCGGTGCGCGCCTCGAGCTCGACGAGATGCGCCGCGACCCGCAAAACGTGGTCGGTATAGGAGGCGACGACGTCGTCGCCGGTCACCCGCGGCTTGAAGCCGAGCGGCGCGCTCTGGATCGAAGGCGCAATGTCGGCCGGACATACGTCGGCCAGCACGTCGGCGACGTTCTTGGTGTAGCGGGTGCGTTCCTCCGAGCGCCAGTCCGGTTCGTACACCTGTTCCTTCACGATCGTTCCCTTGAAGGCGCCATAGGGAAAGGCGTTGACGGTGTACAGATACATGTCGTTGTCGCCGAGGAATTTTTTGAGCTTGTCGCGCTCGACCGCGCTGTTGGCGAGCGTGTTCGCGGAATCCGCCGACAACCGCAGCGACACGCCGAAGCGCTGGTTGTGCGCAATCCGCGTCTTTACCTGCGGCACGTAGGTCGTCAGGCTCGCCCACATCTGCTGCCAATTATCGCCGGGATGCACCAGCGTGGAATAGGTCAAATGGCCGAGACCGTTGCCGAGATCCATGGCTTCCTGCTTTTTTCTGATTTTACTCGATGCCGCACGTCAAGCGACGCGCTCGACTTTAGCCGAGGCGGCCGCGCGGATGATGGCCTCGGTGGCGGCGACGCCTTGGATCATCTCTTCGAACGGGATCGGATAGGCCGGTCCGCCCGCGGCCGCCTTGGCGAAGGCTTCGAGCGCGACGCGGGAGATGTCCATCGTTGCCGCCTGCCACACCTTGGCCTCGCCCTTCACCGGCTGAAACTTGCACGGGCCGAACAACCGCGTGCGCCGCTCCTCCGACGAAGCGCCGGCGACGTGGGTGAGGCCTTCGAGCCGCAGCCAGCCCTTGGAGCCGAAAACCTGGAAGCTGAAACCGGGGCCGGTTGTCGTCATGGTGCCGAGATAACCCGACATGCCTTGCTTCATGCGCAGGAGGATCGAGGTGGTGTCGTCGGCATCGATCGGCGCGGCGCGGCGGAAGCTTTGGGCGAAAACGTGGTCGATCGGTCCGCACAGATCGATCATGCCGTCGATGGCGTGGACGCCCATGGGCATGAGCCCGCCCAAGGGCGTCTCCGCCTTGTCGGCGCGCCAATGGGCGGGATTGATGAACAGCGCGTTGGGAAACGTCATGGTCGCTTCGACGTGCAGAACGGTGCCGAGCTCGCCGGAGCGGATCATGTCGCGCAGCTTCTTCATCTCCGGATGGAAGCGGCGGTTGTAACCGAGTGCAAGCGTAACGCCGGCCTTGCGCACCGCGGCGACGGCATCTTCCGCTTCGCGTTTGGTGAGGGTGAACGGCTTCTCGCAGTATGCATGCTTGCCAGCGGCCGCGGCGGCGATCACCTGCGCGGCATGCATGGAATGCGGCGTGGCCAGCACCACCGCATCGATGCCCGTGTCGGCGAGCACCGCCTGGTAATCTGCCGCGAGCCGCAGATTCTTCTGCTTGGCGAAAGCCTCGACCTCCGGCGTTACCGTGCGCGTCGCACCCGCCACGAAACGGATGACGTCGCTGGGCTCGGCGGACTCAACCAGCGTCTTGCCCCACCAGCCAAGTCCGACGATGGCCGCGTTGATCATCCTCCGAAGCTCCCGGTTAACGCCGAATGCGCGACTACATCCAGGTGAAGGCGGCACGATAGTGCATCGCAACGATCAAGCAGCAGATCGCCCAGAACAGGCAATACTCGTAACCGCCGATGTTCCACAAATACTTGCCCGTGACCCGCCAAACCGCCACGGTCGCAATGAGAAGGTGGATGAAGCCGAGCGCGCCGGCAATGAACGGATAGATTGCGAAGATAAGTCCAATCGTGATGAAAACTTCGATGACGCAGGAGATGTACATCCACGTCTTCGGTGGATTGAACTTTGCGGCGACGAAGAATCCCAGTGCCGCCGGAACGTAGAATTTCGCGTAGATGTGCGGGATGAAAAACAGCCCGCAAATCAGTCGCAGGATGTTGTATCCATTGGTGAGATCGAAGTTCTGCAGATAGTCCGACATGGCACCCCCCGTGTTTTCCCTGGACACTACGTTTAATCCGCCCCTGCCGGGAATACCATCGTCATTATGGGGAGCGAAGCGGCATAGGGCGGGTTGGCCCCACAGGTCCGCCCAATGCGCGGCCCGATGGCAGGCTCGGGCGTAATCCCCCCTAAGCCTAGAGAACCTCGAACATCTGATAGATCGGCCCCTCCGGCAACCGGTGCCCGACGCCGACGCTGATGATGCTGTTGAGCCAGCCATACTTCTCCGACGCCGTCTCGAAAGACGCGGCGATGCGCAGGTAGTAGTCCGTCGCCTTGACCACCTCGCCGCGGGCGATGCGGTCGAGCACCTCCTTCGGGCCGTGACGGATGCCGGTGTAAGGCATGCCGATGACCTCACCATCGTCGGTCTTGAGCACGACCCGTACATTGATCATCCAGGCGCCGTCGCCGGGCCGGATCGCCTGCCAGTCGCTGCCGCCGGGTAAGAGCGTGCCGCGCAGGCGTTCGCCTTCGAAGCGGCCGCCGGTGATGACGCCGACGCGCCGGTCGACGCCGGGCGTCTTGCCGACATTGATCGCCGGCTGCACGTCGAGGAGCAGAATGAACAGCGGCCGCACCCGCAGCTCAGTCATCTCTTGCGGAAGAATTTCGGACAGCGAACGTGTGGCAGCCACCGGCGAACCTCCCCTTTTTGGCACGCGCCGGATTTTTGCGCCGGCACCGCGGCAAGACTAGCCAAACTCCGCTATATGGTCGAGCGGCCTGACCTTTGGCGAAGGGAGTTCACGGCACCATGGAGCGAGGGCGATTTCTACGCTAGTCTTAGGCGATCCCACCCATCACGGGTTTGGACTGCGGCGCATGAACTATCAGGGAATTATCACCATCGAAGAGGGCAAGCGCGGAGGGCGCGCGTGCATTCGCGGCTCGCGGATCGCGGTCGGCGACGTGCTCGGTTGGCTCGCCGCAGGTCTTTCGCACGAACAGATTCTCGCCGATTATCCTGAACTGACCGAGAGCGATATCCGCGCGTGCCTGGCCTATGCCGCGGACCGGGAGCGGCGGCTCGTGACCACGAGCGCTCGCGTATGAGCAGCAGCGCCAAGCTGCGGATCGGCATCGATACCGGCGGCACTTTTACCGACATCGTCTGCGTCGATGACAGTTCCGGCGCCATGCGCGTGACCAAGGTTTCGTCGACGCCGGCAAATCCCGCGCTGGCGCTGGTTCGCGGCGTCCACGCCATTCTCGGCGAATGGGGTGCCGGGGTGGACGATGTTGCCGTGCTGGCGCATGGGACGACGGTCGCGACCAATGCGCTCCTGCAGGGCGAGATCGCCGGGCTGGGCCTGATCGTCACCGACGGCTTCCGCCATATCCTCGAAATCGCCCGTCAGGCGGTGCCCGAGGGCTACGGCAACTCCTATTTCTGGGTCAAGCCGGAGCGCATTGTGCCGCTTCGTTATGTCCGCGAGGTTGGCGGGCGCCTCAACTTCCTCGGCGCGGAGCTGCGGCCGCTCGATGAGGCAAGCGTCCGCGCCGCGGCAAAATTCTTTCGCCAGCAGGGCATCACCGCGATCGGCGTCTGTCTCCTGCATTCCTACGCCAACCCGGCGCACGAACGCCGGGCGGCCGAGATCGTGCGCGAAGAATATCCGGACTGCACGCTGTCGCTGTCCTGCGACGTGCTTCCCGAATACCGCGAGTACGAGCGGGCGGTGACGACGCTGGTGGATGCGTTCATCAAGCCGCATATGAGCATTTATCTCGACCGCATCCGCGACGAACTCGGGCCTAAGCTGAGCCAGAAGCCGTTCCTGGTGATGCAGTCGTCGGGCGGCGTCGCCAGCCCCGATCAGGTCATGCGCAAGCCGATCACCACGGCATTGTCGGGGCCCGCCGCCGGCGCTCTCGGCAGCGCGGTGATTGCCGAACTCGCCGGATTTCCCGATCTGGTGACGCTGGACGCGGGAGGAACCTCGACCGACCTCTGCCTGATCGAAAGCGCCAAGCCGAAAATCACCAATGGCGGCCGCGTCGGACGTTTCCCGGTGCGCATCCCGATGCTCGACATCAAGACGATCGGCACCGGCGGCGGGTCGATCGCCTGGATCACGCGCACTGGGCACCTCAAGGTCGGACCGCGCAGCGCCGGCGCCGAGCCCGGCCCAATGTGCTATCCGAACGGCGGCAACGAGCCGACGATCACCGATGCCAACCTCGTCCTCGGCCGCATTCCTCCGGCGCTGATCGGCGGCGGCATCCCGCTCGATCTTTTACGCGCGCGGGAGGGGCTCAAGGCGCTTGCCGCGCGGCTGCCCGGCAACATGAGCGTCGAGCAACTTGCCGAAGGCATCATCGAGATCGCCAACTGGGACCAGGCCAACGCCATCCGGCAGATGACCATCCAGCGCGGCATCGATCCCGCCGCCTTTGCGCTTCTGTCGTTCGGCGGCTCCGGGCCGGCGCAGTCGCCGGCGGTGATGGAATTGATGGGCATGAAGACCTGCATCGTGCCGCCCAATCCCGGCAATCTGTCCGCCTTCGGCCTTCTGGCCGTCGATTGGCGCACCGACCATATCGTCACCAAGGTCATGCACGAGGACGCGATCGACCTTCCGACGGTTGCCGCAATTTATGCCTCGCTCGAAAAAGACGCCGCCACGACGCTGGAGAAGGACGGCATCGCGCCGGCGCGGATCGCGCTGGTGCGCGAAGCAGACGTGCGCTACGCTGGACAGTCCATGGAAGTGCGCGTACCGGCGCCGTCCGGCAAGATCGACGCGCACTTCATCACCGGCCTGGTCGATGCTTTCCACGCCGCGCATCTAAAAACCTTCGGCTACAATTATGCCGGTCAGCAGAAAGTGGAGCTGGTGAACTTCTGCGTCTCCGCCTTCGGCATGATCGACCGCCCGAGCATTCCCGAACTGGAAAAGTCCGGCACGCCGCCGAAACGGACGAGCCGGCCGGTTTATTTCGATGGGAAATTCCGCGCGACGCCGGTGTTCGAGCGCGCCTCGCTCGCGGCGGGATCGAAGCTTGACGGGCCCGCCATCGTCGAGGAGTTTGGCTCGACCACCGTCGTCTTTCCGGGGCAGCAGCTTGATGTCAATACCCATGGAATTCTGATCATCCGCGCCGCCGGCAGAACCGCGGAGGCTCAGCGATGATGAACATACATTCCAAGGAATGGCCGTGGCCGACCGCGCCGGATTTGCCGAGGCGCGAGGTCGACCCCATCGTCCTGCAGATCGTCGAAGGCACGCTCAATTCCATCGAGGCGGAGATCGAATACGCCATCGAGCGCACCGCGCGCTCGCCGATGATCCGCGAGGCCCACGACTACCGCGTCGGCTTGTTCGATCGTTATTGCAGAAAACTCACCGGCCGCTCCTACTCCGCCATGCCCAATGCCGTGGTGCGCGATTTCCCGCCGCAGACCATGGCGCCGGGCGACGTGTTCCTGATGAACGACACCTATCTGACGGAGGGCTCGATCGGGCATCTGCCCGATCTGTGCAGCACCGTGCCGGTATTCCATCAAGGCGAGGTCGTCGCCTACATCCAGGCGTTCGGCCACCACGACGACATTGGCGGGCGCGTGCCCGGTTCGATGCCCGGCACCGCGACCACGGTGTTCGAGGAAGGCCTCGCCGTCCCGCCAATCAAGTTTTACAGCGCCGGTGTCCGCAACGACGCGGTCTTCACCATCATCAAACGCAATACCCGCGTCCCCGAAACGCTGGCCGCCGATCTCGACAGCGAGGTGCAGGCCTGCCTGATGGGCGCCCGCCGCATGGCGGAGCTGTTCGAGCGCTTCGGGCGCGAGACGGTCGAAGCCTGTTTCCAGGCCATCCTCGACACCTGCCGGGATATTTTCCGCCATGAATTGCTGCCGAAGATCGCCGATGGCGAATATCGCTGGGAAGACTATGTCGAGCACGACGGCGTCACCGATCCGAAGCTGCACAAGCTGGCGCTCACGCTGAAGAAAACCGGCGACCGCATCACGCTCGATTTCACCGGCACCGATCGGCAATCGACCGGCCCGATCAACTGGCCGGCGGATTACGCCGGCGGTGCTTTTCTGATCAAATGGATCGCGCCGATCCTGCGCAACCTCGCCGATACGCCGGAGCGCGCCGCGGAGATTCACGTCAACGAAGGCGTCTGCGAAGTGTTTGACGTGATCTTCCCGCCGAAAGGCACTTTGATCACGCCGGAATGGCCGGCGGCGACGAACGCGCGTTCGTTCGTGCTGTTGCGCTGCCTCGGCCTTCTGGCCGGCGTCGTGGCGCAGGCCGCGGATGGCCGCATGCCGGCCGATCAGGAAACGATCCGCTATACGGGATTTTACGGCACCGACCGCAACGGCAAGCCGTTTCTCTCGCGCGAGGTTTTGGGCGGAGGCTCCGGCGGCCGCAGCTACGCCGACGGCAACGACGCCATTCACATCGTGCCCGACTCGCGCAATCAGCCGGCGGAATTCACCGAGACGCGGTTTCCGCTGCTGGTCGAGAAGCTGGCGTTGCGGACGGATTCGGGCGGCGCCGGCAAGCGCCGCGGCGGCCTGGGCTACGACAAGCATTACCGCGCGCTGGTCGACTGCCGCACCATCGTGACCGCCGACCGCGTGCGGCTCGGCTGCTATGGCGTCAACGGCGGCAAAGCCGGCCTGCCGTTCTGCGTGACCATCGATGTCGAAGGCACGCCGCGCGACCTCGGCGGCCTGGTCGACGGTGAGCCAGTCCTCGCCGGCCAGATCGTACGCGTCGTGACCACCGGTGGCGGCGGTTGGGGCGATCCGCTCGAGCGCGAGCCCGACTTGGTCCAGCGCGACGTGATCGAGGGCAAGGTCTCGCCCGCCGCGGCGCGCGAGGATTACGGCGTCGTGTTTTTGTTGCCGGATGCCGGCGGAGAGTCGCTGGCGATCGACGCAAAGGCGACAGCCGCGCTGCGGGAAAAGCTCAAGGCCGAGTGCGCGGGCGAACGGCGCATGATCGACCGCGGTCCCGGTTTTGCAAAAATGCTCCGCGGCGAAGTCAAGCCGTGGACGCGTTCAGGCTGAAGTTTTCCTAGCGAGGATCAAGCGCAATGGCCATCGAAGTCGCCAAGGTCGAATTAAAGAACGTGCAGGATGCGTCCGGGCTCGAGGCTTTGATCGGCCGCGGGCAATTCCGCGCCGACGAAGTGATCGCCGTCATCGGCAAGACCGAAGGCAATGGCGGCGTCAACGATTTTACCCGCATCCTCGCCGATCAGGCATTTCGCGCGGCGCTGCGCAAGCTGGGCAGCCGCTCCGTTGAGACGATCGCGCACATTCCGATGGTCTGGTCGGGCGGCTGCGACGGCGTCATCACCCCGCACGCGACGATTTTTGCGCGCAACGGCAAGACGGGCCCGGCGACGAAATCGCGCCTGGCTATCGGCACGGCCATGAGCGCCGAGCTTCTGCCCGAGGATATCGGCCGGCCGGCCATGGTGGAAAAAGTCGCCGACGCCGTCCGCGCGGCGATGCGCGCCGCCGGCATCGACGACGCGGCGGACGTCCACTATGTGCAGACCAAGACGCCGCTCCTCACCATCGAGACGGTGCAGGACGCGCACGCCCGCGGCAAAGAAGTCGCGTGCGAGGTGCACGATTCCATGGGGGTATCGAACGGCACGACGGCGCTCGGCATTGCCGTCGCGCTCGGCGAAATCACCGCGCCGAAGGCGGAGGAGATCTGCCGCAACCTCGATCTTTATTCCTCCGTCGCCTCCTGCTCGTCGGGCGTGGAGCTGACGCAGGCGCAGATCGTGCTGCTCGGCAACAAGAACGGCGCCGGCGGCCGCTACCGCATCGGCCATTCGGTGATGAAGGACGCGCTCGACATCGACGGCATCTACGATGCCATTCGCAACGCCGGTCTTGATCTTCCCGCGCGGGCGCGCGCCGAAGATCTCCAGGGGCGGCTGGTCAACGTGTTCCTCAAATGCGAGGCGGACCGCACCGGCATGCTGCGCTCCCGGCGGCAGATCATGCTCGACGATTCCGACGTTCATCATCATCGCCACGCCAAGGCCGCGGTCGGCGGCGTCGCCGCCGCGGCGATCGGCGACCCCGCGGTGTTCGTGTCCGTCGACGCCATGCATCAGGGACCGCAGGGCGGCGGACCCTGCATCGCCATCATCGATGCGGGGGAATAGCGCATGCGCCCAGCATCGCCGCAGCAAGACGTAGAACAACAATCCGTCGCTGGCAGCGCACTGGTGCGCCAATCGGCGCGTGAACTGGCGCGGCTCATCCGCACGCGCGCCATCAGCCCCGTCGAGGTGCTCGACGCACACCTTGATGTGATCGAAGCGCTAAACCCCAAGCTCAACGCCATCGTCACGTTGGCCGCGGAGGCGGCGCGCGACAGCGCGCGCCGTGCTGAAAGCGCCGTCCTCAAAAACGAGCCGCTCGGCCCGCTGCACGGCCTGCCGATCGCGATCAAGGACATAACGCCGACCGCCGGCATCCGCACCACCTTCGCCTCGCCGCTGTTCAAGGATTATGTGCCGCCGGAGGATGCCGAAGTCGTGCGCCGCCTCAAGGCCGCGGGCGCCATCGTGCTTGCCAAGACCAACACGCCGGAATTCGCCTGCGGCGCCAACACCAACAACACGCTGTTCGGCGCGACGCGCAATCCATGGAATCCGGCATTGAGCCCGGCAGGCTCTTCGGGCGGCTCGGCCGTCGCCGTCGCCACCGGCATGGTGCCGATCGCGCAGGGCACCGATTTCGGTTGCTCGATACGCATCCCCGCCGCGTTCTGCGGCATTGTCGGTATCCGGCCCACGCCGGGCCTCACCCCCAATTATCCGATGCCGCTCATTTGGGACCCGGGACAGGTCCACGGCGCTCTGGCACGCGACGCCGAAGACGCCGCGCTGATGCTCGACGCCATCGTCGGCTTCAGCCGCATTTCGCCGATTTCGGTCGCGCCGCCGTGGCCGAGCGCGCTCGCCGAGCTTTTACGCCGCGACGACGCCAGAGGTCTGCGCATCGCCTATGTCTCCGACATCGCCGGGATCGGCGTCGAAGCGGAAATCGATGCGATCTGCCGGGACGCAGCATCCGCTTTGCGCCAGTGCGGCGCGCAGGTGGAGCAGATCGAATTTGACGCGAGCGGCGGCCGCGCCCCTTATCAGACCTGGCGCGGATTTTGGATGGTCGGCCAGCAATACGAGCGCTTAAGCCAGATCGAGCAGTTTGGGCGCAATCTCAAGGGCAACGTCGAAGCCGGCCTGAAATTAAATGCCGTCGACTTTGCCGCGGCCGAGCGCACGCGGCAGGAGATATTTCATCGCTTCCGCAGGCTGTTCGAGCGATATGATGTTTTGCTCACGCCGGCGGCGCCGGTAAAACCGTTTCCGGTGGAGAAGAATTTCCCCGACCTGATCAATGGCAAGAGCTTCGAGAATTACATCGACTGGATCGCGCCCGCCTACCTCGTCACGCTGGTCAGCTTGCCCGCCGCGAGCGCGCCTGCAGGCTTGACGCAAGATGGACTTCCCGTCGGCATGCAAATCGTGGCCCCGCGGTTCGAAGAGCCGCTGATCTTGAGCGTGGCGCGCCTCATCCACCGCGCCAGCGGAGTGGGTTGGCCGCCAATCTCGGCGGCCGCCGAGTTGCAAAATGACGCGGGATGACGCGTCGGCGCTGTGGCTCAAGGATCCACCGTGACCGGGTTCCAGCACCGCGGACCATTGTGGCAGTCTTTTGCGACGCAACATATATGTCCCGACACCGTTGGCAGCGTCGGGCCGGAGAATCGTTATGGCGGAAAGCCAGTCGCGCAGGCTCGCAGCTATCTTGGCCGCAGATATCGCCGGTTATAGCGCCCTGATGGGCTCCGACGAAGCGCGCACAGTGCGCGACCTTAAGGGCCATCAGGCCGTGGTCCTGCCGATGGTTGGCGACTTTGGCGGACGAGTCATCGATACTGCCGGCGACGGCATATTGGCCGAGTTTCCCAGCGTGGTGAACGCGGTCGAGTGCGCAGTCGCCATTCAGCGCAAGATGGTCGAACGCAATGCCGCTATCGAATCCGCGCGGCGCATGCAGTTTCGCATGGGCATCAACCTCGGCGATGTCATCTACGACAACGATCGAATCTTCGGCGACGGCATCAACGTTGCCGCGCGGCTGGAGGGAATCGCCGAACCGGGCGGCATTTGCGTGTCCAGCAAGGTCCACGAGGAAATCCGCGGAAAATTGAAATTTGCCTATGAAGATCTGGGCGATCGTCAGCTGAAGAACATCGCGCAGCCGGTGCGGGTGTATGGCATCCGCCTTGACGGTGCTGCGGCACGTCAAGCGCCGGCACTGCCCGACCAGCCGTCGATCGCCGTTTTGCCGTTCACCAACATGTCGGGCGATCCGGAGCAGGAGTACTTCTCCGACGGCATCAGCGAAGACATCATCACCGACTTGTCGAAGATCGCCGGCCTGATGGTCATCGCGCGCAACTCGAGCTTCACCTATAAGGGGCGCGCGGCCGACGTCCGCGCCGTCGGCCGCGAGCTTAGCGTGCGCTCGGTGCTCGAAGGCTCCGTCCGCCGCGCCGGCAAGCGCGTGCGGATCACCGCGCAGCTCATCGACGCCGCGACCGGCGCGCACCTGTGGGCTGAGCGCTATGACCGCGACTTGACGGATATCTTCGAAGTCCAGGACGACGTCACGCGCCGAATCGTCGACGCCCTTAAACTCACTCTGAGCCCGGCCGAGAACGCGCGGCTTACCGACAGTGGGACGTCCAATATCGATGCGTACGACTGTGCCCTTCGCGGACGCGAGCTTTTGCTTGGCAATCCCAAAAACCGGGGGACGTTCGAACAGTCGAAAGCGTTCTTCACGAGGGCAATCGAAATCGATCCCAAATATGCGCAAGCCTATGCGGGTCTCGGTTTTGCGTACGTGTTCGACTATCAAAACCGTTGGAGTGATGACCCTGACGGCTCGCTGCCGCTTGCCAAACATTTCGCGGAACAGGCGATCGAAAAAAACCCGAAAGAACCGCTCGCGCGAGTTGTCGCGGCGGTGGCCGCAACATTCGACAGGGACCTCGATCGGGCGAAGTCCGAGGTCGACATCGCGCTATCACTCAACCCGAATTTCGCCATGGCCTACAACGTTCTTGGCGGCATTCGCAGCTACTCGGGACAGCCGCTAGAGGCGATTCCGTTGATCGAGCGCGCCATGCGCCTAGATCCCGCTTCTGATCACCAATATGTCCACTTCCTCGGCATGGCATACCTGCTTGCCGGCAAGTACGAAACAGCGGCGACCCTTTTCAGGCAGCGCATTCTCCGCGTATCCGAGACGGATTTTTCACGCGCCGCGCTCGCTTGCGCTCTTGGTCATCTCGGTCAGCTCGACGAGGCCCGTCGCATCTGGCGCGAACTCGAAGAAATCAATCCGAAATACTCGTTCAGCGAACATTTCGGCCGGCTACCTTTCAAGAGCCAAGAGGACGTCCGGCGGATTGCCGAGGGTCTCACGAAAGCCGGATTGCCGACCTAGTCGCCCGAGTCACTCAAAATGAGGGGTAGAGCCTCTTGAGCTTGACGCGGGCATGATCTGTCGTGAATTGCCAATCGGCCTTGGCGTGATGCTTGTTTCGATGGTCCTGCCAAG
>JBEKNW010000132.1:0-12501 GCA_049522435.1 Xanthobacteraceae bacterium
TCCCAGAGGACCGCGATCTTCGGATTCCTGAACAGCCGATCCTGCAGAATCTTCTCGGCACGCAGGATATCACGCCGATGCACGAGGGTGACCTTGGCCGCAAAATTGGTGAGAAACAGCGCCTCCTCGACTGCCGTGTTGCCGCCGCCGACCACGAGGACGTCCTTGCCGCGATAGAAGAAGCCGTCGCAGGTGGCGCAGGCGGACACGCCATAGCCGCGGAATTTCTGCTCCGAAGGCAGGTTGAGCCAGCGCGCCTGGGCGCCGGTCGCCAGCACCAGCGCGTCTGCGAAATAGCTATCGCCGGAATCACATTCGATGCGGAACGGACGCCTGGCGAGATCGACCTTGTTGACATGGTCGGGAACGAGCTTGGTGCCGACATGGGCCGCCTGCTTGCCCATCTGCTCCATGAGCCATGGTCCCTGGATAACGTCGGCGAAACCCGGATAGTTCTCGACGTCGGTGGTGACGGTCAGTTGGCCGCCGGGTTCAATGCCCTGGATCAGGACCGGATCGAGCATGGCGCGGGCGGCATAGATCGCCGCGGTATAGCCCGCGGGTCCCGATCCGATGATGACGACTTTGGCGTGGGTGGTTTTTGTCACCGGCTCATCCGTCCGTTGGGGCAGGCGCTGAGGAAATTGACCTGCCCGGAAGACCGTGAAGTCGGATGTCCGGACCTCGGCCGACTTGGCCGCGGCCGAAGCGGAGAATGCACCAAATCCGGCAACTTGCAGCCATGCGCTTGAATCTAGGGATTTTCACGAGCTATGCAAGATACGCAACCCGTTACCCTAAAAAGGCGTGAATCCGTCATTCCGGGACGCGGGCAAAGCCCGCGGGCCCGGAATCCATAACCACGGAAGGTGAGGTTTCCGAACGTTCGAGCAGTATTCAAGCAACGGGGGTTATGGATTCCGGGCTTTGCTTGGCCCCGGAATGACGACGTGAATGGCTACTTCCACTCGATCTTGACGATCTCGTAGGCCTTGGCGCCGCCCGGCGTGACCACCTCGATCTGCACGCCCTTCTTCTTGCCGACGAGGGCGCGTGCGAGCGGGGAAGTGATGGAAATCTTGCCCTTCTTGGCGTCCGCCTCGGGCTCGCCGACGATCTGCCACACCGCCTTCTTGTCGGTGTCCTCGTCGATCAGGGTGACGGTCGCGCCGAACGTGATCGTGTCGCCGGAAAGTTTCGATACGTCAATGATTTCGGCGCGCGCCAGCTTGTCCTCGAGCTCGGCGATGCGACCCTCGTTGAGCGATTGCGATTCCTTGGCGGCGTGATACTCGGCGTTCTCGGAGAGGTCGCCATGAGTGCGCGCGTCGGTGATTTGCTGGATGATGCGGGGCCGTTCCACCCGCTGGCAGTGCTTGAGTTCGGCCGCAAGCGCAGCATAGCCCTCTGCGGTCATCGGAATCTTATCCATCGGTCTCAAACCTCCATACCCGTAGAGACAAGATTCCAATCGCGCGCCGAAGCATTGCCCGGCCACGCGACTATAAGCCTGTCTCTATACGTGCCGTCGCTCTGGCTGTTCCGATTCTGGATCAGAGGCGGCCGCAAAATAATTTTGCAGCGCACACACCTTGAGGTCGCCCCCGAGGTAGGCCTTGATACCCTGCGCTGCGGCGACGGCCCCTGAGAGAGTGGTGTAGTACGGCACTTTATGCAAGAGGGCTGCGCGCCGGAGCGAACGGCTGTCGGCGAGCGCAGTAGCTCCTTCCGTGGTGTTGAAAACGAGCTGGACTTCGCCGTTCTTGATGGCGTCGACAATGTGCGGCCGGCCTTCCCCCACTTTGTTGACCTTGATCGCCGCGACGCCCGCTCCGGCGAGATAGCGCTGGGTTCCCGATGTCGCCAGCACCGCAAAACCCAATCCGGCGAGCAGACGGACTGTTTCGAGAATACGCGGCTTGTCGACATCCTTGACCGACACGAAGACGGTTCCGCTCTTCGGCAGTCGAGAGCCGCCGCCGAGCTGGCTCTTGACGAAGGCGACATTGTAGTCGCGGTCGATGCCCATGACTTCACCGGTCGACTTCATCTCCGGCCCGAGCACGGTATCGACCGCCGGTCCGAAGCGCGCGAACGGAAAAACCGCCTCCTTGACGCCGATGTGGCGGGCGGTGCCGAAGTCGAAGCTCTGCGGCTTCAGCTTAAAGCTTTTGAGCGATTCGCCCGCCATGATGCGCGCCGCAATCTTGGCGGCCGGGATGCCGGTCACCTTGGCGACGAACGGCACCGTGCGCGAGGCGCGCGGATTGACCTCGAGCACGTAGATGTCGCCGTCCTTGATGGCGTACTGCACGTTCATCAGGCCGCTGACCTTCAGCGCCAAAGCGAGCGCGCGGGTCTGCCGGTCAAGCTCGCCGATCGTTTCGGCCGAGAGGTTATGCGGCGGCAGCGAGCAGGCAGAATCGCCGGAATGGATGCCGGCCTCCTCGATGTGCTCCATGATACCGGCAATGTAGCTGTCGCTGCCGTCGGCGAGGCAGTCGACGTCGACTTCGACGGCGTCGGTGAGGTAGCGGTCGATGAGCAATGGCCGCTTCTCCGAGACCACGAGCTCTGACGGCCGATCGAGGTCTGCGGCAAGCCGCGCGACATAGCGGTCGAGCTGGGTCCCCTCGTGCACGATCTCCATGGCGCGGCCGCCGAGCACATAGGAGGGGCGGATCACGATCGGATAACCGATCTCGTCGGCGATGGCGCGGGCCTTTTCCGGGCTGGTCGCAATCCCGCTCTTCGGTTGCCGCAGCTTGAGCCGATCGAGGAGCTGCTTGAAGCGGTCGCGGTCTTCGGCAAGGTCGATGGCGTCCGGCGAGGTGCCGAGGATCGGCACCCGCGCCTTCGCCAGCGGCTCGGCGAGCTTGAGCGGCGTCTGGCCGCCGAATTGCACGATGACGCCGTGCAGCACGCCGTTCCTGCGCTCGGTATCGATGATCTCGATCACGTCCTCGGCGGTGAGCGGTTCGAAATAAAGCCGGTCGGAGGTGTCGTAATCGGTCGACACTGTCTCCGGATTGCAGTTGACCATGATGGTTTCGTAGCCGACCTCCTTGAGCGCGAAGGCGGCGTGGCAGCAGCAATAATCGAACTCGATGCCCTGACCGATGCGGTTCGGGCCGCCGCCGAGAATGACGACCTTCTTCTTGTCCGATGGCGCTGCCTCATCCGCGGCGCGGCCGGCAAAAGGCACCTCGTAGGTCGAATACATGTAGGCGGTCGGCGCGGCGAATTCGGCGGCGCAGGTGTCGATGCGCTTGAACACCGGCCGCACGCCGAGTTTTCGGCGGCGCTCAGAGACCTCGTCGACCGCAAGGCCGGTGAGCCTGCCGAGCCGAGCGTCGGAGAAGCCCATGGATTTCAACCGGCGCAGCGTCCCGGCCGTCGCCGGCAGTCCCTTTGCACGAATCTCGGCTTCCGTTTCGATGATGCCGCGGATTTGCCCAAGAAACCACGGATCGATCCGGCAGGCGGTATGGATCTCCGCATCGCTGACGCCGAGCCGCATCGCCTGCGCCACTTTGAGAATGCCGTCAGGCGAAGGCGTGCCGAGCGCGGCGCGGATGGCGTTCTTGTCGTCACCCTGGCCGAGGCCCGGAATCGCGATCTCGTCAAGGCCGGTGAGCCCGGTTTCCAGCGAGCGCAGCGCCTTCTGCAGGCTTTCCTGGAAGGTGCGGCCGATCGCCATCGCCTCGCCGACCGACTTCATCGAGGTGGTCAGCACCGGCTCGGCGCCGGGAAATTTCTCGAAGGCGAAGCGCGGCACCTTGGTGACGACGTAGTCGATCGTCGGCTCGAACGAGGCGGGCGTGGCGCCGCCGGTGATGTCGTTAGCGATCTCGTCGAGCGTGTAGCCGACTGCGAGCTTGGCGGCGACCTTGGCGATCGGGAACCCGGTCGCCTTCGACGCCAAGGCCGACGAGCGCGAAACGCGCGGATTCATTTCGATGACGACGAGGCGGCCGTCTTCCGGATTGACGGCGAACTGCACGTTGGAGCCACCCGTCTCCACGCCGATTTCGCGCAGCACCGCGATCGCGGCGTCGCGCATGCGCTGGTATTCCTTGTCGGTGAGCGTGAGCGCCGGCGCCACCGTGATCGAGTCGCCGGTATGCACGCCCATCGGATCGATATTCTCGATCGAGCAGACGATGATGCAATTGTCGTTCCTGTCGCGCACCACCTCCATCTCGAACTCTTTCCAGCCCAAAACCGATTCCTCGATCAGCACTTCGCTGGTCGGCGAGGCGTCGATCCCGCGCTCGACGATGTCGATGAACTCCGCTTTGTTGTAAGCGATGCCGCCGCCGGTGCCGCCGAGCGTGAACGAGGGCCGGATGATGGCGGGCAGCCCGATGTCGTCGAGCGCTTCGAGCGCCTGGATCAAGGTCTTGACTTGATGCGAGCGTGGCGTCTCGAGCCCGATCTTGTTCATCGCCTCGCGGAACAGCTTGCGATCCTCGGCCTTGTCGATGGCCTCGGCGGTGGCGCCGATCATGGTGACGCCGAATTTTTTCAAAACGCCCATGCGGCGGAGCGACAGCGCCGTGTTGAGCGCCGTCTGGCCGCCCATGGTCGGCAACAGCGCGTCCGGACGCTCCTTCTCGATGATTTTTGCCACGATCTCCGGCGTGATCGGCTCGATGTAGGTCGCATCGGCCAAATCCGGATCGGTCATGATGGTCGCCGGATTGGAATTGACCAGAACGACCCGATAGCCCTCCGCCTTCAGCGCCTTGCAGGCCTGCGTGCCGGAATAGTCGAACTCGCAGGCCTGGCCGATGACGATCGGCCCCGCGCCGATGATCAGGATCGAGGAGATGTCGGTCCGTCTGGACATTGCTTCCGCATATCAGCCGCGTCATTCCGGGACGGCCCGCAGGGCCGGGCCCGGAATCCATAACCACCGCCGGTGAATATGGATTCCGGGTTCGCCGCTGCGCGGCGCCCCGGAATGACGGCGACGCACACAAAAAAAGGGCGCGCGTCTCGCGCGTCCTCGGGCCGGCGCCGGGGCTCGGCCCCGCGCGAGCGCTCTTTAGACCAGAATCGCCGCGGAGGGAAGGCCGCGCCGCACCGCCATTAATAAGTCGAGCCGGACATCGCTGGCCGCGCCATGAACGCCATCCGCGCTTGGTTATGTCCAATGTTCTTGGGCGCGCGTTGCGCCGCGAAGCCGGCCGCGCCGAGTTTCTCGATCATGGCAGCTTCGGCATAACGCGTGAGGCCGAGGCGCGAGCGCAGGCGCCAGTAATCCGACAACAGCATACGAAAGAGGCCCCACCATGCGGCAAGGAAGAAGCCGTTGCCCTTGCCAAATTGCAACAGTGCCAAGGCGTCGGCCGCAGCCGCAACCTTTGGTTGGATGACATCGCTGACGACGAGCAGGCCGTCAGGTTTCAACAGCCGATGAAACAGCGCGAACAGGGCGCCGGTCCCAGCGGCCGTGAGGTATTGCGCGACCGAATGCATGACGATGAGATCGAGCGAGTGCTCCGGCAGGCCCGCAATCTCGTGCGGCGCGACGACCCGAATCTTCGGATTGCCGGCAAATCGCGCTTTAAGTCCGGCGCGTACGCCCGGCGCCGCTTCGCACAGCAGGAGTTCATCGGCGGCCTCGGCGACCAGATCGGCATGGAGAGCCTCGCCGGAGCCGTAATCGAGCACGCGCGCCTCGCGTCCCGATACGAGCGCGGCGATCTGATCCGCGATCAGTCGATAATGGACGTCCTTATGGCGCGCATTGACGTAAATGACATGTGAGCTGTCCCAGAACGCGAGCCAATCGGCTATCATGCGCGCCACAGCGCTATGAGCGGCCCCTTCGATCCGAACACCGGATCGGCAGCGGGCGGCGGCACTTTCGGGATGCAGGCGAGGGCCTTGGCATGCTCCGCCTTGCTGCCGCGGCAGAGGTTGTACTTGCCGCTCGGGGGGTAGGCGCCGATCACCACGAGTTCCGGACTTTGCGTCAATCTTTGGTGGCCGGTGCCCGCCGGAAGAATGACGACGTCGCCGGGGGCGATGTCGATCTCCTCGCCCTTTTCTCCGCCGAAGCGCACAGTGGCGCGGCCGCGGGCAACGCCCATCGCCTCGTGGATCATGGAATGATAGTGCACGTAGGGGTAAATGCCGTTGCGCCACATGCCGTCCCAGCCGTTTGCCGCGAACGTCTTCTCGATGAGCTTTTCCGGGTCGGGCGAGCCGGCAAGATCGATGGCGCCGCGATAGAGGACGAGCGGCAAGGCGGGATTGTTGGGGATTCTGCCGTCGTCGGCGAAGGTGTGGGTAATCGGTGCGGTGCGCTTGCTGGCGGTCGGCATGGGATTTTCGTCTCGCCGTATAGGGTGGCCCGTCCATTCTAACCGATCTGGGGTTGAAATTGTCTAACCCTGAACGCGCACCTGGGCCGTCACGCCCATGGATTGGGCTTATGCGGCGCGTTTCTTGCCGGCGACCGACCTGAGGCGGCGTACCGGTGTATTCTTGAGCCGCCGGACAGCACGGCGCAGGTCGTAGGCGGTCTGAAGCCTGAGCCACATCTCGGCGGGCGGCGCCGAAAAGGCGCGTTGGAGCCGCACGGCGATGTCCGGCGTGATCGGCGACTTGCCGTTGACAATCTCGGAGAGCGTCTTGCGGCTGATGCCAAGCGCTTTCGCGGTCTCTGTGACCGAGAGTCCGAGCGGCACCAGCACATCCTCGCGCAGATTTTCTCCGGGATGCGGCGGGTTGAGCATGGGCATGTCACGTCCTCAATGGTAGTCGACCAGATCGACGTCATTGGGCGGCGTGTATCTGCGATGCGTCATCGCGTTCATAGAAGCGCTTCAGTCCGCGGTGTCGGAAGCTGCGGATCATCCGGCACGGTACGGTGTAACCCGCCGGGTGTCAACGCATGACCTTTACGCGCGTCTGAACTCGCGCATTAGCCCGACAAAGCGGTCGAACAGATAATGGCTGTCGCGCGGGCCGGGCGACGCCTCGGGATGGTACTGGACCGAGAACACCGGCCGGTCCTTGAGCGCCAGGCCGCAATTGGAGCCATCGAACAACGAGACGTGGGTTTCCACCGCGTTCGGCGGCAGGCTCGCGCGATCGACGGCAAAGCCGTGGTTCATCGATGTAATCTCGACCTTGCCGGTCACGAGATCTTTCACCGGATGGTTGGCGCCATGATGGCCCTGGTGCATCTTCATCGTCTTGCCGCCGACCGCGAGCCCGAGCATCTGGTGGCCGAGGCAGATGCCGAAGACAGGCAATTTGTCGATGAGCGTGCGGATCACCGGCACGGCGTATTCGCCGGTGGCGGCCGGATCGCCCGGGCCGTTGGAGAGGAATATGCCGTCGGGCGCGTGCGCCAGAATGTCGGCGGCGGAGGTCTGCGCCGGCACTACCGTCACCTCGCAGCGATTGCCGGCGAGTTGGCGCAAAATGTTGCGCTTGATCCCGTAGTCGATGGCGACGACGTGGAACTCCGGATCACGCAGCTCGCCGTAGCCCTCGCCCCAAAGCCACGGCGTTTCGTGCCAGGTGAAGCGCTGTCCCGTCGTCACCATCGGCACCAGATCCATGCCGAGAAGCCCCGGCCATTGCCTTGCCTCGCGCTTGAGCGCGGCGAGATCGAAGCGGCCGGACGGCTCATGCGCGATCACCGCGTTCGGCATGCCGTTGGCGCGAATGAACGCGGTGAGCGCGCGGGTGTCGATACCGGCAAGCCCGATGACGCCGCGGCTTCTGAGCCATTGATCGAGATGCCTTGTGGCGCGGTAATTCGACGGCGCCGTGATCGCACTGTGCAGCACGACACCGCGCGCCCCCGGCATCGCCGCGAGATTGACGGTTTCGATGTCCTCCTCGTTGGTGCCGACATTGCCGATATGCGGGAAGGTGAAGGTGATGATCTGCCCGGCATAGGAAGGATCGGTGAGAATTTCCTCATAGCCGGTCATCGCGGTGTTGAAGCAGACCTCGCCCACGGCGTGGCCGGTGGCGCCGAAGCCGAACCCTTCGAGCACCGTGCCGTCGGCGAGCACCAAGAGCGCCGTCGGCTTGGGATCGTCCCAAAGTTCCTGAGTCTGCGGTTGTGTCAGCATCGGCAAACGCCTAAACCTTCTCCGCGCCCGCCGACCCAAAGCGGGCGACTTTGCGAGAGGCCATAGCCGTGTTGCGCGACGAGATCAACAATTCGCTCAAGGACGCCATGAAGGCCTCCGACAAGCGCCGCGTGTCGACGCTGCGCCTCATCAATGCCGCGATCCTGGAACGGGAGACCCGCGGCGCCGAGCGGGTGACGCTCACCGATGCCGAGATCCTCGAGGTGATGGGCAAGATGATCAAGCAGCGCCAGGAATCGCTCGCCATCTACGAGAAGGCCGGCCGCACCGACCTCGCGACGCAAGAGCGCGAGGAGATCGAGATCATCTCCGCCTATCTGCCCAAGCACTTGTCGGACCTCGAAGCCGGCGAGGCCATCTCCGCGCTGATCAAGGAGCTCGAAGCGGCGACGCTGAAGGATATGGGGCGCACCATGGCGGCGCTCAAGGAGCGCTTTTCCGGCCGCATGGATTTCTCCAAGGCGAGCGCGCTGGTGAAGAGGCTGCTCGCGGGGTAGCTCATACGATGGCAAAGAAGATTGGCGGCAAGCGAAAGTCGGTCCCTGAAATCTGGACGGGCAATCGGCCGCCATTGAAACATTCGGATTTTTGGATCGGCTGTGAGTTCCTGAGCGGCAGCGGCCGTTGGCGATGCACCGATGTCGGCGAGAGAACGATCGCCGCAATCAGACTTAATCACGACGACGATCCGAACTGGTACAACGGCCCTCCTTACGCGGTCGTTGAACACGTCTTCGACGAGTACGGCATCGAGGGTTGTGGGCCGGCGCCGAAGCGCCGCACCTACGATGCCACTGGGCAGACGGCAATTACGAGAGTAGCCCGGCGAGCGAAAGCTCCGGCCCATGACGGAAAAGCCAAAAAGCTTTAGCTTTTGGCCTGTGGATAACCGGGACAATCGACCTCGGCCGTGCCGCCGCACGCGGCCGCCCCCTATTTAGCCCGCTTCCGCGCTATCCTGCCGAATCACCATGCGATTCTCGCCGCAATTCCTCGATGAGCTGCGCGCGCGGCTTCCGGTCTCGGAAGTCGTGGGCAGACGCGTAAAACTGCGCAAAGCCGGGCGGGAGTGGAAGGGGCTCTCGCCCTTCAACAAGGAGAAGACGCCGTCCTTCTTCGTCAATGACCAGAAAGCGATGTGGTTTGATTTCTCCTCCGGCAAGAACGGCAACATTTTCGATTTCGTCATGCTGACCGAGGGGGTGAGCTTTCCGGAAGCCGTCGAGCGGCTGGCCGGGCAGGCCGGTATTCCGATGCCCGTGCTGACGCGGGAGGCGCAGGCGCACGAGGAACGCCGGAAAACCCTGCACGACATCGTCGAACTTGCGGCAAAATTCTTCGAGGCGACGCTGGCGTCACGCGCCGGCGCGCGCGGTCGCGGCTATCTCGCCGACCGCGGCATCTCATCCACGACCCAGCTCAGGTTCCGGCTCGGTTACGCGGGCGCCGAGCAATACGCGCTCAAGGAGCATCTGGGCGGCGCGAAAATCTCGGTCGAGGACATTGTCGAGGCGGGGCTTCTTGTCGCCGGCGACGATATCCCGGTGCCCTATGACCGCTTTCGCGACCGGGTCATGTTTCCGATCACAGATTGGCGCGGACGCGTCATCGCCTTCGGCGGTCGCGCGCTCGATAAGGATGTTTCGGCGAAGTACCTCAATTCGCCGGAGACGCCGCTGTTCCACAAAGGCGCCACGCTCTACAACCTCGCCGCCGCCCGCAAGGCTACCCATGACGCAGGCGCGTCCACGCCGTCGGCGCCAGATAATTTTTCCGCGCGCGTGATCGCGGTCGAAGGCTATATCGATGTCATCGCCATGGTGACGGCCGGATACGAAGCGACCGTCGCGCCGCTGGGGACCGCGCTGACCGCCGATCAGCTTGCGTTGATGTGGCGAATTGCCGACGAGCCGATCCTCTGCTTCGACGGCGATGATGCCGGCCGGCGCGCGGCCTATCGCGCGCTCGATCTGGCGCTGCCGCTCATCAAGCCGGGCAAGAGCCTCAAGCTCGCCGCGCTTCCGGACGGGCAGGACCCGGACGATCTGGTGCGCTCCGGCGGCCGCGAGGCGGTCGAGGACGTGCTCGCTGCGGCGCGGCCGCTCGCCGAGGTCTTATGGACGCGCGAGAGCGAGGCCGGTCCGTTCCACACGCCCGAGCGGCGCGCCGCGTTGGAAGCGCGCCTCGTCGAGGTGACGGCCGCCATCGGCGACGAGGCGGTGCGCCGCTATTACCGGCAGGAATTTGGCTCACGGCTACGCCAACTGTTCGCGCCTGCGGACATTGCGTCGCGTCGTCACAACTGGGACGAGAGGGGGCGCCGCACCGGCCCGGGAGCCCGAACTCACCCGCCCCGCGCCGCCTTCGGCCGCGACGAGGGCTATGTGACGGCCAGTCCCCAGCTTGCGGCAAGTCCTTTGCATCGCGGCCATCGCACGGCGATCCCGCGCCGGGAAGCGTTGATCCTGCAGGCCGCGCTCAACCACCCGTGGCTTCTTCACGACCGCCTGGAGGAATTGGCCGAGACCGAATTCCGCCACGCCGATGTGACGAAGCTGAAAACTGCCCTGATCGACGTCCTCGCCCATCAGTTCGGCCACGAGTTCGGCCGTGACGGGGAAGTCCACCGGGCGGAAATCATCGCCGAACTCACCCGCCGGGGCTTTGCCGACCTGCTGATCCGCATCGAACGCACGATCACCACGCCCTCGGTCTGGGGGGCGCAGCCGCAGGCGGCCGCCGCCGATGTTTTGCTGACTTGGAAGCAGCTTCTCGCCTTGCATCGGCAATGGCATTCCCTAACTAGGGAACTGAAGGACGCGGAACTGGCGCTCGGCCAGGACAACACCGAGACAAACTACTCGCGGTTGCGCGACGTAAAGGCCCGGCTATCCACAATCGATGGAACCGAAGCCCTGATCGAGGGTTTCGGCGAGCAGTCTGGCCGCCCGTCGCGTTCGCTGTGAGCGTCGGGTGCCCCGGCGCCCCGGCGCTGGACGCCCCGACAGCGGGGGGAATAAGAGGGCGCTCGCGCGGTTGAACAGGGTTAGTCGGAGCTTAACGGAGTTCCGAGACAAGTAAGGGGCCTTGATTCGGGGGGTGCCGCGATGGCGCTGCCCCTTTTTGGCCGTTGGTCCGGGCGCCGAGATCTAAAGGCCGGCCCCAGAATGCAGTCCGTCTGCCCGGCGTGGCGAGTGACCATAGGGTAGGGGGCCAAGAAGGGCCAAAGTCGCGCGTGGCAGGGACAGGCGTTCGTGGAGACAGACATGGCAAGCAAGAGCGTGGGCACCAAGACGGTCGCGAGCAAGGCCAAAGCCGCCTTGCAAAAGTCCGCCCCGCAAAAGGAAGGCGAGGCGCCGGAGAAGGAGGCGCCCGAGACCCCCGATGCCCCGCTGCCGCTGCTCGATCTCTCCGACGCCGCCGTCAAGAAGATGATCAAGCAGGCCAAGAAGCGCGGCTATGTCACTTATGAACAACTCAATTCGGTCATGCCGTCGGAGGAGGTGACCTCCGAGCAGATCGAGGACGTACTGGCGATGATGAGCGAGATGGGTATCAACGTCGTGGAGACCGAGGAAGCGGAAGCCGAGGAGGAAGAAGGCGCGCGCGAGGAGCCCGAAGAGGAGGAGGCCGAGGCCGGCGAACTGGTCGAGGTCACGCCGAAAGTGCCCGCCAAGTCCGAAGCGAAGGAGCCGACCGAGCGCACCGACGACCCGGTGCGGATGTATCTGCGCGAGATGGGTTCCGTCGAGCTGCTTTCGCGCGAGGGTGAGATCGCCATCGCCAAACGCATCGAGGCCGGCCGCGAGGCCATGATCGCCGGCTTGTGCGAGAGCCCGCTCACCTTCCAGGCCGTCATCATCTGGCGCGACGAATTGAACGAAGGCAAAGTTTTCCTGCGCGACATCATCGATCTCGAAGCAACCTATGCCGGCCCCGACGCCAAGGCGGTGACGCCCGTGGTGCCGCCCGCGATTCCTCCCGGCGATCCGCCGGGGGTGGCGGGGGTGGTGGGCGTGGCGCCGGTCCCCGGCGTCCCCGGCGTCCCCGGCGTGCAAGGCTTCGTGCCGCAGCCGCCGGAGGCGATAGCGCCGCCTTCGGCGCCGCCGGCCGCCACGCCGTTCAAGCCCCAAGGGGTCGGTGCGGTCGGTGCGGTCGGAGGCGTTGCGGGCGTTGCGGGCGAAGCCGACGGCGAGGAAACCCTCGGGGAAGCCGTGCTTGGCGAGCCCGACCTCGACGAGGACGACCTCGAAAACTCGATGTCGCTCGCCGCCATCGAGGCCGAGCTCAAGCCCAAGGTGCTGGAGACCTTCGACACCATCGCCGATACCTTCAAGCGGCTGCGCCGCCTCCAGGATCTCGACATCCAGAACAA
>JBEKNW010000133.1:0-12471 GCA_049522435.1 Xanthobacteraceae bacterium
TCAGCCGCACAACGTACTTCTTGACCGCAATCTCTTTCCCCGCCACGAACCACCTCCATCGCTGCATCGCGGCGACAGAGATTCAGAAAAACACCGCAGAATCAAGGACGCGGGCGACTAGGACATTGCCGGCGCGATTCCAAGAGTTATGCGGCGGCCGTACGGGTGGAGCGCAGATCCCTGGCTACCGGAACGACATTCGCGGCCGTGGAACCCTGCAACCTTCGCGGCTTTCTTTGCGCCGGGCGCAAAGCCGCCATCAAGATCAAGTCGACCCAATTTCCGCCGATGAAAGCGGCCTTCTTCAACAAGCCTTCTTTTCTGAAGCCCGCCGCCTTGTAGGCTCTGACGGCGCGGTCGTTGTGCTTGAAGACGATCAATTGCACGCGATTGAGGTTGAGGTGGTTCCAGCAGAACTCCGTGGCGAGACGCAACGCTTCCTTGCCGTATCCCTGGCCGCGATTCTTTTCCTCGCCGATCCTGATCCCGATCTCCGCCGAACGGTGCACGCTGTTGATGCCGGTGATCTGCACGTAGCCGATGATGGTCGGTTCGGTGGTCCTTCTGATCGCGAACACGACCTTCGTTAAGTCCTTGCCGAGGCTTTGCCACCATTGCTGGTGCGTCATCATATCGACCGGACGATAGGCGAGGTCGAGACGCGCAGCGGCGACGTCATTGACCCAGCAAAACACCGGGGCAAAATCCTCGGGAACGAAGGGTCCGATCGTGATCCGGCTGGCCATCAGCATGGAACGCCCCCGATTATCGCCCGGCGAACGTTCGTAAACAAACAAGGTAAATGATTCCTTGTCCGTCATTCCGGATCGCCACCGATCTCGGGTTTTCCCGAGATCGGCACTTGAAGATCCAAGTCGGCAAAAGCCGACTTGGATGGCGGTGCATCCGGAATCCATAACCCCTTTCGGTGATTATGGATTCCGGGCTCGCGGGCCGTTGGCCCGCGCCCCGGAATGACAAGCGGAATGATAAACCGGAATTCCTCGACCCTCACCCGATGTCGGTCGAGTGGATGCGCCGTTCCTCCGGTTGGCCGCGCAGCCGCCGGACCATCAGCTTGTTGAGCGCGGCAAGATAGGCTTTGGCCGAGGCGACCAGCGTGTCGGGATCGGCGCCCTTGGCCGTCACCGTGCGGCCGTTCTCGGACAAGCGCACCGAGACTTCCGCCTGCGCATCGGTGCCTTCGGTCACGGCGTGCACCTGATAGAGTTCCAGCACCGCCTCGTGCGGCACCATCGCCTTGATGCAATTGAAGGTGGCGTCGACCGGGCCGTTGCCCTCGCACTCCTCGATCAGCGATTTGCCGTCGATGTCGAGCTTCATGGTGGCGCGTTGCGGCCCGCGCGTGCCGGCGATCACCGACAGCGAAACGAGCTTGATGCGATCCTGCGC
Source organism: Xanthobacteraceae bacterium (assembly GCA_049522435.1). Lineage (GTDB taxonomy): Bacteria > Pseudomonadota > Alphaproteobacteria > Rhizobiales > Xanthobacteraceae > BOG-931. The sequence continues at coordinate 1,414 of JBEKNW010000133.1, forward strand.
GGTGGCGATCTCCTCGTCGACCAGCGCCTCGATGTCCTCGTCGTAGACGTGCTTCTTCCTGTCGGCGAGCGCCTTGAAGCGCACGAACGCGTCTTCAAGCTGATTGCCGGCGAGGTGGTAGCCCAATTCCTCGAGCTTGTGCACGAAGGCGTGGCGCCCGGAATGCTTGCCCATGACCAGGGAGGTCTGCTTTACGCCGACATCCGCGGGCATCATGATCTCGTAGGTCTGCGTGTGCTTGAGCATGCCGTCCTGGTGAATGCCGCTCTCATGCGCGAACGCATTCCTCCCGACGATCGCCTTGTTGTATTGCACCGGGAACGAGGTGACGGCCGCGACGAGCTTGGACGCCCGCGTCAACATCTTGGCGTCAATGCCGGTCCAGAACGGCATCACGTCGTTGCGCACGCGCATCGCCATCACGACTTCTTCAAGCGAGGCGTTGCCGGCGCGCTCGCCGATGCCGTTGACGGTGCACTCGATCTGGCGGGCGCCGGCGCGCACGCCGGCGAGCGAGTTCGCCACCGCCATGCCGAGGTCGTCGTGGCAATGCACGGAAAAGCGCGCCTGGTCGGAATTCGGCACGCGCTCGCGCACCATCTTGATGAGCGCGAAATATTCCTCCGGCACCGCGTAGCCGACGGTATCGGGAATGTTGATGGTCGTGGCGCCGGCCTTGATCGCGGCCTCGACACAGCGGCAGAGGAAATCCGGCTCGGTACGCGTGCCGTCCTCGCTCGACCACTCGACATCGTCGGTGTGGCCGCGCGCGCGCGTCACCTGCGCGATCACCATCTCGTAGACTTCGTGCGGCTCCTTCTGCAGCTTGTATTTCATATGCACCGGCGACGTGGACAGGAAGGTGTGGATGCGCCGCCGCGCCGCCGGCTTGATCGCTTCGGCGCAACAATCGATGTCCTTGAATGCGGCGCGAGCGAGCCCGCAGATGACGGCATTCTTGGTGCGCTTGGCGATCTCGTGGACGGCGGCGAAGTCGCCTTCCGAGGCGATCGGAAAGCCGGCCTCGATGATGTCGACACCCATCTCGTCGAGCAGCGCGGCGACTTCGAGTTTTTCTTCGTGCGTCATGGTTGCGCCGGGGCATTGCTCGCCGTCGCGCAAGGTGGTGTCGAAAATGACGACGCGGTCCTTTTCGGACTGGGCTGGAGCGGTCATGATCTAAGTCCTTCTCGTCTGCACCCGCCCAGTGCGCGTTTGGCCTCTTGGGCACTCTTGGGCACTCTTGGGCGCTCGTGGGTTCCGTGGCTCGGTACGACCCCTGAGTGCCCAGGCGCAAACGCCCAGCCGGCCCTCAGGGGGCGATAAGGAGCAGGAGCCCGCCGAGAATGAGGGCGGCGCCGGAGCGGGCCGCATCGGCCGTCCGGTTCATCGCGCGGAAATCGCGGCGCGCCGACATCGCTACTGCCCTCGTCATGGCCACAAAGGTCGCGGATCAAGATGAATTCCGCGTTAACCTCATGTAGGACCGATCTCCTTATACAGGAAGACCCAGGTTCGCCGCAAGCCGGCGCGCCGTTTGCGTTTCAGATCAGTCACTTCGCCGAACGGGCGGGCGCCTGACCTTTGAGGGCGCGTTCCACATTCTTCAGCTCATCGAGCGCCTTACCCTTGATCCTGGGGTATTCGAGCTTGAGCGCTTCCAGCACCTCGATGATGACTGCGGAGATGACGAGCCAGGCAATGCCGATCCGACCACGCCCTGGCAGCCGTGCGGCTGCGCGCCAGAAGAAATCGTGCTGCCGTTCCTCGTCGCTCGGCGGCTTGAACGCATGCACCTCGCAGCCCTGCGGATTAATGCCTGACGTCACGTGCGTGATGGCGCTGTCCTTGCCCGCCGCATCCATGCCCTGGAACAGCAGAAGCACGGCCCATTGACCGTCGGCGTAGAGGCGATCCTGCAGCTCCGTAAGCCGAGCGATACTGTCGGCAAGCATCGGTTTCACGTCGTCGATGACGGTCGAGAGGCCAAAGCACTCGGAAGAATCGTGATCGGCGGGCCGAAAATCCTCTGGTTTGTCCACTCGACAATGCTTCACGACCTTGGCGGGCTTCATCTCCGCCTCATGGGGATGCGCGGCGATTTCATTGCCGCCAGACCTTTTCGAGAAACGCAACAAGGAAGCGCGGCATTTGCGGGTCGAGGTCGGCGCGCTCGCGCACGATACGGATGGCGGAGAATTCCGGCTGCGCCTCGCTCGCCAGGTGGCGCATGATGCGGGAGTGCAGCTCCTGGGAATTTTGGCGCGCCGTGAGCCGCTTCATCAAGGCGACAAAGCCGCGGTCGCGCACGAGAGTCCAGCCCGGCTCGGCCGCGAGCGTACCGATGTCGATGCCGGTCTCCTCCAGGAGTTCGCGGCTGAGACTGCCGGCGAGATCGAGCACCCCGCCAACACCAATATCATCGAGGTCCGGCGTGCCGCAGGGGAAATAGAGCTGCCCCGCTCCCGCTGTGGACTGCGCCATCTCGCCAACCAGATAAGCACCGTCGGCGGCCCGCAGCGCCGCGGCGGCGAAGACGTTGAAGACGCTGGAGTCGGGAAGGTTCCAATCGCGCCAGGCAAGGAAACTGGCGTAATCCGTCTCGAAGCAGGCGCCGCGCAGCACGCCATCGCGGATCGTGTAGCGGTTGAGCAGCAGCACGCGGCCGTTCCACAGCGCCGGCCGCTCGCGCCGACGACTAGCAAAGTGCCGGTCGATCTCCTCACGCCGCCCGGCGGCAAATTCCCACGACCACGGCTCGACCGCGATCTCCACACGATCGAGCTCAAAAATCTCAGTCGCGCCGGATGACATCACAGCCGAGTAGTCGAGTAGCCCGGATGAGCGGAGCGACATCCGGGATCAGAATTGCCGGTGGCGATTTCCCCGCATTTCGCTTCGTTCATGCCAGCTACGCCACAATAGCACGGATCAATTCCGGCTGCGATCGACCAGCGCCCGCTCTTTGATCCACGGCATCATCGCGCGCAGCTTGGCGCCGACCTGCTCGATCGGATGGGCGGCGCATTTGGCGCGCATGGCCTTGAATGAGGTCTGGTTGACCTTGTTCTCCAGCATCCAGTCCTTGACGAATCTGCCCGACTGGATGTCGGTGAGGATGCGCTTCATCTCCGCACGCGTCCTGTCGTCGATGACCCGCGGGCCGGAGACATATTCGCCATATTCCGCCGTGTTGGAGACCGAGTAGTTCATGGTGGCGATGCCGCCCTCATAGATCAGGTCGACGATCAGCTTGACCTCGTGCACGCACTCGAAATAGGCCATCTCCGGCGCGTAGCCGGCTTCGACCAGGGTTTCGTAGCCGGCCTTCATCAGCTCGACGAGGCCGCCGCACAGCACGGATTGCTCCCCGAACAGGTCGGTCTCACATTCTTCGCGAAAAGTCGTTTCGATGATCCCGGCGCGGCCGCCGCCGATGGCGGCGCCGTACGACAGGCAGAGATCGTGGGCGTTGCCGGAGGCGTCGCGATGGACCGCCATCAGTACCGGCACGCCGGCGCCGCGCTCGTACTCGGCGCGCACCGTGTGGCCCGGTCCCTTGGGCGCGATCATCATCACGTCGAGGTCCGCCCGCGGCTCGATCAGGTTGAAATGGATGTTGAGCCCGTGCGCGAACATGAGCGCCGCGCCCTGCTTCATGTTCGCGTGCATGTGACCATTATAGATGTCGGCCTGCAGTTCATCGGGCGTCAGCATCATCATCACGTCGGCCCATTTGGCGGCCTCCGCCACTTCCATGACCTTCAGCTTCTCGGCCTCCGCTTTCTTGACGCCCTGCGAGCCTTTGCGCAAAGCCACGGCGACTTCCTTGACACCGGAATCGCGCAGATTGAGCGCATGGGCGTGGCCCTGGCTGCCGTAGCCGATAACGGCGACCTTCTTGCCCTTGATCAGGTTCAGATCGGCGTCGCGGTCGTAGTAAACACGCATGATTTTCACCCCTCCTCAGGCCAAGGCTTGGCCGCTTATGTTCCGGTGCTGCTTTTAGGTTGTGCGAGGGCGCTGGACAAGCCCGATCCGTGGCATTGACGCCCCGGGGCGACCATCATGAGTGGATTGTCGTCCGCAAAAGACTCGCACATTTACAGCTTGTCGGGCTCGCGCTCGATCGCGATGAGATTGATCCCGAGCACCGTGGCGAGCCTCGCCCTCACTTCATTTAATACCTCTTCGGGCACGCGGCCGACCGAGCGAAAACCGCGCTCGGTCCGGTCGAGCATACGAATTTGATCGACGAGGATTGCCCCGCGCGCCGCAAGACCGTCAGGCAGAACGACTTTGGTCGGCCAGGGTGTCTTATTTGATGTGATCGGACAGACGACCGCAGTATCGTTTCGCCGATGAAACTCACGATCCGTGAGCACGACGGCGGGCCGGACGCCGCCCTGCTCGCGTCCGCGTGTTGGTCTCAGATCGACCCACACCAAGTCCCCCGCCCGGAGCAGGAATGAGTCCTCGGCTGTAATCGTCATCGATGATCTCGGCTCCAACGTCGGGTCCCCAGTCGACGATCTCTGGTCGATTTTCAGGACCAAGTCGGTCCATCTCCGCAATGAGATCTTCCAGCCTGTAATAAGGAATCTTCGAGATGCGCTTGAGGCGCAGGTCACGCCCTTCGACAACCACTTCGAATTCCGAGCCAACCTTCAGTCCCGTCGCTGCAACAGCCGCTTTGGGCAGGCGCAATCCCAAACTATTGCCCCATTTGGCGATTTTGGCTTTCACGACATTGCTCTCTCAAGGCGCATGCACCGACGACGATATACAATGTATATTCAAGGGGATCGCTCGTCCAGCCGTGCCTGCCTGACGGGCTTGCCAGCGAAGGCTTTTGCGGTCGTCGCGGCGGTGCCGTCGAATCGCTCGCGCGCGCGGGCGATTTTGGGCTGGTTGCGGATCGCCCAGGCCCCGAGCGCCGAGACTGGGTTCAACAGATCGCGTCCGAGCGCGGTCAACGCGTAATCGACCCGCGGCGGATCGGTCGGGAACACCGTGCGCGTGATCAGTCCGTCGCGTTCGAGCCCGCGCAGTGTCAGCGTCAACATGCGCTGGGAAATGCCGCCGATCTGACGCCGCAGCTCATTGAACCGCAGCGGCCCTTCCCCGAGCCGGCTGACGACCAGGACGGACCACTTGTCGCCGATGCGGGCGAGCACGTCACTGATGGCGCGGCAATCCGCGGGCAAATGCATGTGGCTTGGTTTCATGAATGTGCCTTCTTGCGCGCCGCCCTTGCAGTCACTTATTTAGCGTCAGTTATCAATTTTAACCAGAGGAATAAGCTATGGCAAAGCCGCATCTTGCCGTCATCGTCGGCAGCAACCGCCGCGAGTCGATCAACCGCAAGCTTGCCCTGGCCCTCGGCGAGCTGGCAAAGCCCCAATTCGAGGTCGCCTTCGTCCGCATCGACGATCTGCCGATGTTTAATCAGGACCACGAGACCAAGCTGCCGGGCGAGGTCGTTCGCTTCAAGAACCAGATCGCTCGCGCCGATGGCATATTGATCGTTACGCCGGAACACAATCGCTCCATTCCGGCGGTGCTCAAGAACGCCATCGACTGGGGCGCCCGGCCCTGGGGGCAGAATTCCTGGACCGGTAAACCGGTGATGGTGACCGGCACCTCCCCCGGCGCGATCGGCACGGCGCTCGGCCAGCAGCACGTTCGTCACATCGTCGGGGTCCTTGGCGCGCTGGTGATGGGCGGCGAAGCCTATATCAATTTCAAGCCCGGCCTCCTCGATGAGGAAAACCGCATCGCCGACGAAAGCACGCGGAAATTCCTCCAGGGCTTCCTCGATCAATTCGCCACGCTGGTCGGCCGGCTGTCGGCACAGCCGGCGCGTTCGGCGGCGTAGCGCGTAGCATCGTTCACGCCGCCCTGGCGACGTAGCGCTTGACCTTAATCGCCTTCGTGCGCTTTCGGACTTGCGCGGCGTCGTAGGCCGCTTGAATACGCAGCATCAAATCCACCTTGGGTCCAAATGCCTTTTCGATCCGCAGCGCGAGATCGGGAGAAAGCGCCGCTCGTTCGTTGACGACTGCAGACAGCGTCGCACGCCGCACGCCCAACACGCGCGCGGCTGCCGATATGCTGATATCGAGAGGCTCAAGAACTCCCCAGTAAAAGACTTCACCGGGATGAGAAGGATTCTTCATGTGCATTTTCCTCAATGGTAGTCTTCCACGTCAACCTCGCTGACCGACGATCCTTCGATCCTGAATGTCAGTCGATGGTTAGGCGTAAGCCTAAGGCTCCAGATTCCCTTTCGATCGCCCTTTAGCGGGTGAACCCGCCAACCCGGAATGGTGTCGAGTTCCGCGATGTTTTCGGCTTCCTCGATCGCAGTCGGCATTGCGCGAAGCTTCCGCTGATATTGCCGCGCAATGCAGCGCGCGTCATTGTGTCGCCATAACCGCTCAAGTTCTCTGTTCCGAAAACTGGCGATGCGCATGCCACGGTGTACGCTGTAGCCGTACACATGTCAATCGCAGTCGAGATAAATCCGGAGCGGCCTCACATCCCCTCCGGTCCGCGGGAGATGGCGACGACGCCGGTGCGCGAGACCTCGACCAAGCCGAGCGGCAGCATCAAGCCGACGAAGCTCTCGATCTTGTCGGACGCGCCGGTGATCTCGAACACGAAGCTCTCGGTGGTGGCGTCGATGACGCGGGCGCGGAAGGCGTCGCCGAGCCGCAGCGCCTCCATGCGGTGCTCGCCCTTGCCGCGCACCTTGACCATGGCGAGCTCGCGCTCAAGCGCCGGACCGGCGCTGGTCAGATCGACGACGCGGTGCACCGGCACCAAGCGATCGAGTTGATTCTTGATCTGCTCGATCACCATGGGCGTGCCGCGGGTGACGATGGTGATGCGCGACAGATGCTTCTCGTGCTCGGTCTCGGAGACGGTGAGCGAGTCGATGTTGTAGCCGCGGCCCGAGAACAGGCCGATCACGCGCGCCAGCACGCCCGGCTCATTGTCGACGAGCACGCACAGCGTGCGGGTCTCGACGCCCTGGCTGACCGGGGCGGCGGGGTAGTGACTCATCGCGGTGCTTGTGTTCACGGCATCCATCCTCAGGGTCACGTTTAATGCTTAGAGCCAGTATTCATTATTCATTAGTTGTAGCGTGGCCTTGACGACATCTCCGAGAAAGAATGTTGCGAAAGACATCACATCAATAGCCCGTAGCCTTTTCTTATCTGTTTCGACATGCACCTCCACCCAACGGCCAAATTTGGATTCTGGATCTCCTTTGACGTCTCTGGCTTCCGCAAAAACAATATCAATTCGCTGAGCATGCAATATTTGATTAAGACATTCCCAAAAGTCTCCGATTAATGGAACCGACTTATCCAAGTCTCCTCGCTCAACGAGGTACCCTACGCGCGGCATTGACCTGAGTTGATATCTAATTTTCGCTATTTCCATTAGCCGCCGAGCGTGAAGTGCAAATTCGACGATGTCGTTCTTGAATTGCTCGATCGCTCTCTCCTGCCAGATTTCCGGGAACGGCGCAGAACACGATGCATACAGTCGGAGAGCCCTACCGACTGCTCCTTTGTAAGCATCATCAATCAGTGCAATCTTATGCTCTGTGAGGCCTGTGGTCATCACACCATCACCTTGCCCTCCTCGGTGATGGCGTCCTCGACCCGCACGGCGGCGTCGCCGAGCAGCATCTCGTTATGGGCGCGGCCGGAGGGAATCATCGGAAAGCAGTTTTCCGCCGGATCGACCACGCAATCGAACAGCACCGGTTTCTTCACCTCGATCATCTCGCGGATTTTGTCGTCGAGCTCGCCCGGATGCTCGCAGCGGATGCCGTGCGCGTGATAGGCCTCGGCGAGCTTGACGAAATCGGGCAGCGCCTCGGTGTAGGAATGCGAGTAGCGCCCGCCATGCAGCAATTCCTGCCACTGCCGCACCATGCCCATATAGCGGTTGTTGAGGATGAAGATCTTGATCGGCAGGTCGTACTGCACCGCCGTCGACATTTCCTGCATGGTCATCAGCACCGAGGCCTCGCCGGCGATATCGACCACGAGCGAGTTCGGGTGCGCGACCTGCACGCCGACCGCGGCCGGCAAGCCATAGCCCATGGTGCCGAGGCCGCCCGAGGTCATCCAGCGGTTCGGCTCCTGGAACGGATAGAACTGCGCCGCCCACATCTGGTGCTGGCCGACTTCGGTGGTGATGTAGGTATCGCGGTCCTTGGTCTGCTGGTAGAGCCGCTGGATCGCGTATTGCGGCTTGATGATCTCGTTCGAATTGCGGAAGGCGAGCGAGTTTTTTGCCCGCCATTGCCCGATCTGCGCCCACCAGGCCTCGATCGCCTTCTTGTCCGGAACGATCGCGCTCTGCCGCCACAGCCGCACCATGTCCTCGAGCACATGCGCACAATCGCCGACGATCGCCAGATCGGCCTTGACGTTCTTGTTGATCGAGGACGGATCGACGTCGATGTGGATTTTCTTCGAGCCGGGCGAGAAGGCGTCGAGCCGGCCGGTGATGCGGTCGTCGAAGCGAGCGCCCACGGCGATCATCAGGTCGCAATCGTGCATCGACCAATTGGCCTCCCAGGTGCCGTGCATCCCCAGCATGCCCAGCCATTGCCGATCGGCGGCCGGAAAAGCGCCGAGCCCCATCAGCGTCGAGGTGATGGGAAAGCCGGTGAGCTTGACCAATTCGCGCAGCAGATCGCTCGCCGCGCGGCCGGAATTGATCACGCCGCCGCCGGTATAGAACAGCGGCCGCTGGGCGGAAGCCATCATGTCGACGGCCGCTTTGATCTTGTCGAGGTCGCCCTTGACCTTCGGATGATAGCCCCGGTGTTGGAATTCCTTGGGCCTGAAATAGGCGCCTTTGGCGAACTGAATGTCCTTGGGGATGTCGACCACGACCGGCCCCGGCCGTCCGCTGGCGGCGATATGGAATGCCTCGTGCAGCGCGCGCGGCAGGTCGGCGATGCTTTTGACCAGATAATTGTATTTGGTGCAGGGCCGCGTGATGCCGACGGTGTCGCATTCCTGAAACGCGTCGTTGCCAATGAGGTGCGTCGGCACCTGCCCGGTAATGACGACGAGCGGGATCGAATCGCACAACGCATCGGTCAAGCCGGTGACCGCATTGGTGGCGCCGGGTCCGGAGGTGACCAGCACGGTGCCGACCTTGCCGGTCGAGCGCGCATAGCCCTCGGCCGCGTGCACGGCACCTTGTTCGTGCCGCACCAGGATATGGCGCACTTTGTCCTGCTGGAACAACGCGTCGTAGATCGGCAGCACCGCGCCGCCGGGATAGCCGAAAATGTGCGCGACGCCCTGATCGGCAAGCGCCGCCATCACCATTTCCGCGCCGGTCATCTCCGTCATGGCTTGCTCCCCTCTCTCGACCGCCCCTCCTTACCTCCCGCGTTTGCGGGGGAGGAAGGAGGGGGTGTTGTTTAGGAAATAAAAAAGGGGCTCGAGAGCCCCTGAACCGCGCACCGCCTCGTCTCGCGGGTGGGTTCATCCACCCCCGGCGGTGCGCCTTGCTACGAGAACCAGCGACATGACAACGAAATTCCGCACCGGTGTGCCCTTCCTTCTCGGATCGCTTTTTATAAGCATTATGGCAATGCCCGTCAAGCCAAATGCGGCTGGAATTTGACGCGATCATCTTCAAACATGCGTTTGAAATCGGCGCGGCGCGCGAAACCGCCGCTGTTAACTGTCCTTAAGTGCCACAGCGCAGCCCCGATTTCGCGCCGGAGCGGCCAGCAAATCGCCCTGGCGGCCTGCTCTCTTCGCGTGCGCGGCCGGTCTGCGCAGAGTTAAGTCTTGGCGCGCTGCCGACCTACTCCGCTGGAGGGGAACATGGCTGCAGGTGAATTGGCTGGATGCTTGCGCCGCATCACCATCGGTTTTCTCGCCTTGCTTACCCTCGTGATCGTCCTTATCGCACCGGCTGCCGCGGCGCCGCGGCCGAGCGCGGCGCTCAACTCGACCGATGCGCTGCTCAAATGGATCAACGCCTATCGCGGCAGGCCCGAGCCGGATGGTCTTCCCATCCTCGTGCGCGCGCTGAGCGACCGACAAGCATTCAAGGATGCCGAAACCTCGGGCGCCTATATCGGCTTCATCGCCGGAATCATCGGCGCCAATCCGGACCGCGCCGCGGAGCTCGTCGCCAAGATGCTGCCGATCGCGCCCGCCGATCATTGGGTGCTGGTGCGCGCCATCGCTTATTCCGGCCTGCCCAACTGGAAGGAACTGCTCGCCACCTTTGTCGACCGCATGCCGACGCGACGCGCCATGATCGACAAATATCTCGACGGCAAGCTGCCCACGCTCGATCAGATCGCGTATCAGACCACAAAACCCGGCATGCTCGACAAGATCAAGCAAGTCCTGAAGCTCGACAATGACCGCAAGAAAGCGGTGGCCATCGAGCCAAGCCCGGAGTTGATCGACGTGCTCTGGGGCAGCTATCTCGCGACCGGCTCCTATCAGCCGATCGGCCGCATCATCAAGCTCCTGCCGCTGGCCAACGATAAGGACAATATCGACAATCTCACGACCGGGAGCGCCGCCAAGTTCACGCTCGCCAGCAATGCCGTGCGCGACCTGCATCTGCTCGCCATGCTCAAGCGGGCGGTGAAGAAACAACCCGAGGAGGTCGCCGCGGTGCTCAACGACGTGATCGAGACCGCGGAGACCGTCGATACCGCGCGCATGCGCAAAGAATCGCTCGCCGCGATCGACGAACTCAAGCAGAAGGGCCCGAACGCGAAGCGCGATCTCACCGGCCTCGGACAGATCGGCCAGGGCGCCCTGTCGATGGGCTGCGTCGTGGCTGCGGCCACGGGGCAGATCGAGTTGGGCATCCCCTGCGTGATCGGCGGCGCGGCCTACTCGGCCGGGCTACAGTATATCTCCCACTAGTCGCCCGAGTCACTCAAAATGAGGGGTAGAGCCTCTTGAGCTTGACGCGGGCATGATCTGTCGTGAATTGCCAATCGGCCTTGGCGTGATGCTTGTTTCGATGGTCCTGCCAAGC
>JBEKNW010000134.1:0-12441 GCA_049522435.1 Xanthobacteraceae bacterium
GCGCAAGACCATTTCCGCCATCATGTACGGCAAGCGCGAGCGGCGCAGCTCGGGCTATTACCCGGTTTCGATCTCCTGCCGCACGCTGATCTACAAGGGCATGTTCCTCGCCGACCAGCTCGGCACCTATTATCCCGATCTGCGCGATCCGGACTTCGAGAGCGCGCTGGCGCTTATTCATCAGCGCTTTTCGACGAATACGTTTCCGACCTGGTCGCTGGCGCATCCCTACCGCATGATCGCGCATAACGGCGAGATCAACACGCTGCGCGGCAACAACAACTGGATGGCGGCGCGCCAAGCCTCTGTCTCATCGCCGAAGTTCGGCGCCGACATCAACAAGCTGTGGCCGATCTCCTATGAAGGCCAATCCGACACCGCCTGTTTCGACAACGCGCTCGAATTTTTGACCATGGGCGGCTATCCGCTCGCGCACGCGATGATGATGATGATCCCCGAGGCGTGGGCCGGCAATCAGCTCATGAACGAGGAACGCCGCGCCTTCTACGAATACAATGCGGCGCTGATGGAGCCGTGGGACGGCCCGGCGGCGATTGTCTTCACCAACGGCCGGCAGATCGGCGCCACCCTCGACCGCAACGGCCTGCGGCCGGCGCGTTACATCGTCACCTGCGACGACCGCATCATCATGGCGTCGGAAGTGGGCGTGCTGCCGATCCCGGAAGAGGAGATCGTCACCAAGTGGCGGCTGCAGCCGGGCAAGATGCTGCTGGTCGATCTCGAGGAAGGCCGGCTTATTCCCGACGAGGAGCTCAAGGCGACGCTGGCGAGGAGCCACCCCTACCGCGAATGGCTGGCGCGCACGCAGATCGTGCTCGAGGATTTGCCGGCGGCTTCCGAAGCGGCGCCGATCTCGAATCTTTCGCTGCTCGATCGCCAGCAGGCCTTCGGCTACACCCAGGAAGACCTCAAGCTCCTGATGACGCCGATGGCGACGACCGGCGAAGAGGCGATCGGCTCCATGGGCAACGACACGCCGATCTCGGCGCTGTCCGAGAAGCCAAAGCTCCTTTTCACCTATTTCAAGCAGAACTTCGCCCAGGTGACCAATCCGCCGATCGACCCGATCCGCGAGGAACTGGTCATGAGCCTGGTTTCGATCATCGGACCGCGGCCGAACTTGTTCGACCTCGAGGGTCTGTCGAACACCAAGCGGCTGGAAGTTCATCAGCCGATCCTCACCAACGCCAATCTGGAAAAGATCCGATCGATCTCCGAGGTCGCCGAATCGCACTTCAAGTCGCTCACGCTCGATGCGACCTGGCCGGCCGAGGCCGGCGCTGCCGGCATGGAAGGCGCCATCGAGGCGCTCTGCTGCCAAGCCGAGGCCGCGATGCACGACGGCATCAACATCATCATCCTCTCCGACCGCCGCGCCGGCGCCGACCGCATCCAGATTCCGTCGCTGCTCGCCTGCGCGGCCGTGCACCATCACTTGATCCGCGTGGGGCTGCGCACCTCGGTCGGCCTCGTGGTGGAATCCGGCGAGCCGCGCGAGGTGCATCATTTCGCCTGCCTCGCCGGCTACGGCGCCGAAGCGATCAATCCCTACCTGGCGTTCGAGACGCTCACCGCGATGCAGGCCGAGCTGCCGCAGAAGCTCGATGAGAAGGAGATTATCAAGCGCTACATGAAGTCGATCGACAAGGGACTGCTCAAGGTGATGTCGAAGATGGGCATCTCCACCTACCAGTCCTATTGCGGTGCGCAGATTTTCGACGCGGTGGGCTTAAAATCCGAATTCGTCGCCAAATATTTTACCGGCACGGCGACCTGCATCGAGGGCGTCGGCCTCATTGAGATCGCCGAAGAGGCCGTGCGGCGGCATCGCGACGCCTTCAGCGACGCGCCGATCTACCGCAGCATGCTCGACGTCGGCGGCGACTATGCGGTGCGCGTGCGCGGCGAGGATCACGTCTGGAATGCGACAACGGTCGCGGCGCTGCAGCACGCGGTGCGCGGAAACTCCTATGAGACGTACCGGCAATACGCGGCGATCATCAACGAGCAGTCGGAGCACCTGTTCACCATCCGCGGCCTGTTCCGCATCAAGTCGGCCGCGGAAGACGCTCGCGCGCCCATACCGATCGAGGAGGTCGAGCCGGCGAAGAACATCGTCAAGCGGTTCTCGACCGGCGCCATGTCGTTCGGCTCGATCTCGCGCGAGGCGCACACCACGCTCGCCATCGCCATGAATAGGATCGGCGGCAAGTCGAATACCGGCGAGGGCGGCGAGGAATCCGACCGCTTCAAACCGCTGCCGAACGGCGATTCCATGCGCTCGGCGATCAAGCAGGTGGCGTCGGGCCGCTTCGGCGTCACCGCCGAATATCTGGTCAATTCGGACATGATGCAGATCAAGATCGCGCAGGGCGCCAAGCCCGGCGAAGGCGGCCAGTTGCCCGGGCACAAGGTCGACAAGACCATCGCCAAAGTGCGCCACTCGATGCCGGGCGTCGGCCTGATTTCGCCGCCGCCGCATCACGACATCTATTCAATCGAAGACCTGGCGCAGCTCGTCTTCGACCTCAAAAACGTCAACCCGAAGGGCGACGTCTCCGTCAAGCTCGTCTCCGAGGTCGGCGTCGGCACGGTCGCCGCCGGCGTGTCGAAGGCGCGATCCGATCATGTCACCATCGCCGGGTTCGAAGGCGGCACCGGCGCCTCGCCGCTGACTTCGATCAAGCATGCGGGCTCGCCCTGGGAGATCGGCCTTGCCGAGACCCACCAGACGCTGGTGGCCAACCGGCTGCGCGGGCGTATCGCCGTGCAGGTCGACGGCGGCATCCGCACCGGCCGCGACGTCGTCGTCGGCGCGCTCCTTGGCGCCGACGAGTTCGGTTTCTCGACCGCGCCCTTGATCGCCGCCGGCTGCATCATGATGCGCAAGTGCCATCTCAACACCTGCCCGGTGGGCGTGGCGACCCAGGACCCGGTGCTGCGCAAGCGCTTCACCGGCCAGCCTGAGCACATCATCAACTATTTCTTCTTCGTCGCCGAAGAGGTGCGCGAGCTGATGGCCGAGATGGGCTATCGCAGCTTCTCTGAGATGATCGGCCAGATGCAGATGTTCGACCAGCGCAAACTGGTCGACCATTGGAAGGCCAGAGGACTCGACTTTTCCCGGCTGTTCACCAAGCCGGATGTGCCGGCGAGCGTCGCCATCTTCAACAGCGAGGAACAGGACCACAAGATCCACGACATACTCGACCGCAAGCTGATCGCGCAGTCGCAAGCAGCGCTCGACCGCGGCGCGCCGGTGCGATTGAGCTTGCCGATCCGGAACACCGACCGCGCGACCGGCGCCATGCTTTCCGGCGAGATCGCCAAGCGTTACGGCCACGCCGGATTGCCCCGCGACACCATCGTGGCGCGGTTCAAGGGCACCGCAGGACAGAGTTTCGGCGCGTTCCTGGCGCGCGGCGTCACCTTCGAGCTCGACGGCGACGCCAACGATTACGTCGGCAAGGGGCTCTCCGGCGGACGCCTCGTGGTGCGCCCGCCGGCGGGGTCCGGGATCGTTCCGGAACAATCGATCATCATCGGCAATACCGTGCTCTACGGCGCCATCGAGGGCGAGTGCTATTTCCGCGGCGTCGCCGGCGAGCGCTTCGCCGTGCGCAATTCCGGCGCCATCGCCGTCATCGAGGGCGCCGGCGACCATTGCTGCGAATACATGACCGGCGGCGTCGTGGTGGTGCTCGGCCACACCGGCCGCAATTTCGCCGCCGGCATGTCGGGCGGCATCGCCTATGTGCTCGACGACGACGGCACCTTTGCCTCGCGCTGCAATCTCGCCATGGTCGAGCTCGAGCCGATGCCGCAGGAGGAAGACTTCAACGCCCGCATCTTTCATCAGGTGCACGATCTCGAAACGCATGGCCTGGTCGACATCATGGCCGATATGAGCCGCCACGATGCGCATCGGCTGCATCACCTGATCGCGCGCCATGCGCGCTTTACCGGTTCGGCACTTGCGGCCAAAATCCTGGGCGAATGGCCGATATGGTACCCGCGGTTCCGCAAGGTCATGCCGATCGAGTACCGCCGCGCTCTCCATGAGCTCAAGGCGCAGGCCGCTGCCATGCAGGCCGCAGAATAGGGCGCGGAATAGAGAGCGAAGTGGGCAAGGTTACCGGCTTTCTCGAATACCAACGCGAAGACCGCGACTACGAGCCGGTCGAAGAACGCATCCGCCATTGGCGCGAATTCATCCTGCCGCTTCCCGAGGCGGACTACCGCACGCAGGCCGCGCGCTGCATGAATTGCGGCGTGCCCTATTGCCAGGGAACCGGCTCCCTCATGCCCGGCACGCCGGGCTGCCCCGTCAACAACCAGATTCCCGATTGGAACGACCTTGTCTATGCGGGCAACTGGGAGGAAGCCGCGCGCAACCTGCATTCGACCAACAACTTCCCGGAAGTCACCGGCCGCGTCTGCCCGGCGCCTTGCGAAGCGTCATGCACGCTCAACATCGACGAGAACCCGGTCACCATCAAATCGATCGAATGCGCGATCGCCGATCGCGCCATCGCGGCAGGGCTCAAGCCGGAGCCGCCCACCGCGCGGAGCGGCAAAAAAGTTGCGATCATCGGCTCCGGGCCGGCGGGTCTTTCTTGCGCACAACAGCTCGCGCGAGCCGGGCACTCCGTTCATGTCTACGAGAAGCTTGCCAAGGCCGGCGGGCTTTTGCGCTACGGCATCCCCGACTTCAAGATGGAAAAGCATCACGTCGACCGCCGCGTGGCGCAGATGGAAGGCGAAGGCGTCGTGTTCCATTACCGCGCCCATGTCGGCGTCAATGTCGCCGCCGATAAGCTGCTCGATGATTACGACGCCGTCGTGCTCACCGGCGGCGCCGAGAAGCCGCGGGATTTACCCGTTCCCGGCCGTGAGCTCAAGGGCATCCATTTCGCCATGGATTTCCTGCCGCAGCAAAACCGGCGCGTCAGCGGCGAGCGGGACGATGGGGCCGAGCCGATCCTCGCCGGCGGCAGGCACGTCGTCGTCATCGGCGGCGGCGACACCGGTTCGGACTGCATCGGCACCGCGATCCGCCAGGGCGCGTCATCGGTCACCAATTTCGAAATTCTGCCGCAGCCGCCGCTGCACGAGAACAAGCTGCTCACCTGGCCGGACTGGCCGCTCAAGCTGCGCACCTCGTCGAGCCACGAAGAAGGCGCCGAACGCGATTTCGCCGTGACGACGACGCGGTTCTCGGGCGCGGGCGGTTTCGTGGAGAAGCTCCATTGCGTGCACGTCGACGAGAAGTTCAATCCCATTCCCGGCAGCGAATTCGAGATCGCCGCCCAGCTCGTTCTGCTGGCGATGGGCTTCGTGCATCCGGTGCACGAGGGGATGATCAAAACCCTCGGCGTCGCGCTCGATCAACGCGGCAATGTGCGCGCATCGACCGACGATTACCGCAGCTCGATCGACAAGGTGTTTGCCGCCGGCGACATGCGCCGCGGACAATCGCTGGTGGTGTGGGCGATTCGCGAGGGCCGCCAGGCGGCGCACGCCGTCGACAAGTTCCTGATGGGATCAAGCCTGCTGCCGCGGTGACCTACGACGGAATAATTATCAACGCGAATTGGCCGCGGCCGGGCCGACCGGCAACGGCGGCCGTGGCGGGCCGTCAAGCTCCGCGCGCGCGCGATGCGGCCGCGCCGGCGCGACGTTGGGCACGGCCTGGCTCTTGGCGTCCGCCGGCTTTTTCGCAGAGCCCTTTTCGGGGGGCGCGGCCGGCGCGGCGGGCGTCAGCGCGACCGGTTCGGGCGCACCATCCGGCGTCGCGTTCGCGTCATTGCTGGAACGCGGCCAGGAGAAATTATCGGCGCGGCCGGGGGGCGCCGCAATGGCGTCGCCACGGCTCAGCACACGCGTCGCGATCGGATCGGATTCCCGCTGCGCCGGATGGCTGGCGGCGCCCAGAAGATCGCCGCCCTCACCGCCGCCGGTCGCACTCAGCGGAACAACCGGACCGACGGCCGGGCGCGCCCCGATGACGCTTCCCTTCGCCGGGGACTGCTCCTCCGGACCGGGCAACGCCACTGGCACGACATGGTTCGACAGCACCCGGCGCAATTCGTGCTCGACATAATGAGCAAGCTTCACCGCGCCGGCCTTGGTGAAATGCACGCCGTCATACGTGCGCAGCCGGCGCGTCTGGCCTTCGAAATCCGGCCCCTGCACCGCGTAGCGTCCCTGTTCGTCGACGAAGCCGTCCCAGATATCGACATAGGTGACGCCCGCCTTCTCCGCGCGCGCGCGATAAAGCTCGTCGAGATAGCTCATATCGCCGATCGAGCGCGTGCCGCGGATCGCGGGCAATCCAACCCATAGTACCGGCACGCCTTTGCTCTTGAGCGCCGCGATCATGTCGTCGATGCGCTTCTCATAGAGCTCGGCCCATATGTCGGTGTGAAACTCATAGTTCCCGCCTCGGCGCGGAGCTTCGCCCGTGGCGATCACCGGTTGCTCGGTATCCGGCTGTGCCGAATCGGACGGAGTTTGAGCCGGAGGTGCCGACGTCGCCGCGGCTGGACGCGGCGGCGTGCGGTCGCGAAGCGGCAGACGGTCGTTAACACCGAGCATGACGACGATGGCGTTCGGCTTTTCCGTCGCCAGCACGTCTTTGACGGCTTGCGACCATTCCGGAGCATCGCTGCGTGCTTCGTAGCGAACGAGACCCGCATACGGCTTGATTTTGCGCACGATGCCGATCTCGGGCGTATCGGCGAACGCCTCCTCGAGCCCGTAGCCGAGCCAATCGGCGAGCGAGTCGCCGATGACCAGGACCGTGCTGGTCGGTGGTGTCTCCGCCTTGTGCGGCGGCGGCGGCTTGGTCGACTCGAAGGTCTGCGGGGGCCGCGGCGGATTGAACGGATTGAACGGATTGTATGGATTGTTTGGATTGTTTGGATTGTTTGGATTGTTTGGATGGCGGTCGCCGAAAATCGAGAACGGAAAAAATTCCCGCGTCTGGACCTGCTGGGGGCGCGGACGCTGATCGAATGCAGAGCGACCGTTGAAGAACTGGGCGCCGGCCGGCACAGCCAGCGCCGAGCTCGCCGCCACGATCGCGAGCGCGATTGCGCGCCGTCGCCGGTTGCTTGTTGCCATCAACCTCGCCCGATGAACTTTCGTGCAAATGAGCTTTCGCCCATGAGCCGTCGCCCAAAGCAGCCCGGCCCGACCTGCGGGCCGACCAACGCACATAATAGCCAAAAAATGTCAACTTGAGGATGGTGCCATCCTTAGCGGCGTTGAGCGCCGTTATGGCTGGCGCAGCCGGTCGAGCACGAGGCTCGAGGCTAGCCCGACCCTGGCGCGAGTGACCCGAAGGCGACATTTCACGGCAGTCTGCTATCAAGTCCTCGGATGATTTTCGCGAAGGCGTCGAAGCCTTCCACGGCAAGCGGCGGGCAAAATTCCGCGGTAGTTGATGCGGGTACAAACTGAGGTTGGTCGGCAACGGCTAGTGGATGGCCCGCCGAACAACACTACTTTTTCCGCTCATTGGCTTGCTGAGCAAGCGCGGTGATCTCGTGCAGGATTTCCGCCTGGACCCTCGCACTCTTGTCGATACTGATGTGCGTAATGGTCAGATCGTCCGCCAAATCGACATTTATGATTTTGCCGTGGAAACCGTGATCCGCAACGATGGGTTGGCCCCACCCGGGGGCTTGGTAATAGTTGATCGCCTTCACGACGTTGGCGGGGATCGGATTCTGCAAAAACGGAGAGATCGTCACCAGGAGGTCGACTGTGATATTGTGTGACTCGAGCGAGCGTGCCATATCGATCACGTTATTCGCCCCTTGCGAGTGGCCCACCAGGACCAGCGGGCCGGTTTGGCCGGCAGACCGTTCGCGCAAGATCTCGGCGACTGCCGTCGACCAATTCAAGTGCCCGGCGACCTCGGCCTCGATGCCTTGCGCGCTGAGTTGATCGGCGACGCTGTCGAGGCCCGTGGAGAATACGCCGAACCACCCCCGCAGCAGAACCACATGAGGCCCGGCCGCGAGGGCACTGTCGCACCACAACAGGACTATCGCCACGACGATCCCGACAACGCGCGCGCCAATCCTTGTCGTGAAACTGCAACGCTCTTCGCGCACACGGACCGCCCGATTTTTTCCTTCGCCTCGGTGTTCTCGTCCACCTCGCGCCGTTATCGCCGCCATTGCTGCTAACACGCCGATTGCCCCCGGCCGTCTTCTTGCGCATCATCGAGGCGCGGCGGGACGTGCCGGCTGAGCGTCCGCGCCCAATGGAACGCTTATGCCATTCCTCGCATTCCTGGCTCCCGCCGCTGTCCTCGGTATCTTCATTATACCGGTGCTTTTGACGCGACGCCAAGCTCACCCCAGCGCACAAGACGACTTCGTATCATCCGATCATGTTCTGCCGAAGGTGATACAGAATTCCTAGATCGCGTATGCAATCGGATTGGCAACCTTCGGACCTTTCTTCGCGTGGGGCGTAAGCGGCGACTTCTGGCCGGCGATCGTCCGCGCGGCTTTCTTCGGATTGGGTGTGTCACTCATCTACGCCCTGCGCCGGCCGATGCTGCAATTTCTGGCCGGCGCTTTAAGTCACGATCGCTCCATTACGGTGCATGAATTCATTGCCCGGCGGCATGGCAATGATCCGCGGGTCCGCGTGGTTGCGGCAGCCCTGACGGTGTTCGCTCTGTCTGGCCTCGTCATCTGCGAGACGCTTGGCGTGGCGACGGTGCTCAAGCCGCTGCTTTCGGGCAGCGCGGCCCTCACCGATCTGTTCATCGCCGCGGTTTTGCTGGTCGTGATATCGTGCACGATATTGTCTGGGCACACGGGAATCATGCACGCGGCCCAGCTCCAATTGGGTCTGTTATATTTTGGACTATTCGGATCGACGGCGTTCCTATTGTATCTGCAAATTTCGGAACTCGGGGCAATGCCGGCGCGGGGCACGTTTGCCATCGCACTTATCGCCGTTGTTTGCGCCATCATGTATTTCTATCGGCGTGTGCGATACGTGGACACCAATTCGATCGGATATAGTGTGTCAAATACCGCTGCCGCCGTTCGCGATCGCGCGCCCCTGCGGTTGCGGCTGCTAAGTCGATTTCAGAAGATTCTCAATTCGCTTATTGCAATTTTCACCATCTTGGCGATCGTCATTGCCGCAATGGAATTGTATATCGAGGGATTCCCGACCATCGCCCACGACAGCGCCGCCGCGTTGCAGGCCGGTACGCATGTATCCAACATGACGTTGATTTCTCTCATTCTGCTGCCGCTCTTTCATCCGATCGTCGACATCGTGAACTGGCAAAGGCTTGCAGCGTTCGAAAAGGACCGGGACTGGAAGCACTTCCGGGAAGGCCAGTGGACGGCGGCATTCAAGAGTTTTTGCGCGACCTACGCCGTCGAGGTTCCCCTGATGGGACTGTTGATCTGCCTGTTCGGTGCCGTTGCCGGGTTGACCTTGGCAACGCCGGACCCAGGCGACGTCGTGCAGGCCTTCATTGCGCAATTGGTGGCGCAGGAGAATTTTGTGGCCACGACCGTCTGGTCATTTTTGCTGTTCAGCCTGTTCGCGATGGCCGTTTCGACGATGAGCTCGTTATTCTCCGCGAGCCTGTGCGCTGTTCGCTACGATATAGTGCCGATGTTCTGGTCCGAACCGACGTCCGCGCAGGCGCGCGCGACGGAGCAAGCACAGGCGATACGGTGGACCATGATCGCGGCGGCCGGGATCGGGCTCGTGGTCTTCGCGGCATTCTATCTCGCCGACGCGCGTTTTAAGATAACCTTTGCGAGCGTCAGGTTTCTGGTCCTGGTGTTCGGATTCAGCTCCCCCCAGCTTTCGTTCGTGCCCCTCGTATTGGGACCGCTCATCGCCGGATCTGGCGGCCTTGGAACAGTCAGCCCCGGATGGGCGCTCGCCGTCATGGGCGTCAGTGCCGCGATTGGGATCGGCACCGCCGCCGCCTATCTTGCAACCGGATATGACCCGTGGCTGTCGGCCGCGGTGCTCGGTTGTCTCGGATCGGGCGTTTTGCTTTTTATAACTGCACGTTTTTGGCTCCGGCAGACCGCGGCGGCCGCGTAGAGCGCGGCCGCCTTCGCCCAACCGGAGACCTGGCTGCGCGCGGAGTCGCTGGCAACAAGCTCTCAACCATCGAGATTAGCATTCAAGCGCAGCTCAGATCGGGGACAAGGACAACCCCTCACCTAATTCTCGGTTGCCCGCGTGGGGGCGTTTAGGCCGCTTCCGCACCGCGCAGGCTAGGCGGCGACGCCAGGCGCGTCCTGTTCGAGCCTGCGAGCGAGATTGCGCAATAGCCGCTCGGCCTTCTTGGAGTCGTCGAGTTCCCGGGCCTGCCGGAGTGACCGGCGGACCGAAGCATGGAGTGGTTTGGGCAGGCGCTCGATCACGTTACGAGCCTTGTGGATTTGGCAGCGTTGGATCGGCGTGTGGGCGCCAAATGTCCGACGGATCGCCTTGCTCAGTGCCTTGGCGCCATCAATGATGAACAGCCGGCACAGCTTGGGATCGAGGCCGCCGCCCGGGTTGGCAGCTCAACTTCACGGCCGTCGTAGCTGCGCACCCGCGGCCGATGCACGGTGACCTTGCCGCCGTGGAAGCCGATCTTTCCCTTAGTCATGCCCCAGCGCTGGCCAACGCGGTCGCCGCCGCGGCTATGGCGCGCCCCGGTCAGCTGCCGCGCATCAGCGCACAACATTTGCTGGATGGCGCCGATCCCGGCGGTCAGACAGAAACGCTCGAATGAGCTGTCCACATCTTGCCAAGCCGCTGCAAGGCTCGGCGCAAGCGCGATCGATGAAGGCGTCGTAGTGTTCGTCATGGCGTTTGCTCTCCTTCGCGGATTCGACACCCCCGAGCCTAGCGGCTCAAGGCGGGCAACGCCTGCCCTCCTATTTCAACATTCAGCGGGGCAATCCCCAGCGTCTCCGAGCCTTGGTATAAAAGATACAGTGTGTGACTTTTCCGCACTAGCTGGCGATCGGAACAGTCTGTTAGATATGCCCGGCTTTACCAAGCTAACTGGGATGGGCGCTATGAATAAGTTCCTCGCTATCGTCTGTTCGGTGCTCTTGGCGTTGAGCGTTGCTGGCTGTGCTGGCAAAGGCAAGGCTCCGATTGGCAAGGGCAAAGCTCCCGTCCCTGTCGTGACAAAGGGCTAACTACGCTTCGGCTGTGAGCGATAAGCCCCGCCACTTACCAGTGCGGGGCTTGTTCGACGGCACAAGAAAAAGACCCGGAAGAAATTCCGGGCCTTCATCATTTCGGTTGCGGGTGGGCTTAATAGTCCATGCCGCCCATGCCACCGCCAGGCATAGCCGGAGTCCCACTGTCTTTCTTCGGCCTTTCGGCGACCATGGCTTCCGTGGTGATTAGTAGCCCGGCGATCGACGCTGCATTCTGCAGGGCCGCCCGAACAACCTTGGTCAGGTCAACGATGCCCTTGGCAACGAGGTTTACATACTCGCCATTCTGGGCGTCGAAACCGTAGGCGTACTGATCCTTCTCAAGGACCTTGCCGAGGATCACGGAGCCGTCTTCGCCGGCATTGCACGCGATCTGGCGCGCCGGAGCGGAGAGCGCCTTGCGCACGATCTCGACACCGGTCTTCCGGTCGTCGTTGTGCGTGCGCAACTTCTTGAGCACCTCGGCGGCACGCAGCAGAGCAACGCCGCCGCCGGGAAGAATGCCTTCCTCGACTGCTGCACGGGTCGCGTGCATGGCATCATCCACGCGGTCCTTGCGCTCCTTGACCTCGACCTCGGTCGCGGCGTCGACGGGAGCGATCAGAGCAACAGCGGACATGCCGGACGCAGCCTCGAAACGGCGCTGTTGACCCACTGCGTCAGATATTGCAGTGCAAGCGATTGTCAGCTTTCAGGGTAACAGCGGCAGTGCACGGCGCGCACTCGAAACGTCGAAGATGACCCATCTCGGTCATTGGGAAGCAAATTTTGCTGTGGCGCACAAATGAGAGCCCGCTGAGGCGATGCTGACCCCGAGATTCGTAGCGCGACGTGCGCGCGCTCGGGCAAAGCGCATCATCCTTGATTACGGTGACACCTTAATATTCCCCCAAATAATTTCCATGCTCCAATAGCTTCGCATGGCCCGCCTCAAATGCGCGTAATGCGCGGCAACTGCCCTTGAGCTTGCGTATCCCCACCCGATCGCGCTTCCACCAGCAATGGCCGTCAACGGCCGTCTCTTAATCGGCGACATCCCCCTTGACATCCGTCCCCATTTCCGCTACAAGCCGCGAATCTCGCTCGCCTAAAGGACGTCAGCCGGCGACACCGGCTGATGGAGCGAGAGCGGTTCCCGCGGGCGGGGGCTCGTCACCTCCGCTCCCGGGCGGCTTTCGGGAAAACGCCCGGCCGG
>JBEKNW010000135.1:0-12433 GCA_049522435.1 Xanthobacteraceae bacterium
TACACGCTTCCCACCACGCTCGACGTACCTGACATCGAGTTCAGCCATGTCGAGATCGCCGACGATGCCGGGCCCTATGGGGCGAAATGCGTTGGCGAGCCGGCCCTCGTCCCCACCGCGCCGGCTATTCTCAACGCCATCCACAATGCCGTCGGCGTCCGGATTTACGATCTGCCGGCCACGCCGGAAAAAATCCTGCGGGCGCTCGATGCGGCCACCGCACTATCGCTGAAGTCCGCATGACGCATGCGCCCAGTTGCGCCGGGCGTTCGACGCAGGGCGTCATCGTCTTTTCGACCGCGGAAGGCGAGCGCGTGGCGTCGGTGGAGCGGCTTTCCGAGGAAGGCGAAGAGGGCGGCGAGTGATGCGCTGCGATCTTAGGGTTTACGCCATTTATCCGGCTTGCCATGATCGGTGAACCGAACTCGCTCGACCAGCGGCGCCTTATCGGGATGCATCCTCCTGGCGATCTCAATTGCTTCCGCTTGGGTGTCCGCCACAGCGCTTGCACGGTCGGAGCCGCTTTTTCTGACGGCAAAGTCGCGTTGCTTGCGCCGCTCCACGAATAGTCGATCCTTACCCATGACTTTACCTCCTTTGGGGGTGCTCCCCATCAAAAATATGGCTTGCTATGACCAATAGGATGTCATATTTTTAATATGATGTCTAGCGATCCCGCTCAAACTCTCTTTACACCCGCTCAGTCACGGGCCGCCCGCGCCCTGCTGGGCTGGTCCCAACAAGACCTCGCCCGTAAGGCGTCGGTTGCGACCTCGACTGTAGCTGACTTCGAGCGCGGACACCGGTCACCCGTTCCCAACAATTTGGAGGCCCTCAAATCGACGCTAGAAACAGCCGGAGTCACGTTCCTGCCTGGCGGTGCGGTTGCGGGGCCGCTCCCTAAATTCCAAACGCAAAGCCGTGTCCCGCAAGATCGCATCACAGCGATCCGTTGGGTCACGGAAACCGACCTTGCTCACTGGGCCGATAGCCGCTTCGGTCAAAGCACATTCCCCGAGCTAATCCGCCGTCTCGTTCTGGCGGAAGCGGGCTATCATCCGGAGCTTCGCTTCCCGTCCGGCGACAGCGTCGCAATGCAGGGTTGGGACGGCGAGACCAAGATCAACTTCGTTTCGCCGATCATTCCTTCTGGTTTCGCCGGTTGGGAACTTGGCACCGACAAGCAGCCAAAGACCAAAGCCGACCAAGCCTATAGCGATCGGACCAAAAACAAACTGCATTCTGATCCCTCGCAAACGACCTTCGTATTTGCGACGCCACGAAGATGGGCAAAAAAAGCTGAATGGCAAAAGGCGCAAAAAGCGGAAGGAATATGGAAAGACGTTCGCGCAATCGATGCGGTCGATCTCGTCCAATGGCTCGAACGCCTTCCGGCCGTCGCTCTCTGGTTCGCGCGGCTGATCCAAAAATTACCGGAAAATGTTGCAACGCTGGAGCAAGTTTGGCGAGAGTGGTCGCTATCAACCTCGCCGCCCTTGAGCGTTCAGCTCGTCTTAGCCGACAGAGACGATACGGCTTCCCGAATTTGGCAATGGCTGGCGGGAGAGCCACACGCCTTCGCGGTGCAGGCAGACGCTCCCATCGAAGCCATGGCTTTTTTGTACGCCGCGATTGAGCAATACCCTGCTGGCTATCGGGACTTCTATTACTCCCGCGCGATCGTCGCTGCAAATGCAGATGCGGCACGAGCATTAGCGAACGTAGGCACGCCGCTTATTATTATCTTGGACGACGCCGAACCGGGCCTCAGCGGTTCACTTGTCGAAAAAGGTCATCACGTGTTCGTTGCCCTCACCGCGGACGAAGGCGAACAGGGCACAACGCTTCGCCGGCCCATTCGCTACACAATCCAAGAAGAACTCATTCAGATGGGGCTTGTGAGAGATCAAGCATCCAATTTGGCTCATGACTCCGCCAGGAGCCTGACTATCCTTCGAAGGCTTATGCCCTCGGCTCCGGGTTACACGACGCCCGAATGGGCCACCGCGACGAATGCACGTTACATGATTCCGGCATTGCTGACGGGCGCATGGGATGAAAGCAAACCTGCAGATCAGAGAATCCTAGAGAATCTATCAGGGTTGTCCTACGCCGATATCGCAAGAGAGCTGACGAACATCCTCAAGCAACCGGACAGTCCGCTCCGAAAAATCGATGCCGCTTGGAAGATCGCATCACCGCGCGACGCGTGGTTTCGGCTCGCTGGCTTCCTAACCACCGCCGATCTGCAAAAGTTTAGCGGGCTGGTGGCCGATGTCCTCGGCTCCGCCGATCCCCGTTTCAAGTTGGAGCCGGATGAACGTTGGCGGGCCGATCTGCTTGGAGAGGACGCCACGTATTCCGGCCTGATCAGGACCGGGATGGCTGAGGTTTTGGTGTTGCTTAGCGTCTTCGGGTCAAGGGCATTGTCGGTGTCAAATGCCAGCCGGCATTCAGGCGCCGTCGTTAAACGCCTTCTCGGGAAAGCAGACGCGGAGCGGTGGTGGTCTCTGCACCGTCAACTACGCGTTATCGCGGAAGCGTCACCCGATGAATTCCTGAATGCGGTGGACGAAAGCCTAATCCAAAACGATCCTCCCATCATGAAACTCTTCGTCGAAGGCAATGATTTCTTCGGTGGTGGGGGCGAATATCCCCATTTGCTTTGGGCATTGGAAGTGCTCGCATGGAGCCCTGATTATCTTGCTCGGATCACGGCAATCCTCGCGAAGCTAACCCGGTTGGACCCCGGGGGAAGATATTCGAACAGACCAGCCAATACCTTCCAGCAGATTTACCGGCTTTGGTATCCCCAAACATCAGCGACGCTCGACGAGCGAAATGTTGTCCTCAATCATCTCAGAAAAACTGAACCAGATACTTCGTGGACGCTGCTGCTAAATCTCTATCCCAAGAGCCATGACACTGCCATGGATAGCCCAGTGCCACGTTGGCGAGATTTCAGCGTCAGCGATCATGAACGCGCGACACATGCCGTAATAATTCGAGGCGCGCAGGTAATTGGTGGATGGCTGCTGGAAGATGTTGGAACAGATGCGCATCGTTGGCAGGAGCTTTTGGAGCGATTCTCGGATTTCGCCCCTGATCACCGCACAAGCGTAATGCAGCAACTCGCTGCGACCGCGCCAAAGATGAAGAACGATGTTGATCTGGCGCTCGTGCAGCACGCGCTTCGCAAGCTGCTAAATCATCATCGTCAATTCCCAAGCGCGGGATGGGTTCTTCCCAAGGAAGAGTTACAAAGCATTGAAGATATCTATTTCTCGTTCGAGCCCAAGGACGAGCTCCTAAAGATCAAATGGTTGTTCGATGATCATCATGCTTTGATTCTTCATCCCCATGACGGGCGCGAGTGGGAGGCAAACAGTAACGCTTCGGACGAAGCACGCCGCGAGGCGATTTCTGATTTATTGGCGAAAAGCGGGGTTAAGACAGCTCTAAAACTCTATCCAGAGTGCCGCTTGCCGGGACTTGTGGGAAGAGCTTACGCGCGAAACAATCAATCGGTCGATTTTCCCTCTGAGTTCACCGAGGCGCTAAAGACAGAGGGCGCCGCTCATTGGGACTTCGCTCACGGCGCTATTGTCACTTATCTACAAATGCGTGGCGAACAATGGGGCGACAAGCTCATTGACCAAGCGCTCAAAGAAAAATGGGGTGACCTCGCGATCGAACGGCTCTTGCTGTCGCTGCCAAAATCCGAACATTTCATGCGGCGGGCCGCTGAAGTTGGCGGCAGGATTGAGACTTCTTATTGGGCCAGGCTAGAAATCTTCCAAATTAATGTGCCCGCTACTTCCAGGCCCCGGATCGTTGAACGACTGCTGGACGCTGAGCGGGCGCGCGAGACTGTACATTTCGCCGGCCAATATGTTGCCGACATCGCATCCGCTTTGCTCGTTCGCGTCTTGACGGAGGCGGTTTCCGCCAAACCTGAGGGTGACCGCAATGAAGGAACAATGTTTGAGCACTACGTAACGACGATCTTCGGAAAGTTGGACAACGATAGCTCCGTCGCCGAAGCTGACATCGCTCGGCTTGAGTGGGCCTACCTGAGACTTTTGGAGTATTCGAATAGAACACCGAGGGCTCTACCAAAGCTTTTAGCAACTTCGCCTGAGTTCTTCCTTGAGATCCTATCGACGGCCTACAGGGGCGAAAATGAGAAGGGTCTCGACGAGAATTCGGAGGACTATAAAGTTAAGTCTTCGATGGCGGTCCAAGCCTGGACCCTCTTACACGCCTGGAAACAGGTTCCCGGCCGTTCGAATGGCAAGATTGACGGCGCGAAGTTGGAGAGCTGGGTACGAGCCACGAGAATCCTTTGTGCAAAAGCAGACCGCGCCGCTATTGGCGATCAAATAATCGGACAAGTGCTGGCGCACGCGCCCGCCGATGATGATGGTACTTGGCCGTGCTTGCCTGTACGCGAGCTTATTGAGATTACTCGCAGTAATGATTTGGAAATCGGCATCCAAACTGGAATCGTTAACAAGCGCGGTGTTACTACTCGCCTTCCCACAGATGGGGGCGCTCAAGAGCGGGACCTTGCGCAGCTGTATCAGGGCTGGAGCGAGAAGACCCGATTAGAGTTTCCACGCACAAGCGCGATGTTGGCGAAAATTGCCAAAAGCTACGAGTGGGATGCAAAATTCCATGACAACGATGCTGACATCCACCAATGGTAGCGGCGGTAGAGGCGAGCGCGTCGCCTCGGTCGAGCGGCTTTCCGAGGAAGGCGAAGAGGGCGGCGAGTGATCTGCCACTCTAAGTGGCCGCACGACAGCCCCTTCAACGATCTTATCGGTGAGGGTCCCAGGGCTCGTCAAAGGTTACGCCGGGTCGCGATCCGTGGTAATTCGGGTCGCCCTGGGGCCATGTGGACATGCATGGAGGGAACATGTTCTGATATGGCCACGTGCACCTCGCCGAGTTCGGTGCGGCCCCATAAATCTTGCGGGGAATTGCGGCGCGCTTCTTCGGAGACATCCTTGCAGCGTGCGTTTTTTTGGCTGGCTGATCAGCTTGCGCGACCGACGGCATGGATAGCAAAAGTGACGCGGCGGCGATCGCGGCGACGGCTGCGCTGCGCAGCGAGGTTACTTGCTTCGGCATAGCTTTCTCCTTCGGCGACGCCCTTTCTATTACACCTATGGCGCCAGCGCCTCGTCTCACAACAAGCCGACTCTCGTGCCGCCGTTCCGGTAACGCAATAGCTTTGCCGTCACATTTTCTTGCTTCTGTGGTGCGAAATGCTCTTCCAGCACCAACGTTCCACCGGCCGCTAACAGAGATGGCTCTCTCTCTCTACCCCGAGAACCCCCCGCCGTCGAGAAACGCCAGTTCGGCCGGCGTCGCGTCGCGGCCGAGCACGCGGTTTCGATGCGGAAATCGGCCGAACTTCGCGATGATGTCGCGGTGCCTCGCCGCGCGTTTCGACAGTCCGGCGTCGCCGAATGCCTCATACAGCTCAACGCAACGATCCTGATCGGCAATGAGCTCCGAATGCATGAAGGGCAGATAGAAAAACGGCCGCATCGTTGCGTCCGTCGCCTGGTCGAAGCCGCGAGCGAGCGCTCGGTTTGCCACCGCGCGCGCCAGCGGATCGGTCGCGAACGCGCGCGCACTGCCGCGGAACATGTTGCGGGGAAACTGATCGAATAGAATTATCAGGGCGAGCGCTCCTTCTGCGCTCTCTTCGAATGCAGAGAGTTCACCTCGCGCCGCCGCCTCATGGATCGCCAGAAATCTCGACCTGATGGTGAGGTCGAAATCTTCGTCCTTCTCGAACCATCTTTCCGGCCCAGCTTCGCGCCAGAAGGATACCACCTCGGCCGAGGTAACCTTGCTCATTCCCCGCGGCCGGTGGCGCTGGCGAAGCGCTTGGCCTCCTCGGCGGCGCGGAACAGGGCCTTTGCCTTGTTGATGCATTCCTGCTGCTCGAATTCGGGATCGGAATCGGCGACGATGCCGGCGCCGGCCTGCACGTACATCACGCCGTCCTTGATCAGCGCGGTGCGCAGCACGATGCAGGTGTCCATGTCCGTGCCGGCGGAGAAATAGCCGACGCAGCCGGCGTAGAGCGAGCGCTTCTCCTTCTCCAACTCGTCGATGATCTGCATGGCGCGCACTTTTGGCGCGCCGGAGACGGTGCCGGCGGGAAAGCCGGCGGCGAGCGCGTCGAGCGGATCGCGGTCCGCCCGCAGCTTGCCCTCGACGTTGGAGACGATGTGCATCACCTGGCTGTAGCGCTCGATGAAGAACTGATCGGTCACTTCGACGGTGCCGATCTCGGCGACGCGGCCGACATCGTTGCGGCCGAGATCGAGCAGCATCAGATGCTCAGCGCGTTCCTTGGGGTCGGCGAGCAGCTCTTCCTCGAGCGCCTTGTCCTCGTGCGGGGTGGCGCCGCGGCGGCGGGTGCCGGCGATCGGGCGAATGGTGACGGTGCCGCGGCTCGTTTTGACCAGGATTTCCGGGCTCGAACCGGCGACCGCGAAGGTGCCGAAATCGAGGAAGAATAGATAAGGCGAAGGATTGACGCGCCGCAAAGCGCGATAGAGCGCGAACGGCGGCAGCGCGAACGGCGCCTCAAAACGCTGCGACAGCACGACCTGAAAAATATCGCCCGCGGCAATATAATCCTTGGCGCGCAGCACCATGCGCTTGAATTCTTCCGCGGAGGTGTTCGAACGCGGTGTTACATCGAGCGGCCCGGCGTCGCTCGCCGCCGCCGATTTGTCGAGCGGCCGGTCGAGCGCGTCGACGATCGCCGCCAGCCGTTCAACCGCGTGCGCCAGCGCCGCCTTGGCGCTGACTCCGGGATGCACCCGCACCGGCGTGACGATGGTGATCGTGTCCTCGACCGCATCGAAGACGATGACCAAGGTCGGGCGGACAAGGATCGCATCGGGAATGTCGATCGGGTCGTTTCCCGGCGGCGGCAAATCTTCCATCAGCCGCACCATGTCGTAGCCGAGATAGCCGAAAATGCCCGCGGCCATCGGCGGCAAAGCAGCGGGCAGGGCGATGCGGCTTTCGCCGACAAGGACGCGTAGCGCGGTGAGCGGTGTATCATTTGCTTGAACAAACGCAGCGGGATCGGTCTGTACCGTGCGGTTGATCTCCGCGCCTTGGCCGTTGACGCGGAAGATGACGTCGGGCTCGAGACCGATGATCGAATAGCGTCCGCGCACTTCGCCGCCTTCGACCGATTCAAGCAAAAAGCTCATGGCTGACGAATGCCTTGCGCCGGTGATCTTGAGAAAGGCGGAGACCGGCGTTTCCAAATCGGCGACGAGCGTCGTCCATGCCACCTGCGGCTCGCCGGCCGCGTAGCGTGCGGCAAACGCTGCAGCCGAAGGCTCGATCTGCATCTAGTGTCCCGATTCCGAAGTTCGCAAACGCTTGCGGCCCACTCTGATGCGAACTTCGGAATCAAAGGGACACTAGCAAATTTATAAGCCTAGTACCCACTTTCATAGAAACGTGATTCGCGCGGGCAGTGAATTCGAGAGTCGGATGAGACACTTGTTCGCATCGTTGCCTGCGCGGATTGGTGATTCCGGGTACTAGTGCGGGTTTTGGATTTGAAGTTCCTATTCGAGTTCGCCGGTGAATTGCAGGAACTTCAAATCCACCGCACTAGTTCGTATCCGGCTCCGGCGCGCTGGCGCCGAGGGCTTGCGCCAGCGCAGCCTGATTGACGCTGGTGCCGAGATCGCTTTCGAGCCACCCTACGTATTGGCCGAAAAGATCATTGCTCTGTTGGCGCTGCACCACTTCCTCGATGTGCTTGGCATCGGATGAATTTGCCTCGGGTTTCGGAGTGGTCACGTCGGTCACGCGGAACACCATCCATTCGCCCGGTCGGTCGCCCTCGGCGCTGCCGAAGCCGTTCTTGGCGGTGTGGAACACCGAACTGATGATCTTGGCCGACACGGCTTCGGTCGCCTTGCCGCGCTTGAGCTTGTCGGCTGTTTCGACCTTAAGGTCATTGGCCTTGGCGACCGCGTCCAAGGGAGTGCCGTTCTTGAGCTTGTCGAGGAGATCGGCTGCTTTGGCCTTCAGCCGCGAAGCCATCTCGTCCTCGCGCCAGCGCTCTTCGACCTCTTTTTTGACTTCGTCGAGCATGCGATCGCGCGCCGGCGTGGTGCCGGCCACGTCGTACCAGATGTAGCCGCCGTCGGCCTGGATCGGATCGTTCTCCACCCCGACATCGGAGGCGAAGGCGGCACTGATCACGTCGCCGGCATGGGGCAGATTGGTGACGAGCTTGCCGTCCGGATCGCGGCCGGAGCGATCGAGATCGTAGGTGACGACAGCCAGCTTCAGCTTCTGCGCCGCGTCTTCCAGGGTGCCGCCGCCGGCGCGCTCGTCCTCGATCTTGTCGTGAAGGGCCTGCACCTCGGCCTTGGCGCGCTCGGTCGCGATGTCGTTGCGGATCTGCGGCGCAATTTCGGCGAGCGATTTCGCCTCCTCCGGTTCGATCTTGAGCACGGTGACGATGACGGCGCCGAAGCGTCCCTTGACCGGCGCACTCACCTCGCCGTCCTTGAGCGAGAAGGCGGCGTCGGCGACGGCCGGATCGATGATCTCCGATTTCAGCACTGTACCGAGATCGATGTCCCGCTCCTTGAGGCCGCGCTCGGCGGCGAGCGCGGCGAAGCTCAAGCCGTCCTTCATGCGCGCGTCGGCGGCCTCGGCTTCCGGCATGGCCGGAAAGACGATCTGCTCGACGTGTCGACGCTCCGGCGTAATATAGCGACTGCGGTGTTCGTCGAAGGCGCGTTTGATGTCCGCGTCGGGGATCTCCATCCATTTCGCGATTTCCATCGGCGCCACCTGAACGGTCGCGATCTTGCGGTATTCCGGCGCCCGGAACAGGATTTTGCGCGCCTCGAAATACTTGTTGATCTCATCGGCGGTCGGTTGCGGAATGTCGCCCGCCTGCGCCGGGCCCAGCGTCAGGTATTCGATGCCGCGCTCTTGGTTCTGGAATTGATTGATGGCTTCGAGCCATGCGTTCGCCACCGGCAGTTCGCCGGAGAGTGAATCGATGATCTGCCGGCGCAGCGTCGCCCGCCGCTGTTCGGCGACGAAGAGCTGCTCGCTATAGCCGGCGTTGCGCAGGAACTGCTCGAACCGCATGCGGTCGAACTGCCCGGTCGGGGTCTGGAGCGTCGGATCTTTAGTGATGCGCCGCACGATCTCGGCATCGGAAATGCCGAGCCGCATCTGCCGCGCGCGCTGGTCGAGGCCAACCTCGGCAACCATTTCGCCGAGCACTTGCCGGTCGAGGCCGAGTGCTTTCGCCTGTTCCGGTGCCAGCGGATGGCCGAGCTGGCGGGAAATTTGCTGCAGACGCTCGTTATAGGTCCGGCGGAACTGCTCGATCGGGATTTCGGTGCCGCCGACCTTGGCGACCGTCGAGCGGCCATAGCCGCGAAAAATGTCGTTGACGCCCCAGACCGCGAAGCTCAATGCAAGCAGGCCCATGACTGCGCCCATGACGGCGCGGCCGAGCCAATTGGCGGAGGCTTTGCGGATACCTCGAAGCATTTGGGTCCAACGTTTGTGTGATGCCGGTCGGGGGTGCCGGGCGGGAGCGGCGCATCATAAAGAGCGCCGCGCTGCCCCGCAACCGACGGGACTTTCTGGTAAAACGTCCCTTTTCCGGGTGCAAGGCGTCTGCTAACGGCTCTTTGTCGCAGGCTTTGCGGCAAGGACATTGAGGCCAAGATGATGGCGCGCCGCCCGCTGGTCGCCGGCAACTGGAAAATGAATGGCCTGAAAAGCTCGGCCGGCGAATTGCAGAAGATCATCGCCGGCGCGCGCGAGCTTCCCAAGGTCGAGCTGATCGTGTGCCCGCCGGCGACGCTGGTCGCCAGCTTTGCGGAGGCCGCGCGCGGATCGCGCGTCTCGATCGGCGGCCAGGACTGTCACGCACTGTCCTCGGGGGCTTATACTGGGGATATTTCGGCGGAAATGCTCAAGGATGCCGGCGCCGCCGCCGTCATCGTCGGTCATTCCGAACGCCGCCACTATCACGGCGAGACCGATGCGGCAGTGCGCGCCAAGGCGCTCGCGGCGGGTCGCGCCGGCCTACTCGCCATCGTTTGCGTGGGGGAGACGCGCGCCGAACGCGAAGCCGGACACACGCTCGCCGTGGTGGGCACGCAGCTCGACGGCTCCCTGCCGGACGACCCGGTGGATGTCGTCGTCGCCTACGAGCCGGTCTGGGCCATCGGCACGGGGCTGACGCCGACGGCCGGCGATGTCGGCGACATGCACCGCTTCATCCGCCAGCGGCTTGGCTCCCGCTACGGCAAAGCGGAGCAGGGGATTCGCATTCTTTACGGCGGCTCGGTCAATCCGGCGAACGCGAAGGAACTGCTGGGGGTCGAGAACGTCGATGGGGCGCTGGTCGGCGGCGCCAGCCTCAAGCCTGACGCGTTCCTGGCGATCGCCGGCTTTTATCGGTAGCACGGCTACGCTCGGCTCCCTGCCTCTGGCGGCCCGGGGATAAGGCCGGAAAGTCCGGGCCGGCACCGCCATAGAAAATCCACTTGGGATCATGTAGAGACGCGCGCGACTTCCTATATCGAGGCGCGAAGCCAGCGGCCGCAAGCGGACATCATCGATGCTCACCGTCGTTATCGTCGTTCACCTCATGCTCGTCCTCGCCATGATCGGAGTGATCCTGCTGCAGAAATCTGAGGGCGGAGGACTCGTCAGTTCCACCAGCGGCTTTATGACCGGCCGGGGCACGGCAAATGTATTGACGCGGACGACAGCATTGCTCGCTGTGGGATTCTTCATAACCAGTCTGACGCTGTCGTGGCTGGCCGGCCTTGGCCGCCGGCCAGCCTCGCTCATCAATACCGGCGCGCCGGCGACCCAGGAGGCGCCTGTTGGCGCCCCGGCAGCGCCGCCGCTGAGCCAAAGCGGTCGTGGCGTTCTCGACCAGTTGCGCGGCATTGCGCCGGCGGCGCCAAGCCCAGCGCCAAGTGGACCGCAGGTCCCGCAGTCGCAATAGGCACGGAACCATGGCGCAAGCGACTGCCGCCACGACGCTTGCGATGAACAGAGCTGGGCGATCTCCAGCGTGGCGTGAGGATTCTGGCAGAACTACCTGCTATTGTGCCGTTTTCCCATTGCGGGGCGTGCGCGACAGCCATTCCGGAAAAACGCTCGTCGAATCGGGCAACCCACGTTAGAGCTTAAATCCCATGGCGCGGTACATTTTCATCACCGGCGGCGTGGTCTCCTCTCTTGGCAAGGGTCTCGCTTCCGCAGCGCTCGGCGCGCTGTTGCAGGCGCGCGGCTACAAAGTGCGCCTGCGCAAGCTTGATCCCTACCTCAATGTCGACCCGGGCACGATGTCGCCCTACCAGCACGGCGAGGTGTTTGTCACCGACGACGGCGCGGAGACCGACCTCGATCTCGGCCATTACGAGCGCTTTACCGGACGCCCCGCGACCCGCACCGACAACATCACCACCGGCCGTATCTACCAGGAAATCCTCGCCAAGGAGCGGCGCGGCGATTATCTCGGCGCCACCATCCAGGTCATTCCGCACGTCACCAACGCCATCAAGGATTTTATTCGCGACGGCAACGAGGGCTTCGATTTCGTGCTGTGCGAGATCGGCGGCACGGTCGGCGACATCGAGGGCCTGCCGTTCTTCGAGGCCATCCGCCAGTTCGGCAACGACCTGCCGCGGAACCACGCGGTCTACATCCATCTGACGCTGCTGCCGTTCATCCCCAGCGCCGGCGAACTCAAGACCAAGCCGACCCAGCACTCGGTGCGCGAATTGCGCGCCATCGGCATCCAGCCCGATATTCTGCTCTGCCGCACCGAGCGGCCGATTCCCGAAAGCGAACGGCGCAAGCTCGCGCTGTTCTGCAACGTGAGCGAAAGCGCCGTGATCGAGGCGCGCGACGTCGACAACATCTATGCGGTGCCCGAAGCCTACCACGCCGGCGGTCTCGACGGTGAAGTTCTCGCCGCCTTCGGCATCGAATCACCGCCCGAGCCCGATCTCGCCACCTGGCATTTCATCAACGAGCGCATCCGCAATCCGGAAGGCGACGTGACCATCGCCATTGTCGGCAAGTACACCGGCATGAAGGACGCCTATAAATCGCTGATCGAGGCCCTCTCCCACGGCGGCATTGCCAACAAGGTCAAGGTCAATCTCGATTGGATCGAGAGCGAGGTGTTTGAGAACGAGGATCCCGCGCCGTTCCTCGAACACGTCGACGGCATTTTGGTTCCCGGCGGCTTCGGCCAGCGCGGCGCCGAGGGAAAAATCCGCGCCGCGCGGTTCGCGCGCGAGCGCCATGTGCCTTATTTCGGCATCTGCTTCGGCATGCAGATGGCGGTGATCGAGGCGGCGCGGAACCT
>JBEKNW010000136.1:0-12387 GCA_049522435.1 Xanthobacteraceae bacterium
GTTGGTAGCGGTGAGGATGAGCGTGCCGCTGCCATTCTGCTGCAAGGCTCCGCTGCCCGAGATGACCCCGCCGAACGTCACACTGTCGGAACGGTCAAAGGCCAGCACGCCATTGTCGGTGACGTTGCCGGTGATCGCGCCTGACGTGCCGCCGTTGCCGATCTGCAGCGTGCCGGCGCCAATCGTGGTGCCGCCGCTGTAAGTGTTGGTAGCGGTGAGGATGAGCGTGCCGCTGCCATTCTGCTGCAAGGCTCCGCTGCCCGAGATGACCCCGCCGAACGTCACACTGTCGGAGCGGTTGAAGGCCAAATTGAAGTTATCGACCACATTGCCGGTGATCGATCCCGTCGTACCGCCATTGCCGATCTGCAAGGTGCCGGCGCTGATCGTCGTGCCGCCGCTATAGGTGTTGGTGCCGGTGAGGATAAGCGTGCCGCTGCCGATCTTGGTGAGCGCGCCCGCGCCGTTGCCGTCGCCGATTGTACCGGAGAGCGTCAGCGTGTTCGCCTGCGTGTCGATGGCGCCGCCGGTCGTATTGATGGCGAACGCATTGGTGAAGGCGAGCCCCGCAGCGCCCGACTGGAAGGTGCCGCCGTCGAGCGTGACCGTACCGGTGCCGACCGAGCTGGTGTTGGTCGCCTGCAGCGTGCCGGCCGAGATCACCGTGCCGCCGGAATAGGTGTTGGCGCCAGAGACGATCAGAGTCCCGAGGCCGGTCGTCTGCACCCCGCCCGATCCCGTGATCGGCGCCGAGATCGTCGCGGTCAAGCCGCTACCGACGTTGATCGGCGCTACTCCCGTTGGCGTCAGAGCGCCGCCCCCCGTCGCCGTCACGACATAGCCCGTGGTCAAGAATTGCAGGCCCTGATAGGAAATCGCTTGGCTGACTGTCACCGTCCCGGTCGCGCCCGCAAAAACGGCCATGCCGCCTTGCCAGGACGTGTTATTCGCGCCGTTCGACGTCGTCCAATTGGTGGTGCTGTTGTTCCACGTTCCGCTGCCGCCATGGATCGTCCCATCGCCGGTCGTCGTCGCGCCGTCCCAGAATTGCGTCAGCGAGACAGGACCTGAGACGACGAGATTGACCTCGCCCGGGATCGTCGTCTGAATCACGCCGGTATCGCTGTTCGGCAGCGTTCCGACGGCGAGTGCCCCGCTGCCGCCGAGCGCGCCGGTGTAATCGATGATCTGATAGACGCCGGGGCCGAACGAGCCGGAGTTGGTCACATTGAGGGTGCCGCCGTTGATGGTCAGGTTGCCATTGACCATGGTCAAATCGTTGGTCGCCCCGCCGACGACGTTGGGCGTGCCAAGCTGATAGGACAGGATCGAGCCGGCGTTCAGCGTCAGCGACCCCGCCACAGTGATCGTCCCCGGCGCATTGCCAGGCGCCAGCGTGCCGCCGGAGGTGACGACGGTCGACGACACCGTCCCAGTCCCAGCCAGCGTTCCTCCAGAGTTCACAGTCACGGCGCTCGACGTCGCGATCGAGCCGTTGACCATGAGCGTGCCGGCGCCGACCGCAGTCGCCCCCGTATAAGTGTTGGCGCCGGCAAGGGTCAGCGTGCCGGCGCCGTTTACGGTCAAATTCCAGCTTCCGGCATTGCCGCCGGTGCCGCCCGAGCCGGTCTGATCGGCGATGACGTCGGAGATCGTCTGCGTCTGGCCGCTGCCCGGCTGGAAGGTGACGGTGCCGTTGCCCTGCAGGAATATGCCAGTGCCGAAGGCCGAGCCGTTGCCGCCTGCGGAAGCGCCTGCACCGCCCGAAGATCCCCCGGTGCCGCCGGCTATGGTGTTGCCGTTGACGGTGAGCATTCCGGCAACAGTCAGGCTGCCGCCCTGCTGAACGAACACGGCGCCGCCCAACCCGGTGCCCCCGCCGCCGCCCGCACCCAAATTAATATTGCTGCTATTGCCCCCGGCCGCGCCGCCGTAGCCGCCAGCGCCGCCCCCATTGCCGTTGCCACCCCCGCCACCGCCACCAAAACCGCCGACGCCCACGACGTTGCCAAAGCTGCCGCCCCCGCCACCGCCACCAAAACCGCCATTGCCACTGGGCCAGTAGCCTATGGACCCGCCACTACCGCCGCCGCCGCCGAACCCGCCGTTGCCTGCACTGCCACCGGTCGCAGGGCTGCCGGCGACCCCGCCGCCGCCACCGTTACCGTAGTAGCCCCCTGCGCTGCCGCCGCCGCCGCCGTTAGCTCCGCCGGCCGACCCAGCTACTCCATGGCCGGCGCCGCCGGAAGCCGCGTTTAAGACGATTCCACTAGAGCCGCCGACGAGTAAGCCGCCGTTTGCCCCGAGCCCGACTCCGCCGCCGCCAGCGCCGCCGCCATTGCCGACGTTGACTATTGTGCCGCCACCATTGCCGCCCAGTCCACCGCCGCCGCCACCGGCGGCGAGGTTATAGCTACCGCCAGTCCCGCCGTTGCCGCCGGTCGCATTATTGGACAGCAATTGGACGTTGCTCACGGTGAGGTTTCCGCCTGCCGCCACGAACAACGCGCCGCCGGCGCCAGCTCCTCCGCCGCCACCGCCAGCCCCACCGGTGCCGCCAGCCCCGCCCAGCGCTTGCGTGTTCTGGATCGTGAGGTTGCTGATGCTGACATTTCCGGAATAGACGAAGAAGCCGCGCTGCACGCCGCCGCCGTTGAGCGTGAAGTTGCCGCCGGCGATGATCAGCGGGCTCGTGGTGTTGATTGCCGGCAGCGTGTTGGACCCGCCGAGCGTAATGTTCTGGGTGATGTTGATCTGGTAGCTGGTGGCGGGATTATTATCGACCGTGGTGAGCGCCTTCACGAGAGTGGCGCCATTGCTCGCCGTGAGCACGGTCTGCGCCTCGGCCGTCGTGGCAAGCGCCACACTCGCGCCGATGAGCGCCATGCCCGCGAGCGCCGCGCGCCACCCTCGCCGCTCGCCCCCCGCATTGCAGACAACGCGACGCACTCGCCCCTGCCCTTCACTCACCCGGTCGAGCCATGGCCCGACGCTTCCGCCATGCGCCGCCCTCCCGGTCGCATGACGAACGATTGTTGAAGAAATCTGGACCGGTGTGCTGCGTGCGGCAATTGCGAATGCTAGTTTATCAACGGAACCATTGCGATTCAGGTGCGGTGTGGCAAAAACACAACGAGTCCCGTACCGCAAGAGCGGGAGGCTGACACCCGGACGT
Organism: Xanthobacteraceae bacterium; assembly: GCA_049522435.1. Taxonomy (GTDB): domain Bacteria; phylum Pseudomonadota; class Alphaproteobacteria; order Rhizobiales; family Xanthobacteraceae; genus BOG-931. The sequence goes on from JBEKNW010000136.1 coordinate 3,176, forward strand.
CGCTGCCGCTCCACCCGGAACTACATGTTATGCGCGCGAAGGATTGACGCGAAACAATGACGAAGAAACGCCTTCAACTTGGCCGGCCCGCGCCGATCCCGGCCTCGCCCGGCGAGGCGGTGCTCGACCGCGTGCGCAATCCCCACCCGGACACGAACTACGTCGCCCGGTTCACCTTTCCCGAATTCACCGTGCTATGCCCAATCACCGGCCAGCCCGATTTCGCCACGCTTGTCATCGACTACGTGCCGCGCGTCTGGCTCGTGGAATCGAAATCACTCAAGCTTTATCTCAACAGCTTCCGCAATCATGGCGCCTTCCACGAGGCGTGCACGGTCGCGATCGGGAAAAAACTCGTCGCGCTGTTGCAGCCGAAATGGCTGCGCATCGGCGGCTATTTTCATCCGCGCGGCGGCATGCCGATCGACGTGTTCTGGCAGGCGGGAAAGCTTCCGGCAGGCGTTTGGGCACCGGAGCAGGGCGTCAGCACCTATCGGGCGCGCGGATAGCGAGCGAGCCCTTCAGCGTCGCGATCAGCGCGCCGACCTCCCGCGCCGGATCGGCCGCGCGCATGACGCCGCCCATCACCGCGACGCCGGCGGCGCCCGCGGCGATGAATTCGCCAAGGCGCGCCGCATTGATGCCGCCGATCGCCAGCACCGGCACGCGCGCGGCGCAGGCGATTTCGAAAAAGCCTTTGCGGCCGATCTCCGGGCCGTAGCCCGGTTTGCTCGCCGTTTCGAAGGCCGGGCCGGCGAGCGCATAGTCGACGAATGCAGGATCGATCGCTTCGGCTTCAGTCACCGTATGGATGGAAACGCCCATGAGCTTGCCGGGACCGATCAGCCCGCGGGCCGCTGCGGGATCGCTGCCCGACGGCAGATGCACGCCGTCGGCGCCGGCGGCTTTGGCGAGCGCTGCCTCGCCGTGCAGCATCAGCATCGCCCCATGCGCGTGCGCCGGCGGCGCCCGCGCCCGCGCCAGCAGAATTTGCTCGTCTTGCGGCAAATCCTTTTCGCGCAGGCTCACCCAGCGGCAGCCGGCCACAAGCGCGGCCGTTACGATGTCCTGAAGCGGACGCCGCGCCTGCCGACAATCGGTAATCAAAAGAAGCGACGGGTCGGGAAGCTTCACCCTGTATTCCTTCGTCATTCCGGGCTTGCCAAGGGCCGCGTTTGAAACCTCGCAGCGTTCATGGAATAACCCGCGTCGAATTTCCATGGTTCGAAGCGAATGAGTTCGAAGCGGATGAGCCGGTCAACGAAACAACATAGCCGGACTGCGCCTATGCCGCCGCCCGTCGCCACGCGCGCGCCTTCGGTGAGCTTCGTCTCGCTCGGCTGTCCGAAGGCGCTGGTCGATTCCGAGCGCATCATCACGCGGTTGCGGGCGGAGGGCTATGAGCTCGCGCGCCACCATGCCGGCGCCGACCTCGCGATCGTCAATACCTGCGGCTTTCTCGAGAGCGCGCAGGCGGAATCGCTCGCCGCCATCGGCGCGGCGCTCGCCGAAAACGGCAAGGTCATCGTCACCGGCTGCATGGGCGCGGAGCCGGAAAAGATCACCGCCGTGCATCCGAACGTGCTCGCGGTCACCGGCCCGCAGCAATATGAAAGCGTGCTCGCGGCGGTCCATCGCGCCGTTCCGCCGCAGCACGATCCTTATACCGACCTCATTCCGCCGCAGGGCATAAAGCTGACGCCGCGGCACTATGCTTATCTCAAGATTTCAGAGGGTTGTAACAATCGCTGCACCTTCTGCATTATCCCCAAGCTACGCGGCGGCCTAGTGTCGCGGCCGGCTGCCGACGTGCTGCGCGAGGCCGAGCGGCTGGTCGCCGCGGGGGTCAAGGAGTTGCTCGTCATTTCCCAAGATACGTCGGCCTACGGCGTCGACCTGAAATATGCCGCGAGCGAATGGAATGGTGGCGAGGTGCGGGCAAAATTTATCGACCTTGCGCGCGCGCTCGGCGAATTCGGCGTCTGGGTGCGGCTGCACTACGTCTATCCCTACCCGCATGTGGACGAGGTGATCCCGCTGATGGCCGACGGCAAGGTGCTGCCCTACCTCGATGTTCCGTTCCAGCACGCCAGTCCCGCCGTGCTCAAGCGCATGCGCCGGCCGGCGGCGCAGGAAGAAACGATCGAGCGCATCCGGCAGTGGCGCGCGGCATGCCCCGGCCTGACCATCCGCTCGACCTTCATCGTCGGCTTTCCCGGCGAGACCGAAGCGGATTTTTCGCTGCTGCTCGATTGGCTAAGCGAGGCCGAACTCGACCGCGTCGGCTGCTTCCGCTACGAGCCGGTCGCCGGCGCTGCGGCGAACGATCTCGCCGCGCCGGTGCCCGAGCCGGTCAAGGAGGAGCGCAGGCACCGCCTGATGCAGCGCCAGCAGGAGATTTCGGCAAAGCGCCTCAAGCGCAAGGTCGGCGCCCGCGAGCGCGTCATCATCGACGAGGTCGACTCCTTCCCCGGATCCAGTCCGGGGACCGCCAGGGGCCGCAGCAAGGGCGACGCGCCGCAGATCGACGGCACCGTTTTCATCCAAAGCCGCCGCCCCCTGCGGGTCGGCGAAATCGCGACCGTGAAGATCGAGCGCGCCGACGCCTACGACCTCTACGGCACGGCGGTGGGCTACTGATCAGCGGCGTTGGCCGAGCCATTCGCCGAGCACCGCCTCCACCGCTTGTGTCAGGGTCGCGAGCTCCTCCGGCGCGATGGTGAAGGCCGGCGTCAGATAGACGATCGAGCCGAATGGCCGGATGAAAACGCCCTCCGCGACGAAGCGCTGCCGCAGGCCGCCGAGATTCTCGATGCGGTCGAGTTCGACCACGCCGATGGCGCCGAGTACCCGCACGTCCTTGACACCCGGGAACTCGCGGCAGGGTTCGAGCCCGCGCGTCAGCGCGCCTGACATCGCCGCGACCTGTTCGAGGCGCGGTTCGCGTTCGAACAGGTCGAGGGAGGCGTTCGCCGCCGCGCAGGCGAGCGCGTTTCCCATGAAAGTCGGCCCGTGCATGAGGGCCTGTGCCGGGTCGTCCGACCAGAATGCGTCGAAAACTTTTCTGCGCGCGACCGTGGCGGCGAGCGGCAGCGTGCCACCGGTCAGCGCCTTGGACAGCGTCACGATGTCGGGAACGACGCCCGTGGCTTGCAACGCGAACAAGGCGCCGGTGCGGCCGAAGCCGGTAAAGATCTCGTCGAAGATCATGAGGAGATCGTACCGGTCGGCCGCGGCGCGCAGCCTGCGGAGTACTTGCGCATCGTGAAAGCGCATGCCGCCGGCGCTCTGCACCAGCGGCTCGACGATGATGGCGGCAATCTCCTCGGCGCGCTCCGCCAAAACCGCTTCGAAGCCGGCGATGCTTCCTTCGTCGGCCGGCAGATCGACCGCGATCTGCTCCGGCAAAAGGCCGCGGAAGGCGGCATGCATGCTGTCCTGCGGATCGGACACAGCCATGGCACCGGTGGTGTCGCCATGATAGGCGCCGTTGAACGCGAGGATGCGGGTGCGGCCGCGCCGGCCCCGGTTGAGCCAGTATTGCACCGCCATTTTCAACGCGACTTCCACCGCGACCGAGCCGGAATCGCTGAAGAAAACCCGCTCGAGGTCGCCCGGCGCGAGCAGCGCCACGAGCCGCTGCGCCAAGGTCAGCGCCTGTTCGTGCACCATGCCGCCGAACATGACGTGCGGCATACGCGCAAGCTGGCGCTCGATCGCGGCGCGGATGTGGGGATGGTTGTAGCCGTGGCAGGCGGTCCACCACGAAGCGATCCCGTCGATCAGCTCGCGACCGTCAGCGAGCACGATGCGGCTGCCGCGCGTGGCGGCGACCGCAAGCGGCGGGCTTGCCGTCTTCATCTGCGCATAGGGCAGCCAGACGTGATCGAGCCCGGCTGCATACCATTCGGGTTCGACGCCGCTCGCCAATTGCTTGTTTTCGCTGGTATTGCCTGACATTCGGCGCTTTCATGCCCGCGCGGCGTTGTTGCCCGCGAGGATCGGGACCCACGTTGCGGAAATCGGTACTCATAATGGCTTTGCTGACGCAATGACCTTAGCCCCTCTCCCAGTCACAGCGGGAGGAAAACCAGGTGGCATGCGCTCGCTTGAGGAATTCGCATGCAGCAAGCTCGCGGCGCTCGAGCACGCGGGGCTGCGCCGCAAGCCGGTCACGACGGCGCGCGCCGGAATTTGGGCCGAGCGCGGGGGCAGCCGCTTGCTGTCGTTCTCGTGCAACGACTATCTCAATCTCAGCCGGCATCCCGATATCGTCGCGGCGGCGATCGAGGTAACGCGGCGCTATGGCGTTGGCGCCGGCGCCTCGCGCCTCGTCACCGGCAATCATCCGCTCTATGCGCAGCTCGAAAGCCGCCTGGCGCGGCTCAAGGGCAGCGAGGCGGCGTGCGTCTTCGGCTCCGGCTATCTCGCCAATACCGGCATCATCCCGGCGCTGGCCGGGCCCGAGGACCTGATCCTGATCGATGAATTGTCGCACGCCTGCATCCATGCCGGCGCGCGGCTGAGCGGAGCGCGGCTCCAGCGCTATCGCCACTGCGACATCGCCCATGCCGAAGCACTCATCACAGAGCACCGGGCGCGGCATGCGCACGCGCTCATCGTGACCGACAGCGTTTTCTCCATGGACGGCGATCTTGCACCGCTTAAGGCATTGGCGGAGCTCGCGGAGCGCTTCGATGCCTGGCTTCTTGCCGACGACGCGCACGGCCTCGGCGTCGTCGGCTCGGGCCGCGGCTCGAGTTTTGCCCTCGGCGCCGGCGTGCCGTTGCAGATGGGCACGCTATCGAAGGCGGTCGGCGGATATGGCGGTTATCTCTGCGCTTCGCGCGCCGTCGTCGATCTGATGCGCACGCGCGCGCGCACGTTCATCTATTCGACCGGCCTGCCGCCGGCGGTCGTGGCCGCGGCGATCGCCGCCGTCGATCTGATCGCGCGCGAGCCTGCCTACGCAGCCGAGCCGCTACGCAAGGCCAAGATGTTTACCCGGGCGCTGGACATGCCGGAGGCGCAGAGCGCGATCGTTCCGGTGATCTTGGGAGAGGCGGAAGCGGCGCTGGCCGCATCGCACCTGTTGGAGCAGGAAGGCTTTCTCGTCGTCGCGATCAGGCCTCCGACCGTCCCGGCAGGCACCGCCCGGCTGCGCTTTGCCTTTACCGCCCTGCATCCGGACGGAGAGGTTGAGCGGCTTGCCGGGATCGTGCGAAGGCGCGTGCTGAGGCGCTGAGCCGTGACAGCGATCTTCATCACCGCGACTGGAACCGACGTCGGCAAAACCTTCGTCGTCGCCTCGCTCATCCGGCTGTTGCGGCAAATGGGCCATGCGGTCGACGCCATCAAGCCGATCGTGAGCGGATATGATCCGGCGCAAGCGACGGCGGGCGATCCCGGAATCCTCATCGCCGCGCTCGGTCTGCCGTTCTCGCCGGAGGCGATCGATCGCATTTCGCCCTGGCGCTTTCGCGCCGCCCTCGCGCCGGACATGGCGGCCCGGCGCGAGGGCCGCAGCATCGATGTCGACAGCGTCGTGGCCTATTGCCAAAGCGCGGTCGAGCGGCACCGCGACATCCTGCTGATCGAAGGGATCGGCGGCATCATGGTGCCGCTCGACGAGCACCGCACCATCCTCGACGTCATGATGGCGCTGCGGCTGCCGCTCATCCTGGTCACCGGCAGCTATCTCGGCACCATCAGCCACACGCTCACCGCGCTCGACTCGCTATTCCGGCGCGACATGAACGTTATCGCGACCATCGTCAGCGAGAGCCCGGGCAGTAGCGTGCCGCTCGACGACGTAGTCGCGACCATTGCGCGTTTCACCGAGCCGGTGATCGGCCTGCCGCGCCCGCGGCGCCAGGGTTGACGGGTGTGCTCCGGCAACGCAACGCGCGCCGATCGTTCAGAGCATGTCCCGCAAAAGTGGAAACCGGTTTTGCGAAAAGGACATGCTCCAAAAAACAGTTAGAGCGAGATGACGATTCGAAGAAAAGTCATCCCGCTCTAGGAGAAAAATCGTATCTGCAGCACGGTTTCCACCATGCCTTCGAGGTTGAACAATGCGTGCAGCAAGAACGTCAGCAGCGTCGATCCGCTGCGCCAGCGCATCCAGCCGAGGAACAGGCCGATGATGAAAATCTGCAGGATGCCGGTCCAGTCGTATTGGACATGCAGCGCCGCCCACAATATCGAGATCGCCACGATCGCCGGCCACGCCGAGCGGTCCGAACGGGCCCAGCCGCGGTACAGAAATCCGCGGAACATGATCTCTTCGCCGGCGGGCGCCACGATGATGGCTCCAGCCAGCAGGGCTGGAAGCCATCCCTGCGCGGCGGCGGTGGTGTAGGATTGCAGCTGAAACGGCGAGACCAGCGCGCGTCCGCTGAAATAGAGCAGCGCGTCGGCAACCGCGACCAGACCGATCAGCCAGACGATCCCCATCGTCAGGTCACGCGTCCGCGGCAATTTCAGCGCCAGATACTCCGCTTGACGGGCCCGCGCGAGCCATACGGCAAGCGCAATCACGGCAATCGTGATCGGATTGGCGACCAGGATGAAAAGCGTGACCAAGACGCCGTCGAACGGTGTCGCGAGGAGCGAACTCAAATCGCCGACCTGCAACCACAACAGGACCGCCAGCGCGGCGAATTGGCCCACCAGGAAGGCGAGAAACGCCCAGCCGAGCGTCGCCCAATAGCCCCAAATCCTCATTGAATCCCGCAAGTCCTCACGGCACCAGGATGGAGGAGCCGGTGGTGGCGCGACTTTCGAGATCGCGGTGCGCTTTGACGGCATCGCGCAGCGCGTAGGTCCGGCTGACCGGGATTTTGACCGCGCCGCTGCCGACCACGGCGAACAGGTCGTTGGCGATGGCGAGCAAATCCTCGCGTTTGGCGGCATAGGTGTTCAGCGTCGGGCGCGTGGCGAACAACGAGCCCTTGACCTGCAGGAGGTTGATATTGAAGGCCTCGATCGGTCCCGACGTACTGCCGAAGCTCACGAACATGCCGAGCGGACGGATACAGTCGAGCGAAGCTGGGAAGGTCGTCTTGCCGATGCTGTCATAGACCACCTCGCACAGCTTGCCGCCGGTGATCTCTTTCACCCGCGCGACGAAATCCTCCTCGCGGTAGAGGATGGTGTGATGGCAGCCATTGGCGCGCGCGAGCGCCGCCTTGTCCTTCGAGCCCACCGTGCCGATCACGTTGGCGCCGAGATGGTTCGCCCATTGGCAGAAAATGAGGCCGACGCCGCCGGCCGCGGCGTGAATAAGCACATTCATGCCCTTCTCGACTTTAAAAGTTCGGCGCAGGAGATATTCCACCGTCATGCCCTTGAGCATCATGGCGGCGGCCTGCTCGTAGCTGATATTCCCCGGCAGCTTCACCGCGCGGTCGGCGGGCACCACGCGTTCTTCGGCGTAGCAGCCGAGCCCGACGACATAAGCAACGCGGTCGCCGCGCTTGAATTCGGTTACGCCCGCGCCGACTTCGACGACTTCGCCGGCGCCTTCATTGCCGACGACGAACGGCAAGCCGCCCGGGGGCGGGTACATGCCCATGCGGAAATAGACGTCGATGTAATTGACGCCGCAGGCATGTTGCTTCACCCGGATCTGGCCCGCCCCGGGAGCGGGAACGGTAATATCCTCGTAGGTCAAAACCTCGGGACCGCCGAACTTATGGACGCGCACCGCAGCAACCATTTTTCTCTCCTGTCACGCGATCAGTGCGCGATCATAGGTCGTCAGCAAGGCGGCGCAAGGGATCAGTCGCCGCCGCGCAACAGGCCCACGATCACGAAATAGATCGCGATCGCCGCGAGTGCCGCGGCGACCCAGGCGGGCGGATCGAGGTTTTGCTCGAGCGCAAACAGCGCGAGCAAGGCCCACAGCACCAGCGCCGCCAGATTGAGCACGCGCCAGCGCGGCACGCGGACCGGGTGGACAAAATGGATGGGCGCGAATGTCGCCGCTGCCAGCATGGCGATCATGATCGCGCCGAGCCAGGGCGCGGGCTTGAGCAGGAACAGATAGAACGCCGCTACGTTCCACAATGCCGGAAAGCCGCGGAAATAACTATCCGACGTCTTCATTCGCCGGTCGGCGAAATAGAGCGCGCCGGTCACCGTGACGACGAGGCCGAGCGCGAGCGCCACGGATTGCGGCAACAACCCGCCGGCGGCAATGGCGTAGGCCGGCACGAACACGTAGGTGGGGAAATCGACCACGAAATCGAGCATCTCGCCCGACCAGCGCGGCAGCACCTCGGCCACCCGCAGCCGCCGCGCAAAGCTGCCGTCGACGCCATCGATGATGAGCGCGAGGCCGAACCACATGAACATCCGCGCCCATTCGGCGCGCACCGCCGCGACCAACGCCAAGAGCGCGCAGGCGGCGCCGCAGGCGGTGAGGACATGGACCGCAAAAGCGGCCGCCGTGCGCGGAGTCATCTGTCCTTCGGGTGGCGTTGGGCCCATAATCTCACCCTACACGCACATCGAAGGATCGTGCGCAATCCCTCTGTCATTGCTAATCTTTCGACATAAATTTCAGGAAGCGAATTCACCAGGACGGCCGATGGCATTCGTGGGCTCGAAGGAAAACATCACCGCCGAAGTGGCGGTCGTCGGCGGCGGGCCGGCCGGCCTGATGAGCGCGCTCGCGCTCGCGGCGGGCGGCGTGGACACGCTGCTCATCGCCCCTGCGCCAGCGGACGACCACCGCACCACCGCCCTGTTCGCTGGTTCGGTCACCGCGTTGGCGACGTTGGGCGTATGGGAGGCCTGCCTCCCGCATGCCGCGCCGCTCATCACAATCCGCATCATCGACGACACGCAGCGGCTCCTGCGCGCGCCGGAGGTCACCTTCACCGCCGCGGAAATCGGCCTCGACGCCTTCGGCTACAATATCGAGAACCGCCATCTTATCGCGGCGCTTTATGCTCGCGCGGCGCAGTTGAAACTTTCGCGCATTGCCGAGCCCGCGCTGGCGGTCACAAGCGATGCCGCGGGCGTCACCATCAAACTTGCCGATGGCGAGGCGCGCGTGCAGCTCGCGGTCGGGGCCGATGGCCAACGCTCGCTCTGCCGCGCTGCGGCCGGGATCGGCACCAATCGCCGCACCTATCCGCAGACGGCGCTGACGCTCAATCTCGCGCACGCGCGGCCGCACCACGACACATCGACCGAATTCCACA
>JBEKNW010000137.1:0-12355 GCA_049522435.1 Xanthobacteraceae bacterium
CAGCCGCACAACGTACTTCTTGACCGCAATCTCTTTCCCCGCCACGAACCACCTCCATCGCTGCATCGCGGCGACAGAGATTCAGAAAAACACCGCAGAATCAAGGACGCGGGCGACTAGCTCGGCCGCCGCGACCAATTTCGCAAAAAGAAATCGGCGGCGGCCCGGCCACAGCTCGGGCCGGATTCGGCGCGTCGCTCGGCTCCGCCTCGCGCGCGCGAAAGGCACAAAGAGAAGGAACGCGCCCGATTACCGCGATGGCATCCGCGTGGTTGCGCAGGAATGTCCGCCAAGTTTGCGATGGCGGCCCTCGACGCCGGATCATGTATTTAGAGACGTCAACTCCGCGATCTCGAAGCCAAGCTTCAACAATTCGCCATGGATGCGCGGGGCACTCCACAGTGGGTTCTCCCTGCTCATCCGTCGAATGAGCTCGTGCAGCTCACGGCTAATCCTCGGCCGCCCTGGTCGGCCGCGAGATTTCCAGCGCCAATAGGTGCGAAACCCTGCTCGATGCCACCGCAGGATCGTGTCAGACTGGACGACGCGGGATAAACCGAGCAGGCTTGGCCAAGGCCAAGTCATCCATACCAACAGCGCCCCCTATCACAACCACGCAGCCGCAGACAGTGTGTGGTGCACGCCTTAGGGCGATATTGAGCTGATGCCGAAGAAAGAGATTCTCGAGCTCAAGCCGGCGCCGCGACTTGAACAGGTTGGCGACAAACGCCCCAAGCAGATGGAGCATCGCAATCATCGCGTCGGACGATGAGCTGATTCTGCCTCGTCGCGCGAATCGCGCGGATGGGATTTTCGGGAACGACAGGTAGACAAAGAACGGATGTTCCCGGCCTTCTGTGTCAACACGTCCGAGAGCGTAGCAACAAATTTGCGTGGCAAATCGCCCGCGCCGGGATGGGAAACACATTGCGAAAGTGACGTCACTGTCGTGGCATCGAGATGAGTTGCGCGACCGGCGCGGTCGTAAAACCTCGCGACCACGGCGGTCAAGCTAGCCGGATCGGCGTCCACCAACACGGCAGCATGGATGAGCAGCGCGCCTCCCGCCCCCTGCGATGCATGCCGCTGCGAAGTTCCAGCGATCTTGCGTGCACCAACCAACACGTTGAAGCGACCGTCGCAAAAAGCCTGCGGCGCACTTCCGATGCTTGCAGTCACGCCGAATCGAGCAAGCGCGGTAATGAGGGGTGCACAGACGAGTTCGAACCCTTGCTCCAAGGACGGGCGCGTCGCGCGCCACGGAGCGATCAAGCCAACATTCACGACGCCGGGAACCAGCGCGACGGCAGTGCCACCGGTCGATCGCACGCTCACCGGCCAACCCTCAGCGGCAGCACAACGCACCGCCTCAGCAAACTGCGGCAAATTGCGATCCGTTTGCGAAACGACGAGCGCGGGTTCGCTTTGCCACAAAATCGCCAAATGCATTCGGTCCATCGATGCGCATTGCGCCAGCAAGCTTTGTTCCAGCGCAAGCTGTGCGGAGGCGCTTACCACGGTCGGCGACACTCGGACATCCCACACGGGATGCCTCGCGGCCGCAGACGGCCCCACTTTGACGCTCAAAGCTCAGATCCTCATACCCGACGCGCGTGCCTGCTTTGCGCCAGACGTTGCGAGCCGCGACCAGATCGCTCGCGTCCTCGGCTTCAGCAATGATTCGAGCTGCGCCGTCTCCCGCAGGCTCTGCTGCATCTTGTCCGCGATCATCGGGCGCATGCCGAACAGGCGCAAGCTTCGGCACCTCGCGTTGCTCATGATGGTGCGATTGGGACTGAACCTCAAGTATATATCTCTATCATCTCTTCCCTAGATTGGCTCGAGCGTGCCGATCACCTGGCCTTTGCGAACCACGGTGTCGGGCGGCGCCAAAATCTTGAGCCGCCCACGCGCCGGAGCGAAAAGCTCCAGCTGGGTTTTTTCGACCATGAGCTCGGTGATGAGTTTGCCTTGTTCAACGACGGCGCCGTCGGAATACACCCAGGTGAGGACCACGCCTTCGCGGTCGTCTTCCCAGAGATCTTGCGGAACAATGATGTCGGTCATAGTTATTGACTTTGTTCGCGAACAGCAGGGGGCCTTTGCCAAACTGCGTGGTTGTCAAAAACAGCCGTAAACCACCATGGCTTCGTTGCCACTGCTATTCGCGAACAGAGCCTGGTTATTTCAGGGTGGACTTAGCAGCGGCCACGATTTTGTCGGCGTCGGGGAGACAGAAATTTTCCATGGGACGCGAGAACGGTATTGGAACGTCGGGATGGGCAACGCGCACCGCCGGGGCTTTCAGCACCCTTGGATCACGTTCAGCGATTGAGGCGAGGATCTCCGCAGTCTCACCGCAGTTCATATAATCCTCGTCGGCCACAACCAAGCGACCTGTCTTGGCAACGGACTTAAAGACGGTTTCGCGATCAAGGGGGACGATGGATCTCAAGTCGACCACTTCGGCCGAGATGCCTTCGGCGGCGAGCTTGTCAGCGGCCTGCAGCGAGTTGTGCACCGTCAAGCCGAGACCGACCAAGGTCACATCCTTTCCTTCGCGCCAAATGCGCGCCTGACCGAAAGGAATCGTGTACTCCTCCTCCGGGACCACCGCGAGCGCAGTCTTGAGGGCCGAACCGAGCCACCCGAGGCCCCAGATGGACTTGTGAACCATCCAGATCGTCAGATTGTTGTCGCGCAGGCAGGAGTGCATCAGGCCCTTGGCATCGTACGCATCCGCGGGCGTTACGATCTTGATGCCCGGCACATGCGCCAAGGTGGCAATGAGGCACTGCGAGTGCTCGGCCGCATCGTTATAGCCACCGCCATAGCCGATCATCATCGTCATCGGAACCTTGAACTGCCCGCCCGACATGTAATGCGTCTTGGCGGCGAAATTGAAAATCGCGTTGAAACACACGCCTATGAAGTCGACGAAAGCGATTTCTACGACCGGGTGCATGCCTGCCATGGCCGCACCTGTGGCAATGCCGATGAAGCCCGTCTCCGAGATCGGTGTATCGATGACGCGCTGTGCGCCAAACTCGGCAGCCATGCCTACGGTGGTACCAAACACGCCACCGAGCTTCGCGACGTCCTCGCCGATGACGAACATGTTTGGATTTTTACGCATCTCCGCGATGACGGCCTCACGCCCTGCGCGAGCCATGGTGAGCGTACGCTCCGCCTTCGGTGATCCGGTGCCAACTGTATCCTGTGCCATTTTTGCATCCTCCCCCTTAGGCGTAGACCAGCTCAAGCGCTTCTGCAGGCGCTGGATACTCACTGCTGCGGCCGAACTGGATCGCTTCATCGACCTCTTTCTGCACGCGGGCCTCAAGGGCTTCCATCTGAGCGACCGACAGCACTTTCTCATCGAGCAGCCGCTGCCGATACAAGGGAATCGGGTCCTTCTGTGCTTTGACCTCGGCTGCCGGGCGGTAGTCGGCTGAATCGCCGATGAAATGGCCGTGTAGGCGCTCCGTCTCCAGTTCGAGTATCGACGGTCCCTCGCCACGCCGCGCACGTTCGATTGCCCGGCCGGCAGCCTCAAAGATGAGGTCCGGATCATTGCCAGCGACGTACTCACCGGGACAACCGTAAGCGGCTGCCTGCTTCCAACCCGGCACAGCCGTCGATTCCTCGGGGGTCACCGACACCGCGTACTTGTTGTCTTCGATGACACATACATAGGGCAGCTTCCAGAGGCTCGCCATGTTCATCACCTCGTGGAACGCGCCCTGATTCACCGCGCCGTCGCCATTGAAGCTCACCGAGATACCCGGCTTCCCCTGCATCTTGCGCGCAAGCGCCATGCCGGCGCCCGGCCCCATGCCTTCGGCAATGATGCCACTGCAGAAGAAATTTACGGACTTGTCGTAAATGTGCATGTGACCGCCGCGCCCGCCAGACAGCCCGGTCTTCTTGCCGAATAACTCAGCTGCCATGCGCTTGAGATTCACTCCCCGGGCAATCGCCACATGGTGCGGCCGGTGTCCCGCTCCAACGGCATCATCTGCACCAAGGTGCGCGCAGACGCCAACCGCAGTGGGTTCCTGTCCGAAGGACTGATGCATCTCGCCCGGCAGGGGGCCCTTGCCCATATGGAAGACCGGCTTCTTGCCCTCCCAGTAGGCGGCAAAGAGGGCATCGTCCAAACGCCGGCTTCTAAACATCGCCTCGAACATCCAGATTCGTTGTTCCGGCTTGGGTTTCATGAATCGTTCCTCCCCGTGGAGCTGATACCGCCGACACGTTGACATTATTTCGTGCGGGCTAAATTTGCAAATTCTTTGACATGCCGATGTTGCCGAAGAACAGTCAGACGCTCGCAAAGGCCATAGAGTGTCCGGCGCAGTGGCAAAAATCGCTTTGACGATGCAAATGCAAAGGTAGTCACTTTCGGTCTGTTATTTTACCTTCCCTGCGTCCCTCCCTTTGAAAAAGCTCGAATAGCTGGACGGTTCTAAAAACCTGATAAGTTGGCGGGGCTTCCGATTCCATTGGGTTGTTGGATTCGGAGCGAAGGCATGCAAGGCCAAGCGGGATTTTTTGACTTCGATGATCGGCTGAAGCGGCTGAGCGAATTCGGTGATCAGCTGGAAGCGTTCCGGATAGCGGTGGATTTTGAGCTGTTTCGCTCGGAACTGAATGCGGCGCTTGCCTACTCGGACGGATCGGAAGGCGGGCGACACCATTCGGTGTGCCCCGGCGCTGCAGCACGGAACAGACCGCGCCGTAGGCACAAGGGTCGAGCATATCCGACGTGAAGTCTGCGGCGGAACTGGAGGGAATTCATGGAGGCCACGACCGGAAGCAGGAAGGGTATCGTTATCATCTGTAATCTCGACACGCGCGGCGAGGACATCGTTTTTGTCAAGGACTTGATCCGCAGCCGCGGTCACGAGGCGATCCTCGTGGACTTCAGTATGGAGGAACCGCCGCCGCTGGCTGGCGACATCACTTGCGAGGAGGTGGCCCTCCGCGGAGGTTTGCCCATCGAGACGGTTCGTCAATTCTACCGCAGCAACCGCGAGGCGGCGACCAACAACCAGATCGCCGGCGTCAGTGGAATTGTCACCGACCTGATGAAGCAAGGTCGAGTGCATGGAGTCATTGGCATCGGTGGCGCGACATCGACGCTGGTTTCGACTGCAATCATGCAGCGGCTGCCCTTCGGCATGCCCAAGGTCATGGCGACGCCCATGGCGGGCCATCCCCGCTACGCCGAGATTGGGGTCGGAACGCGCGACATCACCATGCACAATACGGTCCTGGATATCGTCAAGATGAATCCTCTGCTGAAAGCGCAGATTACCAATGCCATCGGTGCCATCTGTGGCATGGTCGAGATGACTCAAGGTGTCGATTTCCGCCTTGATCGCCCTATGATTGCGATCTCTTCGTTTGGCTTCGCAGAAATGGCGGTTCAGGCAGCGGTAGGAATGCTGGAAGAAGCAGGGTTCGTGCCGGTGGTCTGTCATGCCCAAGGCAAGGGCGACAGGGCGATGGAAGAGATGATCGCCGACGGCCTGTTTCAGGGCGTCCTCGACCTTTGTACCGGCGGCGTCATCGAACATCTATGCGGCGGCAACCGTGACCCCGGCCCGGATCGGCTCCTGGCTGCCGTGCGTCGCGGCATACCAGCGGTGCTGGCGCCCTGCGGCCTCGATTTTCTTAGCTATGGCGGGCGAACCGACAAGTTGCGGGAGACCGGAGAACGCACCCGCTACATTCAGGATTCCTTTCGTGTCCAGGTGCGTAGCAGCGCCGATGAATTGCGTCTGGCGGCCGACGTTATCGCCGAGCGCCTGAATCGGTCGACGGGACCGTTCACGTTTCTCATACCGCTACGTGGCTGGTCTTCCATCGACGGAGAAAGTCGGCCCATCTACGACCCCGCGGCTGACGCCGCGTTTGTGGTCCGCCTACGCGAAAAATTAGTACGCAAAGATGCAATCAAGGAGGTTGACCTGCACCTTTACACGCCCGAGTTCGCCCGCGTGGCGGTTGATGAATTTGTCCGCCTTCATCGCCAAGTGACGTCATCGCCAAGCGACCGGTTGAAGTCGTGAACGCGAGCCAGGATCGCGGGGTGGGAGATGGAAGCGTTCAACGGATCCTTGCCGGATGCGGCGCGGTCGGAACCGGCTGGCAGTCAGCCGCGTTGCCCGATTCCGCAGCTTTTCAAATCATCGCCACCCAGCCACGGCATGCCTATCATCGCTCGCGCTTTGAAAACAATCAGGTTGTAATTCAGCTCACGGACGACCTACGCGACGCTGCTGGCCGCTCGCGCTTTGAAAACAATCGGGTTGTAATTCAGCCGAAGGGACCATAGGCTTTGCCGACGCATCGGTTTCGAAGAGCAAGAGAAGTCAACGAGTGCGCCGGTCGCTGGAAGCGTAACGAATGTTACCGGGCCAATGCCATAGAACATAGGAATGGCAATCATCAAAACGCGGGAGGAGAACATGAAGGAATCGAAGGGAAATACGCCGAAGCACGGCGTCTTCGGGATCAGCCGTCGTGATTTCGTGAAAAAGGCGGCCCTAGGCGTCGGGACCTTGACGGCAGCCGGCACCGTGCCCGCCCTGTGGCGCACGGCTCAGGCTGCCGACGTGTTAAAGGTCGGCTTCGTAAGCCCGGTCACCGGTCCGCTCGCCGGCTTCGGCGAAGGCGATCCCTACATCGTCGACCTGGTCAAGCGTTCTCTCGCCCAGGGTTTGGTATCGGGAGGCAAAACTTACGAGGTCCAATTGATCGCCAAAGACACCCAGTCAGACCCGGTGCGGGCCAGCCAGATCGCCAAGGATCTGATCAACGGCGATAAAATCGACCTCATGTTGTCCACTTCGACGCCCGAAGTCGTCAATCCGGTGGCCGATGCCTGCGAGGCGGCTGGGGTGCCGAGCTTATCGACAATCGTGCCCTGGGAGGCATTCTATTTTGGCCGCGGCGCCAAGCCAGGCGCGCCCTCACCCTTCAAATGGACCTATCTTTTCAGTTTCGGCGTGGCGGAATTCGCGAACGCCTACATTTCGATGTGGCCGGCTATCGAGACCAATAAGAAGGTCGGCGTGATGTATCCTAACGACGCCGACGGCAACGCGATCCGAGCCCATCTGGCGCCCGCGCTCGAAAAAGCGGGCTATCACGTCATCGACCCGGGCGGCTTCGAGGATGGCACCACCGATTATTCCTCGCAGATCGCGCTGTTCAAGAAAGAAAAGTGTGAAATCTTCAACACATTTCCGATACCGCCGGACTTTGCCACCTTCTGGCGTCAAGCGGCGCAACAGGGTTACACGAAAACGGTCAAGATCGCGCAGATCGCAAAGACCGGCCTATTCCCGTCGCAAATGGAGTCGTTGGGAGCGCTCGGTTACAATCTCGCCTCGGCATTGTTTTGGCATAAGACCTTCCCTTACAAGTCGTTGCAGACCGGCTTGTCCTCCCAGCAGATCGCCGACGGCTACGAGAAGGCGACCGGCAAGCAGTGGGAGCAGTGCCTCGGCGGCACGATGTCGCTGTTCGACGCGGGCTTTGCCGCGCTCAAGTCGGCCGCGGACGCGAAGAACAAAGCCGACGTTGCCAATGCCATCGCCCATTTGAACGTGGAGACCACGGTGGGACGGGTCGACTTCAATAAGGGGCCTGTACCAAATTGCGTAGGTACGCCGGTGGTCGGCGGACAATGGGTAAAGACAAGTGGCAAGTTTAAGATCGACTTCGTCGTCTGCGACAACGCCGACGACAAGAATGTCCCCATCGGGGGCAAGCTCCACGCGTACAACGCGTAGCGTCGAGACGGGGGCCACGCGGACTCCGTCGCAAGACGGCGAAGCGATCCTTGACGGCGCCGGATTGTTCAAGCAATTCGGCGCCCTAGTGGCCCTTGATCGGGTCGACTTCGCTGTCGGGGCCGGCGAGGCCGTGGGCATCGTCGGCCCCAATGGCGCGGGCAAAACCACGCTGCTCCGCATGCTTGCGGGCGCCAATCCGCCATCGTCCGGCTGCGTCTATTTCCGCGGCGCCGACGTTACCGACTTGGACGCCGCCGAGCGCTGCCGGCTCGGAATCGGCAAGACGCACCAGGTGCCGCGCCCATTCGGCGGCATGACCGTGTTCGAGAACGTGCTCGTCGCCGCCACCAACGGAGGGCGCGCCAATGGCCAAGCGGCCTACGAGCGCTGCATCGGCGCGCTCGAACTATGCGACATGATGCGTGGGGTCAACCGCCGCGCCGAAACGCTCGGCCTGCTCGATCGCAAGAGGCTCGAGCTGGCGCGCGTGCTGGCCACTGATCCGGTCGTCGTTCTGCTCGACGAGATCGGCGGCGGATTGACCGACGAGGAAACCGTCCAGCTTGTCGAAACAATCCGCGAGATGCGCCGGCGCAGCATGGCCATCGTGTGGATCGAGCATATCGTCCACGTTCTCCAGCAGGTGGTCGGGCGCCTGGTGTGCAAGAATGCCGGCCGCGTCATTGCCGACGGCGATCCTGATGCCGTCATGCGCGACGCCGCCGTGGTCGACGCCTATCTCGGGAGCGGGGTCGCTTGAGCCTGCTGCAGCTCGAGCGGCTCGATGCCCGTCACGGCCTGTTGCAGGCCGTGCGCGGGGTTCTCCCTCGCAGTCGCCGAGGGAGAAATCCTGGCGCTTGTCGGCGCCAATGGAGCCGGCAAGACCACCCTGCTGCGGGCCATCGCGGGCGCGCACCGGGCCATCGGCGGGCGAGCCACATCGGGCGAGCCGGGGATTGGACGCTCGATCGGGTCTTGGATGCGTTTCCGCTGCACAAGGCGCGGCGCAAATCGCGCGCCGGCAACCTGTCGGGCGGCGAACGTCAAGCCACGGCCATCGGGCGGGCGCTGATGGCCAATCCGCGGCTCATTTTGCTCGACGAGGTTTCCCTCGGGCTGGCGCCCGTCGCGGTGGATCAGCTGTACCGCTCGCTGCGTTCGCTGTTGACCGGCGGCGCGACGATCGTGCTGGTCGAGCAGGATCTCAAACGCGCGCTCGGCATGGCATCGCGCGTGGTATGCATGTTGGAGGGGCGAATCGTCCTCGACCAGGCCGCGGGCGGATTGTCCCGCGACCGCGTCGCCGAAGCCTATTTCGGATTGCGCGACGCGACGGCCGGGGCTTAGCCAGCGTCATGGTATGGGTCGACCAGATCATCGAAGGCATACTGCTCGGCGGCTATTACGCGCTGCTCGCCTGCGGCCTCTCCTTCATGTTCGGCGTGATGCGCATTATCAATCTCGCCCATGGCGATCTGGCCGTGCTGGGCGCGTTCCTGGTTTTTGCCGTCGCGAACGCGTTTGACCTGTCGCCATTCGTCGCGCTAATTGTCGTCCTGCCCGTCATGGCGGTGGTCGGCTGGGCGCTCTGTCGCGGCGTTCTCGAACGCAGCCTGCGCGCGGGAATGTTGGTGCCGCTGCTGTCGACCTTCGGCTTGGCGATCGCGATCGAAAACATACTATTCGAAGTCTGGGGTGCCGACACGCGTTCGCTCGCGCCGATGATCGACACGCTGGCCTATGATAGCTGGTCGATCAGCGAAGATTTGTCGATCGGTCGGCTCGCTCTGTTGATCTTCGCGTTGGCGGTGGTCTTGCTCGGCGGGTTGCACTTTTTTCTCGCTCGAACGCCGACCGGACGGGCGATTCGAGCCGTCGCGGAAGATGCCGACACGGCCGAGCTGGTGGGCATCAATTCACGCGCCGTCTACGGCCTCGCGGCCGGCATCGCTGTGGCGACGGTCGGCTTGGCCGGCACACTGCTCGCGATGCGCGCGACCTTCGATCCCTATTCGGGACCGATGCAGCTGATTTTCGCGTTCGAGGCGGTGGTAATCGGTGGCATCGGCTCGCTCTGGGGAACGCTGGCGGGCGGCATCGTGCTCGGGATCGCCCAGAATATCGGTGCGCAGTTCCATCCCCAAGGCTTCCTCTTGGGGGGACATCTGGTCTTCCTGGCGATCCTCGGCGGCCGGATCGCGATATCGGCATATAGCGGGCGCCGTATCGCGCGGCGCGCGCCAGCGCCCAGGCTATGACCACTTTGGGACCGATGTCCGTCGAACGCTGGACGCGCGCATCCAGGGTCTCCGGCGTCGCGGTCACGATGCTTGCGGTGATTTTCGCCTTCGGGCCCCTCTTGTTCGGTGCCAACATGGTGGACAAGCTCACCACCCTATTCATCTATGTCATATTGGCGGCGATGTGGAACGCGCTGGCCGGATATGCCGGCCTGGTCTCGGTCGGACAGCAAGCATTCTTTGGACTGGGCGCCTATTTTGCGATCCAGCTGGCGGCGCACGGCCTAGCGCCCTATCCGTCGCTGATGGTCGGTGCCCTGCTCTCCGGCCTTTTCGCCCTGCCCCTTTCTTTTTTCATGCTGCGCCTGCGTGGCGGCGAGTTCTCGATCGGCATGTGGGTGGTGGCCGAGGTGCTCCATCTGCTGGTCAATCTCGACAAGCTGGTTCAAGGCGAGACAGGCACCTCGCTCATCTCGCTCAATGCCTATACGCCCGAGTCCCGCAGGGCCTATAACTATTGGCTGGCGCTGACTGCGATGGTGGTGCTGCTCGGTCTTATCTTCGCTTTCCTGCGGAGCCGCTTGGGCGCGTCGGTGCAAGCCATCCGGGACGACGAGGAGGCGGCTGCGTCCCTCGGTGTGCGTGTCCTTGCAGCCAAGCGGACGATTTTCGTTCTCGCGGCTCTCGGTTGCGCAGTCGCTGGAACGCTTTGGCTGGCCACCTCGATCACTTTCCAGCCCAAGACCAATTTCGGCATCCAGTGGACGGCCTACATGATCTTCATGACCTTGGTCGGCGGCCTGGGTACTTTCGAAGGTCCAATTATCGGCGCCGTCCTGTTTTTCATTGTGCAGGATCAGCTGGGCGACATCGGCGTATGGTATCTGGCCGGGCTAGGCGTCGCCGCGATGGCTTTCGCCATGTTCATGCCGCGCGGCCTTTGGGGGGCCGTGGAGGACAAGCTAGGTCTCCAGCTATTGCCCATCGGCTATCGGTTGCGTGTGAAAGGCGAACCGTAGCGAACTCCTTGTACAGGACGGCGACGTTCTGGTGGAGGAAATCGGCGCGTCTGTCGACATTTTGCTCTGCAAATCCTCTCGCCCAACGCGCTGCATCGCTTTGCCTTCGGTCAGGCGCGTCATCCGCGGCACTCAAATCCCCATAGCGCAAGCCGCACCTCCAAAACGCACAATCCGTTCGCGGTGAACGACGTCGTTTTCGCGCGGGATACCGGCTTTCCGATCGAAAAGATGGACAACTACGGCTGCTCGCTGATCTTCGGGCATCCGCAGGCGCCGACCGGGCTACGCAGCATCATGGAGATGATCGAGGAGCTGGTCCTGTGCGGTGGCGGCACCGGCCTGTTCTCCGGCTGCGCCGCTGGCGATTCCGCCATGGCGACGGTGGTGTGGATAAACGACCTGCGCCGCGCCTGAACCGGGAAGACACGCACGGGCGCCGCCGCACGCGGTCTCGATGGCCGTCGGCGACACGCTGGGCGCCGTCATCGTCACGGACGCGAAAACGGAATCCTCCGCTATCTTTGGATAGGCGACCGCTGGACAGAAGCCGTCATAGGGTCGCATGATTGTAGAATTGGAATTGTTGGCATCGGCACCCGCAACGTCGCGCCAAGCGGCAGCGGAACAAACAATGGAAGATCAGGAGGAGACATGACCGCGCCGGCCAAATCGAACGCCTTCCCGCTGCCATCGGAAATCGGCGACGTCCCGGGAACCGAGGGCTGGCAGAATATGTATCCCTACTTCACCCGCTTCCGGCCCGAGGACGACAAAGTCTTCTGGTTCTACAACGCCATGCACTTCCCCGAGCCCATGCCAGCGTTCGACGTGCTGACGGCAGAAATCCCCTACCAGGGGCTGGGCGCCTTCACCACGCGCGTTTTTTCCTTCCCGACCACGCTGGGGGTGGACCACCGCATCGTCAACGGCCGCATCTACATCACGGCCTACCCCGTCACTGATCCCGCCGAGATCGGCAGGCGGCTGGGGCTGTTCCAAGAGCGCGCCGGCTTCTACTACCAGAATTGGGAGCGCCTCTACGGCGAATGGAAGGAGCGCATGCTTGCCCTCATTAAGGAGGTCGAGGACATCAGGGTGCCCCCATTGCCCGAGTTCGATGACATCGAGGTAGTCACCTCCGGGCGTGGCATCGGCCAGAACCATTACGTGCGCGAGACCTACCACCGCTGCATCGAGGCGTTCTCGAAGATGTGGCACTACCACTTCGAGTTCCTGATGCTGGGCTACGGCGCCTATCTGGTGTTTTTCCAATTCTGTAAGAAGG